>JAPUHK010000031.1 GCA_027297745.1 Planctomycetota bacterium | reverse complement strand
CGAACACGACAAGCCCTGGGACTGGTTGAGCATGCCGACCACTAGGTCGCGGCGTTCCTTGAACACACGGTTGTTGTCCTGGATGAAGTCCTGGGGCCCGTTCAACCCTTCCACCGCCGCCGCCTGGCTGATCGATGACGTGTGGGTCGTCGATTGAGACTGTACCTTGGCCATCGCCTTGATCAGCTCCTCGGGACCGCCGGCGTAGCCGACCCGCCAGCCGGTCATGCAATAGGCCTTGGACATACCGTTCAGCGTCAGCGTGCGGTCCTTCAGCCCCGGCTCCACCTGGGCAATGGTGGAAAACTCGAAACCGTCGTAGATGATGTGCTCGTAGATGTCGTCGCTCAGCACCCAGACCTGGTCGTGCTTCATCAACACGTCCGCCAACGCCTTCAGTTCATCCCGGGTATAGGCGGCGCCGGACGGGTTGGAGGGTGAATTCAGGATCAGCCACCGGGTTTTCGGCCCGATCGCAGCCTCCAGGTCTTCCGGCCTCATCTTGAAACCGTTTTCCGCCGTGCACTCGACGAACACCGGCTTGCCCTCGAACAGCAACGCGATGTCCGGGTAAGACACCCAATAGGGCGCCGGCACGATGACCTCGTCGCCCGGGTCCAGGGTCGCCATCATGGCGTTGAAGATGATCTGCTTGCCGCCGCAGCCGACGGCGATCTCGTCCACCGAATACTCGAGCCCGTTTTGGCGCTTGAACTTGGCCGCAATGGCTTCGCGAAGTTCAGGGATGCCGTTGATGGGCGTATAGCGCGTCAGCCCGTCGTCCATGGCCTTTTTCCCCGCCTCGATGATGTTCGGCGGGGTGTCGAAATCGGGCTCGCCGGCGCCGAGGCCGATGACGTCGCGGCCTGCGGCCTTAAGGTCGCGGGCCTTCTGGGTGACGGCGATGGTGGGTGACGGCTTGATCAGGCTCAAGCGTGATGCGACGAAAGACATTTTCGTGATCCCCGGTTCGGATTTTCCAAAGAAAAAAGATTACTTGATTTCAGGCCCGGAGCCTACGCCCGCGGGCATGCCCTGGCAACCGGGAAACCGGTGAACGCCTCCCTTGCGGGTAAATCGACAACCCGGGGTGACTGGCCTATATAAAGCCCCATGGACAGCGCCGAAATCTTCGACCCCGGCAAGCGCCCCCCCGTCACCGGCGGCGAGCCGTTCAAGCTGGCGTCCGAGTTCCAGCCCGCCGGCGACCAACCGGAGGCCATTGCCGAACTGACCCGTGGCCTGGAGGCGGGCGAGCGCGACCAGGTACTGTTGGGCGTTACCGGGTCGGGAAAGACCTTCACCATCGCCCACGTGATCCAGAACCTTGGGCGCCCGACGCTGGTTCTGGCCCCCAACAAGACCCTGGCGGCTCAGCTTTACGGCGAGATGAAGGAGTTCTTCCCCTCGAACGCGGTCGAGTATTTCGTCTCCTACTACGACTATTATCAACCGGAAGCCTACGTGCCGCGCACCGACACCTATATCGAAAAGGACGCCTCCATCAACGAGCAGATCGACCGCATGCGCCACGCCGCCACCCGGTCGCTGCTGGAACGGGGCGATGTCATCATCGTCGCCTCGGTGTCGTGTATCTATGGCATCGGCGCCGTCGAGACCTATGCCGAGATGGTGGTCAAGCTGCAATCCGGCGGGCGCGTGGAAAGGGCCGTTCTCCTGAAACGCCTGGTCGATCTGCAATACCGGCGCAACGACGCCAATTTTTTCCGCGGCGCCTTTCGGGTCCGGGGCGACGTGGTCGAGATATTCCCGTCGCACCTGGAAGACCGGGCCTGGCGGCTGTCGCTTTTCGGCGACGAGCTGGAGAAAATTTGGGAGATCGACCCGCTGACCGGCGAAAAGATCGCGGCGCTCGACGAAATCACCATCTATCCCAACAGCCACTACGTGACGCCGCGCCCGACGCTGATGCAGGCGATCCCCGGGATCAAGGCGGAGCTGAAGGAACGGCTGCAGGAGCTGATCGCCGAAGGCAAGCTTCTGGAGGCGCAGCGGTTGCAGGAGCGCACCACCTTCGATCTTGAGATGATGGACACCACCGGTTTCTGTTCCGGCATCGAGAACTATTCCCGCTACCTCACCGGGCGCAACCCCGGCGAACCGCCGCCGACATTGTTCGAGTACCTGCCCGAGAACGCGCTTTTGATCGTCGATGAATGCCACGTTACCGTGCCGCAGCTGGGCAGCCGGAAGCCGAATTCCGCCAGCGTCGATTTGCGGTTGAAGTCGCCCCGGTACATGCCGCCCAGCTGGGGCACCGCAACGTGGCTCTCGTCGACGAAGATCAGCGCGTTGTCGGGCAGATACTCGATCAGCGTCGGCGGCGGCTCGCCCGGCGCGCGCCCGGTCAGGAACCGCGAGTAGTTCTCGATGCCGGCGCAATGGCCGACCGTCTCGAGCATCTCCAGATCGAAGGTCGTGCGCTGCTCGAGCCGCTCGGCCTCGAGCAGCTTGCCGTTGTCGCGGAACCAGGCGAGCCGTTCCTTCAGCTCGGCGCGGATGCCGACGATCGCCTGCTTGAGCGTCGGGCGCGGCGTCACGTAGTGGCTGTTGGCGTAGACCTTGACCGCCTCGAGCGCCGCGGTCTTGTGCCCCGTGAGCGGGTCGAACTCGACGATCTCCTCGATCTCGTCGCCGAAGAGCGACAGCCGCCAGGCCCTATCTTCATAGTGGGCGGGGAAGATCTCGACGACGTCGCCGCGCACCCGGAAGCAGCCGCGCGCGAAGTCCGCATCGTTGCGCCGGTACTGCAGCTCGTCGAGCTGGCGCAGCAACTGCGCGCGGTCCACCTGGCCGCCGACCTTCAACTCGATGATCATCCGCGCGTAGGTCTCGGGCGAGCCGATGCCGTAGATGCACGACACCGAGGCGACGATGATGACGTTGTCGTTCTCGAGCAGCGCGCGGGTCGCCGAGTGGCGCATGCGGTCGATCTGCTCGTTGATCGAGGCGTCCTTCTCGATA
>JAPUHK010000309.1 GCA_027297745.1 Planctomycetota bacterium | reverse complement strand
AAAAGTTGCCATCCATCCGGCGGAATCCGTGCGCCGCAAGGGTTTACAACCCGCGCGTCAGTAAGGGGTCTGCCCAGAAAGCGGTATCAACCGCTAATGTGTCACGATTCAGGCCACTCCGAGTTTCCATCCGGAAGCACTTATGCCCTGGCGCCGCAAGCTCTTTCATTTCTCCGGGATCCTGATCCCGATCCTCCATGTAGGCGCCGGCGTCCCGCGCCGCTGGGTGCTGGGGATTCTGACGGCGATGACGGCGGGTTTCTTCCTGGTGGACCTCTTGCGTGCGTTCATGCCCACGCTGCAGGAGCGCTTTCGCACCTTGCTGAAGGCCATCCTGGACCCGAAAGACATGCAGGGGCTCAACGGCACCACGCTGTACTTCTCGGGCATGACGCTCGCTGTCTGGCTGTTCCCGGACCCCGCCGTCTCCATGTCCGGCGTGCTGGCTCTGGCGGTCGGCGATCCCGCCGCGGCGCTCGTCGGCAGTTCCGTGAAGTCTCCCCGCTGGGGGCGCGTCTCGCTGGCGGGCAGCGCGGCTTGCTTCGTCGGCGCCACGGCCGGCGCGGCCGTCTTCCAGCCGTTTGCGCGCGCGCTCATGGCGGGCGCGGCAGCCACGCTGCTGGAAGCGTTCTCGGGCAGCAAGCTCGACAACCTGGTGATCCCGGTGGGAGTCGCTGCGTGCCTGAGGTTGCTGTAAACTCGACTGTTTCCGCCTTCTGGAGGCTGACATGCGCACTCTGACGGTGCTGTTCTGTTTCGCGTCGCTGGTCTTGGCAGCCGACGACAAGGACCCGAAGGTCGCCGCCCGCAAGAAGGCGGAGGAGCTGCTCAAGGACGCCGATTCCCAGAAGGGCTTCCTGACCATCCACGAAAAGGACGGGAAGGTCTACGCGGAGCTCAAGAAAGCGGACTTCGAAAGGGACTTCCTCTGTTTCGAGAGCATCTCGCGCGGCGTCGGCCGCGGCTGGGTGGTGGGCGGCCTGACGCTCGGCGACCGGATCCTGCGCTTCAAGCAGGTCTCGCCCAAGCAGGTCCACGTCCTGCAGCAGAACCCGCGCTTCGTGGCCGACCCCAGGAGCCCGAT
The DNA here is from genome assembly GCA_027297745.1 of Planctomycetota bacterium. Lineage (GTDB taxonomy): Bacteria > Planctomycetota > PLA2 > PLA2 > PLA2 > JAPUHK01. The sequence continues at coordinate 6,503 of JAPUHK010000309.1, read as the reverse complement.
GGAGCGCGCGGTGAAGCGTGCGTACGGGCCGTCGGTGCTGGCCGCGCTGCCCGTGGCGGCCAAACACCCCGATCGCGACACCGTGATCGTCGACCTGGGACCGCTGTTCCTGACCGACCTGGGTGACGTGGCGGAGAACTTGAGCGAGAGCCTCGGCGTCAAGTACAGCTTCGACGCGGACAAGTCGAACTGGAGCCGCGTCAAGGTATTCCCGCGCAACATCGAGATGCAGGTGCTGTTGGCGTTTTCCGGAGCGAAGTACAAAGAGGTCGAAACCGTTCCGGATTCGCGCAGCGTCCAGGTGGGCATGCACTACAGCCTCTACCGCCTGCCCAAGTCGAGCGGCTACCGGCCGCGCCCGGCCGACGACCGCGTCGGCTACTTCCTGACGGCGCTGCGCAACTTCAGCCGGCCGGGCCTCAGCAGCTGGGTGCGCTACTGCAACCGCTGGCGCATCGACAAGGCGGAGCCCACGGCCCAGGTCTCGCCCCCGCGCGATCCGCTCGTGTTCTGGATCGAGAACACAGTGCCGCACGAGTACCGCAGGACCGTGCGCGACGGGATCCTGGAGTGGAACACGGCCTTCGAGAAGGTGGGCATCAAGGACGCCATCGAGGTGCGCCAGATGGAGGAGGACGCCGAGTGGGATCCGGAGGACGCGCGCTACAACACCTTCCGCTGGATCACCTCCGCACGCCTGCAATTCGGCGCCATCGGCCCGAGCCGCGTCGACCCGCGCACGGGGAGGATTCTGGACGCCGACATCCTGTTCGAGGCCGAGAACCTGCGCGGCATGCTGTGGGGGTACACGCGCTACATGCTGCCGCGCGGCGATGCGCGCGAGACGGAGCCCTACTTCCTGGCGCACGAACAGCACTTGCCCCGCTTCATGAACGGCGTCTGCAACCTTTCCGTGGCGCGCGCGCCCGAACTGAACTTCGCGCATACCACCTTCATGCTGCGCGCCCCCGGCAAGCCGCCGCCGCAGGAGTACATCCGGCAGTCGCTGAAGGCCGTGGTGATGCACGAGGTGGGCCACACGCTCGGTCTGCGCCACAACTTCAAGGCCAGCATGATGCTGTCCATGGATCAGCTGAACGACACGGCAGTGACCGGCAGCAAGGGCGTCATCGGCTCGATCATGGAGTACGACCCGGTCAACATCTCGCGCGATCCCTCCCAGCAGGGCGACTACTTCTCGAGGGTCCTGGGCCCGTACGACTTCTGGGCCATCAAGTACGGCTACGAGCCCGTCGGGGCGGACGACGAGGCCGCGGCACTGGCGCTGATCGCGAGCCGCGGCGCCGATCCCGACTTGCGCTACGGCACCGACGAGGACACGTACGGATCCACGAACATCGATCCCGGGGCGACGATCATGGACCTGAGCTCCGATCCTGTGGCCTGGGCGCGCGACCGTGTAGGACTGTGCGAGGACATGTGGGCGTCGGATTGGGCCCCGCTGGACATCGAGGGCTTCGGTTTCAGGCTGCACCGTTCGGCCATGCGCTCGATCCTCAGCAGCTACCGGCGCAGTCTCGAGATCGCCGCGCGCTGGGTGGGCGGGACGCACGTTCGGCGGGCGCACCCCGGCGATGCAGGTGGAGCCGCGCCGTTCCAGAACGTGTCGCTCAAACGGCAGCGGGAGGCGCTCGACCTCGTGCTCGAAAAGGGGTTCCGGGCCGGCAGCCTGAAGTTCTCGCCGGAGTTGCTCAACAAGCTGATGGTCAACCGCTGGAGGCACTGGGGCATCGACGCGCCGAAAGACTTCGACTATCCGCTCAACAAGAACATCCGCGCGATGCGCCGGGCGCTGCTGAACCGGCTGCATAGCCCCTCCGTGCTGCGCCACATGGACGAGGCCCAGGAGCGCGTGCTCCCCGGTCAGCCGGCGATGACCATCGCCGAGGTGATCGGCAAGGTCTCGGACGAAATCTGGGCCGGTGGGGAGAAGAGCGACGGCCGCCAGCGCGCCCTGCAAGCGGACCACGTCGAGGTGCTGGCACGGCTCTACCTGCACCCCCAGGATTACCCGCGCGACGCGCACACGCTTGCGCGCGCGCAGCTGCACAAGATCTCGCAGGTCGCGGCGCAGGCACTCGTCGGCCGCGGGGTCGACGCCGCCACCCGCGCACACCTCGAGACCGTCGCTACGCGCATCCGCGCCGTGTTGGATGTCTCCTTGAGCCGCACCGTTCGCTGACCCGGAGAACCGAATGATTCGAGCCGAGCCGCCGACGCGCAGCTATTTGCCCGCCGAGTTCGACCCCTCCGACGTGCAGGCCGCCGACGAGCGCTTCGGCGAGCTGCTCCGGCGCGACCTGCCGGACCTGGCTGCGCTGAAAGCCTGGGTGGGCGACATGGACGAGCTCCACAACGCGCTTGAGGAAGAGCGCAACCAGCGGCTGGTCGCTTCCACGCAGCATACCGAGGACGAAGCGCTCCAGGCGGCCTACCGCACGTTCCTGGAAACGGTCACGCCGCTCATGATGGAGCGCCGCAAAGAGCTGGACGACAAGCTTCTGCAGTGCGCGTTCACCAAGGAGCTCGATCCCGGGACCTTCGGCGAGTTCCTGGACTCCGTCGCCACCCGGCGCCGCCTGTACCGCGCGGAGAACGTGCCCCTGGACGTCGAGGAGAACAGCCTGCGCACCGAGTTCGGCCGGCTCATGGGGGCCACGATGGTCTCCTTCGAGGGCGCCGAGCACACGCTGCCGCGGATGCGCATTTACGGCCGCGACCCGGACCGCGCGCGCCGTGAAGCGGGTTGGCGCGCGACGAGCGCGCGCCTGTTGCAGGACCGGCTGGCCTACGACGAGCTGCTCGACAAGCTGATCGACGTGCGCACGCGCATGGCGCGCAACGCGGGGTTCCAAGACTATGTCGAGTACCGCCACGCGGAATGGCGGCGTTGCTACACGCCGGAGGACACGCAAGCGTTTCACGAGGCGATCGAGTCACGCGTGCTGCCCGTGCGCCGCGCGCTGCAGGCCCGGCGCCGTGAAGAGCTCGGCGTCGACGCGCTGCGGCCCTGGGACGTGGCCGCGGACCCGCACGGCCGGCCCGCGCTGCAGCCCTTCGACGGCGGTTGCGAGCTGGTCGCGCTGAGCCGGCGGCTGTTCGAGCGCGTCGATCCGCTCTTCAGCGAGCACATCGGCTACATGGCCGAGCGCGATCTTCTGGACCTGGACTCACGGCCCGGGAAGGGGCCCGGCGGCTACATGTGCGGCTTCGCCGAGCAGCGCCTGCCGTTCATCTTCATGAACGCGTCGGGCCTGCAGATAGACGTGATCACGATGCTTCACGAGGGCGGCCACGCCTTCCACTTCTTCGAGGCTCGCGATCTCGACCCGAGCTTCAACCGCTCCGCGCCGATGGAGTTCTGCGAGGTGGCTTCCATGGCCATGGAGTTCATGGCGCTGGAAGGGGCCGCCGAGGTCTACGCGCCCGAGGACGGCCGGCGCGCCTGGAGCGAGCAGCTCGAGCGCTGCGTGCAGACCATGGCGTGGGTGGCCACGATCGACTCGTTCCAGCAGGAGCTGTACCGCAACCCTGAGCACTCGCACGACGAGCGCACGGAGATGTGGCTGCGCGCCTTCCGGCGTTTCGGCGGCGACATCGACTTTGGCGGCCTCGAGCGGCAGGAGGCGACGCGCTGGCAGCAGCAGGGCCACATTTTCAGCCACCCGCTCTACTACATCGAATACGCGCTGGCGCTGCTCGGCGCCCTGCAGATCTGGCGTAACTTCCGCCGCGACCGCACTGCGGCCGTGGCGTCGTACCGCAACGGGCTCGCGCTCGGCGGCCGCCGGCCGGTCCCCGAGTTGTTCCGCGCGGCGGGTGCGGAATTCGACATGGGCGAGGGTCTGCTCGGCGACCTGATGGACATGGTGTCCGCGGAGATGGCACGCGTGGCCTGAGATGCGTCTTCTGGCGCTCGTTGCCGTCCTCGGGTGCGCGGCCGCCGCTCATGCGGGCCGGGCCGCGCTGGAGACGGAGCTCGCCGGGGACCCCGTCCAGCTCCCGTTCCGCCCGCTCACCAAGGGCACGATCCGCGCCACGCTGACGAGCTCCCTGCGGGAGCCGCTCGTGTTCGAGCTGGTCGACCCCGCGGGGAAAGTGCGCGCCGTCCACCGCGGCCTCATAACCGTCTACACGCTCGAGAGCGCCTGTGACCCGGCCGTACTGGCCGGTCCGTGGGGTGTGCGCGTTTCGACCGCGCGGCCGGTTGCACGGATGCTTGCCGGCGGAGGCTCCGTGTCGCTGTCCGTGTATTTTCCGACCCGCGGCGCGGAGCGCATGCTCACTTCGGCCGACGTCGCCGCCCTGGCGGTCGATCCGGTGCCGGCCGCCGAGCGTCGCGCGCAACTCGAGCCGCTCGTTGCGCTGTTGCGCAAGGGCGACACGCGAGCCGCCGCGCGGGGGCTCGCGGCGCTCGTGAGGCGGCAGGCCGCAGGCGCCGGTGAGCGCGCCGAGTCCGCCCATTGGGTGCGCTGGGTCCTGCACGAGGCCTTCCTGTCGCGGCGCGCGGAGCTACTCGTCGCCGCGCGCAAGTTCCGGAAAGCGGGGGCTGCGGAGGCGACGCTGCTAGCAGAGGTCGAGCGCAGCGACAAGCTCCTGAGGGAGTTGCGGGCCGGGATGCGGACGACCGTGCAGCTGCTCGACCCCCACACGCTCAGGCCCGGCGAGAGGGTCCTGGTCAGCGCGAAGGAGCTGCGCGCCTACCACGACCGCATCCGCGACGCGCTCGAGGCGCAACAGGCGCAGTTGATCCTGGCGCGCGTGAAGCTGGAGCGCCGGATGGACGATGCGCACGAGCTGATGGCGAGGCTCGCCGCGGCGCGCCTCGAGTTGCTGCGCGCCGTCGGGCTCGGGGCGCCGGATTGACCATGGCGACCCTCGGCCTGATCTCGGATACGCACGGCCTCGTCCGATCCGAAGCGGTCGAGGCGCTACGCGGGGTCGATCGTATCCTGCACATGGGCGACGTGGGCGGGGCAGAGGTGCTGGAGCAGCTCGAGGCGATCGCACCCGTCTCCGCCGTGCGCGGCAACACCGACCACGGCGCCTGGGCCGATGACCTGCCGATGAGCTTGACGCTCGACACGCACGGCATGCGCGTGCATCTCGTGCACGACATCGACACGCTTGACCTGGATCCGGTGGCGGCGGACATCGGCGTGGTGCTGTTCGGCCACAGCCACAAACCCCACGAGGAGGAGCGGGACGGCGTGCTCTACGTGAATCCGGGCGCCGCGGGGCCGCGCCGCTTCAACTTGCCCGTCTCCGTGGCGCTGCTGCGGTCGGGGCCGAAGGTCGAGTTCGTGACGCTGGGCTAGGCTCCTCGGCCTTGCGCAACACCGAGCCGCGCTCCCTGCCTCTGCCAATACGCCTACCCTTACCTCTCCACCCTGCCCTTGGCTCGGCGGGAAAGGGGTAAAGGTAGGGGTAGAGGTGAGGGTAGGGGTAGGGGCTCTAACCGGGGATTCCACTTCCCCACACCCCTCCGGGGGGCGTCTAAAGGGGCGTGGACCAGGACTTCGAAGGGGTCTACCGCGCTTACGGCGGCACCGTTTTCGGCTACCTGGTGCGGCTTACGCGCGACCGGCATCTGGCGGAGGAGCTTTGCCAGGAGACCTTCGTGCGCTACCTCAGGCACAGAGACACGCTCCGCTGCAACAACGGGTCGCTGGGCCCCTGGCTCTTCCGCGTGGCGACGCGCCTGGTGCTCGACTCGCGCAGGAGACGCAGGCCCGTTCCGCTCCAGCACGAACCCATCGAGGAGAGCACGGTGGAGTCCGCCGCCGAGACGCGCGACCTCGGGCGCCGCGTGCGCCGCGAGATCGACACGCTCCCCCCCGAGTTGCGCGCGACGTTCCTGTTGCGGGCTCACCACGAGCTGACGTACGCGCAGATCGGCGCCGCCACCGGAGTCAGTGAGCGGGCCGCCAAGGACCGCTTCCGCCGTGGCCGCGATCTGCTCCTGAAACGACTTGCACCTCTCATCCGGGAGATCCGCTCATGAGATGCGACGAAGCGCTGAAACTGATTCCCGACCGCGACGACGGGCTGCTGCAACCCGGCGCCCGGGCTGCGCTCGACGAACACCTGCGCACGTGTTCGCGATGCGACCAGGCGGCCGCCGAGGCGCGCGCGTTGCGCACCGTGCTGTTCATGCCCGAAGACGTGGGCGCGCCGCCTGCAGACCTCCCCGCGCGTATCGTGGCCGAGGTGCAGCGTCCGCCGCAGCGCGCTCGTGCGCCGCTGGCGTGGATGTTCCGTTACGCCGCGGCGTTCGCCGCGGGCGTGCTGGTCACGCTCGCCGTGCAAGGCTCACCTGCGGCGCCCGGCGCTACCGTGGCCGAGCCGAGCGAGCAAGTAGTCGAGCCCATTCCCGAAATGATCAAGATCTCGGCGCCCAGGAGTCCGCGCCGCCTTCGCTGAGGTACTTCCATGTCGATTCGTATTCTGATTCCCACGATCCTCGTGCTGGTCCTGTTGAG
>JAPUHK010000308.1 GCA_027297745.1 Planctomycetota bacterium | reverse complement strand
GGGCGCAAGAGCCCACCCAGGGAAGTGACGTTGGCCTCCAGCCAGCGGAAGCCGTGCCTGCCGGCATGCAGCGCCAGCTCCTGCATGAGCGTGGTCTTGCCGGCGCCGGCCTCACCGGTGATCAGCACGGTCGCGCCGCGCCCTTCCGTCACGGTCTGCAGGTACTCGTCCAGACGTGAGAGCTCCTTCTGCCGGCCGATCAGCCGGGGGCGCGGCATGATGGCCGAGATGGCCTCGCGTGGAAGATCCGTGGACGTGGTGATGATGCGATCGATCAGGCCCAGCATCGCGTCGGCGGAAACGGGCCGGTCCACGGCCCGCTTGCGCAAGCACGTCATGGCCAGCTCGCACAGCTCGCGCGGGGCGTCCTCGCGCAGCGCCGGCGCCTCCGCGTTCTGGATCTTGATGAACAGGTTGGGGAGGTTGTTGGCCTGGAACGGGTGGCGTCCGCTCAACATGCGGTAAAGGATCACGCCCACGCTCCACAGGTCCGAGGTCAGGGTGGGCGACTCGCCCATGACCACTTCCGGGGCCATGTACAGCGGCGTGCCGAGGATGCGCGCGCCGGAGCTGGCCGACAGAGAGGCCTCGCCGACCGTGCTGCCGAGCCCGAAGTCCGTCAGCTTGACCGCGCCGTCCTTGCCGATCAGCACGTTGCCGGGCTTGACGTCGCGGTGGATCACCTCGTGGGCGTGGGCGTCGCGCAGCGCCGACAGCACGCCGAGCAGCACGCGCAGCGTCTCGTTGACCGGCAGGCGGCCGTGCTTCTTCATGAGGTCGTCGAGGGTGCCGCCCTCGACGTACTCCATCTCGAACATCCAGCCGCCGTCCTCGAGCTCGTGAACGCGGTAGAGGGTGACGATGTGCTGGCTGTTCAGCTTGGCCACCAGCCGCGCCTCGCGCAGGATGCGTTCGCGCTCCTCGGTGGGCGCGATGGCGGCGGGTGCGCGCATCACCTTCAGCGCGACCTGCCGGCCGATCAACGTGTCCTTGGCTAGAAAGACCGTGGCGAAGGCACCGCGCCCGAGCTCGCGCTCGATGTGCAGGTTGCCGAACTTGTGGCCCGGCGCGATGCGTTTGGAGCTGCCCACCTCACAATCCTCGGCCCCAATCATACGATTCCCATAGCGCCGGGCACCACGGCAGCGGCGATTGGCTTCGCCAAGGGATGGCGGCGGTGGCTACTTCTTCTCGCGGCGCTCGCGCGCTTCGCGGCGGACTTCCTGCGCGAGCTCCTCGGGCACCCTGGCGTAGCCGTCCAGCTCCATCGTGTAGTTGCCGCGGCCCGTCGTCATCGAGCGCAGCGTCGTGGCGTACTGGAACATCTCCGCCAGCGGCACGCGTCCGTGGATCTCGCTTACGCCGCCCTCCAGCTCGACCACGTTCTCCACCATGGCGCGGCGGGCATTGATCGACCCGATCACGTCGCCCAGCTGCACGGAGGGCGTGCGCACGACGATCTTCATGACCGGCTCCAGGAGCGTCGTGCCGGCGGTCTTGATCGCGTTCTCGAACGCCAGCCGGGCGGCCTCCTGGAAGGCCATCTCGGACGAGTCGACGCTGTGCGCCTTGCCGTCGTATAGCTCGGCGCAGACGCCGACGAAGGGGAAGCGCTCGGTACCGCCCTTTTGGTACTGGGCCGTGAGGCTCTTCGCGACGGCCGGGATGTACTCCCTGGGAATGGCGCCGCCGTAGATCGAGTCCACGAAGGCGGACTCATCGCTGCGGCTGAAGCGGATGCGCACGACGCCGAACTGGCCGCGACCGCCGCTTTGCTTGACGTGGCGGCCTTCGACGTCGCAGGGGCCGCGCAGGGTCTGGCGGTAGGCCACCCGCGGGGCGCCCACGTCCACGTCGATCTTGAAGTCCGAACGCAGGCGGTTGACGATCACCTCGAGGTGCAGCTCGCCCATGCCGGCGATCACGGTGTCCTTGGTCTCGGCATCCGTTCCGTGCCTGAAGGACGGGTCCTCGCGCCCGAGCGCGCCCAGCGCCTCGCCGAGCTTGTCCCGGTCCCCGCGGTTCTTGGGCTCGATGGCGACGGAGATGACCGGGTCCGGGAAGTCCATGCTCTCGAGCACGACGACGTGCTCCTTGGTGCACAACGTGTCGCCCGTGGTCGAGCTCTTGAGGCCGAGCACGGCCACGATCTCGCCCGCGCGCGCCTCTTCGACCGGCTCGCGGTCGTTGGCCTTCATGATCATCATGCGGCCCACGCGTTCCTTCTGGCGCAGGCGCGGGTTCCAGACCGAGTCGCCCCGGCGCAGCACGCCGCTGTAGAGGCGCAGGAAAGTCAGGTCGCCGGTGCGGTCGTGGATCGTCTTGAACGCCAGAGCCGCCAAGGGCGCCTCGGGCGTGGCCGGATGCTCGACCGCCTCGCCGTCCTCGTTGGTGCCCGGCACGGTGGCAATGTCCATCGGCGAGGGCAGGAAGGCGACGACCGCGTCAAGCAGACGCTGGATGCCCTTGTCGCGCAGCGCCGAGCCCACCAGCACCGGATGCACCTCCTGGGCGATGACCGACTGGCGCAGCACGCGGATCAGCTCGCCGTGGGGGAGCTCTTTGCCCTCGAGGTAGAGCTCGAGCAGGCTCTCGTCGCGCTCCGCGATGGATTCCAGCATGTCCGTGCGGGCTGCGCGGACCTCGGCCTTCATCTCCTCGGGGATCGGGATCTCGATGCGCTCCTCGAGCGACTTGTACACGTGCGCCTTCATGTGCACCAGGTCGACGATGCCCCTGAACTCGCCCTCGCGGCCGATCGGCAGCTGCACCGGGATGGCGCAGGCGCCGAGCTTCTCGCGGATGGAGGTCAGCGCCTCGAAGAAGTTCGCGCCCGCCTTGTCCATCTTGTTGATGAAGCACAGACGGGGCACGCCGTAGCGCGCCGCCTGGCGCCAGACGGTCTCCGACTGGGGCTCGACGCCTTCGCTGGCGTCGAACACGCAAACGGCGCCGTCGAGCACGCGCATGCTGCGCTCGACCTCGGCGGTGAAGTCGACGTGGCCGGGCGTGTCGATGATCGTGATCGTGTGGCCGTTCCAGTTGACGTTGACGGCGGCAGCGGTGATCGTGATCCCGCGCTCGCGCTCCGCTTCGAGGTAGTCCATCGTGGCGGCGCCGTCGTGCACCTCACCGACGCGGTGGATGCGGCCCGTCACCTTCAGGATGCGCTCGGTGACCGTGGTCTTGCCGGCGTCGATGTGGGCCAGAATGCCCACGTTGCGCCGCGCGCGAAGACCGTCGGATCCAGCGCTCGCCTTGTCTTTCGAATGCACGCTCGTCATCGTCATTGCGGGAGCCCTCGTCCGGGACCGGGCTCGATCCCAGACCACGGAGAGCAGTGTCTGCGGGTCCCGCGGCCCGCATTTGGGCCGGGCTCCGCGGAGCCCTGCATCTAAACACGGTCTTTCGGTTTGTCCAGCCCAGGTCTTGAGGAAACCGGCTCCGGAATCGGACGCCGGCGGCCCGCCCGAAGCTGTCCTTCCCCGCTGCTACCTAGCCCCTCATGGTCTCGGACTTCCGCGATCCGGAGGACAAGCTGCAGCGTGCCATGAGCCGCTTCGAGCGTGGGAAGCTGGAGGATGCCCGGGGCGAGCTGAAAGCCCTGCTCGAGATCGGCTACCGCTCCGTGGAGGTCTATCTGTACCTCGGGCACTGCGAGCTGGAGGCCGGGGACCTGGCCGGGGCGTTGAGCTGGTATCGGCAGGCCGGGCAGTGCAACCCCGGCCACGCGGACGTCTATCTGGGCCGCGGCGTGGTCGCCGCCCGGTCGCTGCGCTTCGCCAAGGCCACGCGGCTCTTCCGCCGTGCGCTGGGTCTCGACCCTGGGTTGCAGGAGGCCTGGAACAACCTGATCCTGTGCCACGCGGCGCTCGGCGACATGGAACGCGCGCAGGAGGCCTTCCGCACCTCGGTGGGCCTCGACGCGGCCTGTCCGCATCCGTACTTCAACGCGGCCTGCGCGTACTACGAGCGCGGCGAGACGGCCCGCGCCCGGGCGCTGTGGCTGCAGGTGCTCGAGCTGGACGAGCGCCACCCCGATGCGACGCGCATGGTGGGCAACTGCGAGCGCATCCTGGGGGAGCACGGGGCGGCGCGGCGGCGGCTGGAGGCGCTGCGCGACGATCGCCCGCGCGATGCTGAGGTCTGGGCGGACCTCGGGCTGTTGCACGAGGAGCGGGACGAGTGGCAAAGCGCCGTGATGGCCTATCGCAGCGCGCTGGAGATCGACCCCCGGCGGGGACCGGTGCGCGCCCGCATGGGTTCCCTGTTGTACCGCTCCGAGCGGCGGGCGGAGGGCATGGAGCATCTGTTGCGCGCGGCCCGCGACCTGCCCAACGACCCGGAGATCCTGGAGTGCCTCGTGGACGTGCTACGGCGCGAGGGCCGTCCGGACGAAGCCGGGGACAAGCTGCGCGCCGCGTTGCGGCGCCGCCCGCGCGACGCCCAACTGCGCGCCTTGCGCGCACGGCACCTGCTCGCGCTGCAGCAGCCGCTACGCGCGGCCGCCGAGTTCCGCCGTATCCTGCGCACGCAACCCGAGCATCCCGGGCGCCTGGAGCTTTTGTGCGGGGTGGCCGAGTGCCTGGCCGAGGCCGGCCGCGTAGACGGAGCCGAGGCCGCCCTGCGCAGCGCGCAGCCGCACGAGCGGGACCGGCCCGAGTTCCACCTGACCCTCTGCGAGCTGGCCTTGCGGCGCGGAGACACGGGGGACTGCGCGCAGATCCTGAAGCGCGGGCTCAGAGACCTGCCGCGCGACCCGACGATGCTGTTGCGGCTGGCCGAAGTGCAGCTGTTGCAGGGCCGCTTTAAAGAGACCATTCGCCTCGCGCGGCGCGCGCTGCGCAACGGGCGTGCGGAGTCCGACTGCATGGCTGTGCTCGGGGAGGCCTACCTCGCGTCGGGCGACTCGGCCCGTGCCGCAAACATGGCCGAGACGCTGCTCGAGCGCCATCCGCAACATCCGCGCGGTTTGTTCCTGCGCGCGCGCTCGCACCTCATGCGCGGCGAGGCCGAGCACGCGCTGAACGATCTGCGGGCCTACATACGCGTGCGTCCGTCGGACCCCTGGGGTTACCGCGAGCTCGGGCGCTGCCTCGGCGCGCTGGGCCAGGACGAGGCTGCGCAGGCCCAGGAGCGCATCGCGGATCTCGTGCTGCGGCGCCTGCACCCAAGCGTCGCCGCCTCTTCCTAGACTGGATCCCACCGGCATGATTGCGATCGAGCAGGTCTTCGTCGTTCCCCGCAAGGACCTCTTTCCCAAGGGCGCGCCGCACGGGTTCGTGGCCGGCGCCGAGCCCTACCTCGCGAGCATCCGCCGCCACGGGTTCTTCGTGGAGCGGCCGGCGGCCGAAGAGAATCCGGCGCTGAAACAGGTCATCCCGTACGCGGTGCTGTGTTGCCGGGATGAGATCTTCCTCTTCACGCGCCGTGGCGGCGGGGGGGAGAAGCGCCTGTACGGGCTGCGCTCCGTGGGCGTCGGAGGCCACATCAATCCGATTGACGCTCCGCGCCGGCCGATTGACGCTCCGCGCCGGCCGATTGACGCTCCGCGCCGGCCGATTGACGCTCCGCGCCGGCCGATCGACGGGGCCATGCACGGGGACGACCTCGTCTGGGAGGGGCTCAGGCGCGAGCTGCTGGAGGAGGTCGGCCTGCAGCCGGGCCCGCCGATTACGCTGGCGGGCATCCTGAACAACGACCGGACGCCGGTTGGCACCGTGCACGTCGGGCTGGTGGCCGCCGTCGACCTGAGCGGTGGTGGAAAGGACCTCGTGGAGGTGCGGGAACCGGATAGGATGACCGGCCGTTTCATCGGGCGGCGCGAGCTTCTGGCGTTGCACGAGAGCGAACGGGACAGCTTTGAAGGCTGGTCGGCCTTGCTGCTCGACCGCCTCGACGAGGTCATGCCATGGGAACGACGGCCCGGCTCATCTACGACGAGTCCGAAAGCAACTCCGACCTCTACTACCTGAGCGGCTTCCTTGCCGGCGACCCCTTCCTGTACCTGGAAATCGAGGGTGAAACGCGGCTGTACCTGAGCGACCTGGAGGTGGACCGCGGGCGTTCCACGAGCAGCGTGGACCAGGTCGAGCGCCTGCAGGCCGTGGTCGAGGCCATCAAGGACGCGGACCCGGACCTCGCGCCCGCAAACGCGGGGAAGACATCGAGCGTTCTGCGGCGCATCGCGCACGACCACGGGATCGACGGCTTCGAGGTGCCCGGCAGCTTCCCGGTGGGCCTGGCCGACACGTTGCGCGGCCTCGGGGTAGGCGTGCGTTGGCTGCAAGGGTCTTTCGCGCCCGCGCGCCTGCTCAAGACGCCGGAGGAGGTGGAGCACATCCGCACCGCCATCCAGCACACGCAGGCGGCGATGCAGGCCGCCATCGATCAAATCGCGCGGGCGACGATCCGCGGCGACACGCTCTACGACGGCGCCGAGCCCCTGACCGCCGAGGCCGTGAAGCGCACGATCCACTCCACGCTGCTCGAGCGGGAGTGCTTCGGCCCGTTGCCCATCGTGGCCGGCGGAGAGCAGGCCGTGGACCCGCACGACCGCGGCAGCGGACCGCTGCCCGCGAACCGGCCCATCATCCTGGACATCTTTCCGCGGCACATGCCTTCGCGCTACCACGGCGACATGACGCGCACGGTCGTGCGCGGCAAGGCCACTGACGAGGTCAAGCGCATGCACAAGGCCGTGTTCGATGCGAAGGCGGCGGCCGAGGCGCTCGTGCGCGACGAGGCCCAGGGGCAAGCGATCCACAAGGCCGTGCAGGCCGTCTTCGACGACGCCGGCTTCGAGACCGGGGAGAAAGACGGGCGCATGGTCGGCTTCTTCCACGGCACGGGGCACGGCCTCGGCCTCGACATTCACGAGGCACCGCGCATCGCCAAGGGCGAAGCCACGCTGCGGGCGGGGCACGTGGTCACGATCGAGCCGGGGCTCTACTATCCGGGCCTCGGCGGCGTGCGCATCGAGGACGACGTGTTGGTCACGGCTACCGGTTGCGACAACCTGTGCGACTTCGACCAGGAACGGCTGGAGGTTTGAGACCTGCAAGGGCCGAGGGTCGAGGATCTGGGAGCGAGGTTCGAGGACTGGGACTAGGGCTGGGACTAGGAAGATGCCGCCCCTAGTCGACTAGGTTGCGCCGCTTGAGAAACGTCTCCACGATCTCGTGGAACTTGGCGTTCTGTTCCACGAACGGCCGCGCGCGCGTCTGTAGCACGGGCGCCACCATCGAGTTCGGGAAGTGCTTGCCGATGCGCGCGGCGTCCACGTGCCCGCTCGCGGCGCTGCCCGCCGAGTAGATCCACAGCGTCGGCGTCTCGATGCGCATGCGGCCCTTGAACTCGATGGGGGGGACGGTGGCGAAGCCTTGCGGCTCCCGGGTGCGGGCGTAGAGGTGGGCGATCTCCAGCTCCGCACGGTCGGCGTACCCCGCTTCGATCGCATAGCCCTGCAGCCGTTCCAGAGTGGCGGGGACCAGCGGGACGCTGTTCTGTCCCATCAGCGTGCGCGCCGCGAACTTCGCGCCGCGCGTGCCGCGCGCGGACGCGCGCCGCAGGGCCTCTCCATAGGCGAGGCGGTCCAGAGGCGTGTCGACCAGGACGAGTGCGCCGCAACGCTCGAAATAGCGCCGCGCGTAGCGCATGGCCACCCAGCCCGACGCGCCTTGCGCCAGGATCAGGAAGCGCTCGATGCGGTGGTCCGAGCGGAACCGATCCAGAGCGGCCACGAGGCGGTCGACCGGGTACGTGGCGATGTCGTTGCCGAAGCCGCTCTTGCCCGTCAACGTCTGCACGCCCGGCAGCCGCACGAGCACGAGCGAGGCGTAGCGCCGTAGCGGGGCGAGGTAGGGCCCGTAGATGGCGGTGGAGTACCCGAAGGGGGGCAGCACGAGAATCGTAGGAGCGGGGCGCGTGTTGCCCTTGTCCTTGCGCACGGCCGCGACCGTCCGTGTCTCGAGCTCAATGCCCTCGTACGTGCCCTTTCGGGCGGGCTCGTCGGCCGGGCGGAACTCGCCGTCGTCCTTGTGCCGGTTCCACCATTCCTGCCACGGTGCGGGTTCCAGCAAGCAGGGCGCGGGAGTCAGCTCGCGCAGGCTGGCCACGATGTGCAGGCGCGCGCGCGGGTCCTGCTCCTTTGCGAGCGCAGCGATCAGGGCGCCGACCGCGCGCCGGTCGCGGTACCCCGCCAGGGCTTGCGCGGCCGCCCGGCGCACGCGCGGGTCGGGATCGCGCTTGAGCGCCAGTCCGAGCAAGGTCGCGTTGCACAGCCGCGGCTCCAGGAGGGCGGCCCAGGCGACGGCGGCGCGCACGCGGGGCCGCTCGTGCTTGAGGAGCGCGGGGCGCAGCGAGCTGAAGATGGCGTCATCCCCCGCCAGGCGTACCATCTGCCGCACGGCGCCCCAGCGTGTGCGCCAGTCGCCGGCGTCGGCCTGCTTGAAGACCGCTTCGAGGTCCGCTGCCGGCCCCGGCTCGGTGGCGGCCGCCGCCGAGGCGGTCAGCAGCAGGCAGCAGAGCCTCAGTGTCATCAGGGGGCGCATGGCACCCGTTGTAACGCCGTCTGCGGGTGCCGCGCTGCCTTTCTCGCCAGGCGAGCGATTCGGAACAAAGTGGGTGCTTCCGCACAGAGGAGCACAGACGCCACGGTCGTTCGGAAACGCACACCCTTGCTGGACAAGGGTTTAGGACGATGGGATGGGCCCGCGGAGGTCCCCGCGAGCCGCGTTCTTTTGGCAAGGAGCTTGCGTATGCGAAGCCTGAAACGACAACGTCGAGGACCGGTGGCGTAGTTGCCGGTGCGCCCCCTCGCAGGCATTCGCTCGAACCGAGAGAGAAGGGGATGCCAGCTACGCCGCGGAGGCGAGCCCGTCAGCGGGCTCGCCTCCGTGTCTTTTGACTGCTCGTAGAGCAGGAACCCGCTGCCATTGCCCGGTTTGGCTTCGACCGCGGGCAAAGGGCATCGGGCACCGGGTTCAAAACAAGGTTGTTATGCTCCGGCGGTGATCTTCGCGGACCACGTAGCCCGCCTCGAAGCCTCCCTGGCGACGTACCCGTCACTTCTCGTGGCGTTGTCCGGAGGCGTGGACTCGGGCGCCTTGCTGGGGATCGCCGCGCGTGCGTTGCCTGGGCGTGTCCTGGGGGTCACCACGCACTCGGCTGCGGTTTCTGCCGAGGAGGTGGACTCCGCGATGCGCGCCGCCCGCCAAGTGGGCGTGCCGCACGCCGTCCTGGAGACGGAGGAGCTCGCGGATCCGGATTACGTCGCCAACGCCGGCAACCGCTGTTACTTCTGCCGCACGGAAATGTACGGACGGCTGCGGGCCTTCGCCGACGAGCAGGGCCTCCACGCGATCGCCGACGGTGTGCACAAAGACGACGCCGTGCAGGACCGTCCCGGCCTGCGGGCGGCCGCCGAGCACGCCGTGCTGCACCCGTTGCGCGCGGCCGGCTTCGGCAAGCGCGAGGTGCGGCGGCTGGCGCGCGCGCTCGGCCTGCCACACCATGACCGCCCCGCAGAGCCGTGCCTGGCGTCGCGGCTGCCCGTGGGAGTGCGGGTCACGCGTGGACGGCTGGAGCGCGTCGAACGGGCCGAACGCGCCCTCAAACAGTTAGGGTATCGCGTGGTGCGCGTGCGCTGCGAGGACCGGCGCGGGCGCATCGAGATCGGCAGCGCGGAGCTCGAGCGAGCGCGCTCCGAGGAGCAGCGTCTCGTACAACTCGTACGGGGGGCTGGCTTCGAGAGCGCCGTGTTGGATCCCCGGGGCTACCGCAGCGGCGGCGCGGAGTAGCGTGCAGGCACGGCACGCCCACGCGTACGGAGCCAACAGGTCGCCGTGGAGTAGGGCGGCCACACAGGGCCCCTGCAAGGGCTGGGAGCACGTTCGGTGTGCGAATGGTGCTCGGCTCCCGAATCGTCCGCCAGCCCTTGTAGGGGCGCACCTATGTGTGCGCCCTCCCGTACGCATGACTGTTGATCCCGGCTGCGGACCTACCGTTGGAACAAAGGCAAGAGCCCGTCTTCGACGGAGAGCGCGAGGCAGATCGACGCCGTCCCGTAGGCCCGGCCGTGCGGGTTGGGCGAGCGGCCGAACCCACGGTCGTCCCAATACCCGGCGCGGCCGCCGCGCTCCGTGTTGAGCTTGCTCAGCAGGTAGGGCTCGACCAGCTCCTTCCAACGCTGCCAGTACTTCCCTTGGGCGCGGTACAAGGCCTGCGCGGCGTAGTAGTGCGCGTACGCTCCCCAGCGCACCTGACGCGGCCGCCGGTAGGCCTCGAACAGGAAGTCGAGACCGGCTCGCGTCGCGTCGGAGTAGTACTCGCCGAAGCCGTGCATGGCCGTCAGCGAGGCTGCCGTGAGCGCCGCAGACGAACGGTCGTTGTTGATCGAATAGCGGAACGAGCCGTCCTGCTTCTGGGAGTCGTGCAGGTACTTGAGGCCCGCGCGGATCACTGCCATGTCGACGAAGAAGCCTGCGTTGGCGGCCAGGCGCAAGGCCTGCACCTGCGTGACCGTCACCGAGCCCTCATGCGCCGTCGCGTGGTTCGGGTTGTAGCCCCAGCCGCCGGTGATCGTTTGCGAGTCCTCGATGATGCGAATCGCCAGATGCAGCTTGTGCTTGAGGTCCTTGGAGCGTGCACCGTCGAGCTTGCCGGTTCCGTACGCCAGCAGCAGCGCCTGTGTGGCGTATCCGTGGCCGTGCATCTTCGAGTCGCTGTCGCCGCGCGCGTAGAAGTAGCCGGGCGGGTGCGGGGGGATCACGGAGACCGCCGGGTCCCTGGGATTGGGCGCCAGGCTGCACGAGCGCAGGTAGTCGACCCCGTTGCGCAGCACCTTCTGATAGCGGCCGCGGTCCAGCTCATGCCCGGCGGCGAAGAAGGCGAGCACGCCGAGCGCGGTGATGCCCACGATGCCGGCCTGCCCGCGGCCCCAGGATCCGTCCCGGTTCTGGATCTGCTTCAGGTACTCCAGACCGAGCTTGATGGCCTCGCGGCGGTCCAGCTTGGCCGGCGCGCGCGGTTCGGGCGTGCCCGCGCCGCGGGCGCCCGCCGTGGGCTGGACGAGGCTGAGGGCCAGGAGCAGAGCGGCCGCGCGTCTCACACGGCCTATTCTCCACTCCCCTTGCCTTCGCGTGCGGCTCTTTCAACCGTGATCCGTTCGATGATCGGCCTGTAGCGCAGCGGTACGCCACTCAAGTCGCCGCGCCGGATGCGTTCCTGCTCCTCCGGTGGTAGGCGGGCCAGCCAGGCCTCGACGCGCCGGCGGGCGTCGGCGCCCGAGCCGGGCTTGTCTTCGGGCTTGCGCTCCCGGAGCTCATTCTTCGTGCGCTTGCCGTCCTTGGGCTGGGTCTGCATCTGTTCCTTGTTGGGGTCCAGCTGGCGCGGCTTGGGCTGCTTGCCCTGCTTGCCGCCGCGGCCGCCGCCCTTGCTGCCGCGCGGCATGCTGCGCAGCAGCTTCTCGAGCGACGAGACGAGCTGGTGCCCGCGCATCTCGGGGCCTTGCAACAGGTCGGCGATGCGCCGGCGTGTCTGCTCCTGACCGCGCTCGAGCTCCCCGCGCTTCTTGCGCCGCGCTTCACGCTTGGCCTCGGTCTCCGGCTCCTTGGCGCGCTCGAGCTCCTCCAGCTTCCGCCTGAGCTCGCTCTGCTGCTTCACGATGCGGTCCAGCGTCGTGAGCTCCAGCAGCTCGCGTTCGCTCTCCTGCATCAGGCGCGAGATCTCCTTCATCTGCTTCTGGAGATCCTCGATCGTTTGCTGGCCCGGCATGCCCTGCAGGGGTACTCCGCGCGGCACGTTCCGCGCGCCGTCGCCGCCGGGCTGTTCTTCCTTGCCCGGCTTCTCGCCGTCGCCGGGCTTCGGCGGCAGCTCGAGGTCGCCCGTGCCGTCGCCCGCAGGCAGCAGGGACTCCTTCAGGCTCTCGAACAGCTCGCCCAATGAACCCTGCTGGTGCGCGAGACGCTCCAGGCGCGCCTTCTCGCTCTCCGTCGTTCGGCGGTCCGCGAAACGGGGCCGCGCCTTGAAGAAGTTGTTCGTCTCCTCGTTGAGCGTGCGCTGCAGCACCAGGATCATGCGGATTTCGGCGTCCTGCGGGACCAGCCGCGGGCGCTCCTCAGGCGACTGCTGCCCCTGCTGTCCCTTCTGCCCGCGTTGTTGCTGGTTCTGCTGGTCGTCGCGCCGCTCGCGCAGATCGCGCTCGAGCCCCTTGAGCGTCAGGTCGAAGCGCCGCACGACGTCGCCGGTCAGCTCTTGCGGCAGGATGCCGACCTCCTTCATGGCCAACAGCCCTGCGACCTCGCTCAGATCGCTCTGGCATTGCGTGAGGATGTAGGTGTAGACGACGGCGCCTTCTTCCTTGATGGACTCGACCTTCTCACCTACGTCGCGGCTCATGGCCGAGACCTTGTCCTTGAGCGGCACGACGCTCGAGCGGTAGAGGTTGCGCTTCACGCGTCCGGCGCGGCGCGCCTCGGCGTCGATCGCCTGCAGCTCTTCCAGGAACGCCTGAGCCGAGCGGCGGTAGGCGCGCAGCTGCTCCTTCAGGCGGAACAGCAGCTCGTGCTGGCGCAGGTTGCGGTAGCGCCGCTCCTGGCGCTCGAGCTCGTCCTGGGCCTGCTGCAACGACTTCTGCGCGCGGTCCTGCCCTTGCTCCGCCTCGTCGGGGTCTCCCCCCCGCATGCCGCGCTGCGCGTCGCGCATGGCCGACTGCGCGTCCTGCATGCGCTCCGCCGCGCCGCGCTCGTTCTGCTTGCGTAGGCGCTCTTCGAGCCGGCGCACCTGGTCTTCGAGGTTGTGCTGCTTTTGCGCGAGCTTTCGTAACTGTTCCCGCTCCTCGTCGGTCAGACGCTTGTGCGCCTCGCGTACCCCGTTCAACCGGTCCTGGGCTCGGCCCAACTCCTCGCGCGCCTGGCGGCGCTCCTCTTCCGCGCTCTTGGGCCGGGCCTCGGTCAGACGGCGCAGGGAACGCCTCAACGCCTTCTCGGCCTCCTCCGTGTGGCGTTCGGCATCGTCTAGGCGCTCGCGTGCATCCCGCTCGCGGGCGGACTGCTTGCCCTGCTTCAAGGCTTCCCTGGTCTTGCCCGCCTTGTCCGCGGCAGCGAGCGTGGCGTTCTGCAGGCGCTCCATCTTGGCCTGCACCTCACGCCCCGCGCGTTGCACCTCGGCGTTGGCTTGTGCGCCCATCTTCTGCAGGCTGGCCTCGATCGCCTTCTGGTGGGGGAGTGCTTCCTGGAAGCGGCCACCGCGCAGCTCGGTGACGGCCTTTGCGGCCTCGTCCTGCGCCTTGCGCAGCTCCGCCGCGTGCCTGTCTTGCGAGTCTTCCCGCAGGCGGCGCAAGTCCTCTTCGATCTTGCGTTGCCGCTCCGGCAGCTCCTCGCGCTCCTGGACCGCCGCACCGAGCCTGCGCGCCGCACCCGCGGCCTGCTCAGCCGCGGCCTGCGCGTCTTCCTGCGCGCGGCGGTTGCCGCCGTCCTGGGACGCCTGCGCCGCGGCGCGCATCTTCCGCGCAGCCTCGCGCGCCTGCTGGGCAGCTTGCTCCAGCGCGACCTGCAGCCCGGCTTCGTTCGCCTCTTCCGACCTGGCCAACTTGGCCAGCCGGTCGGCGGCGCCCTGCGCGCGTTCGGCCGCACGCTCCACGTCCTTTCGCTGCTGCTCCGCGGCCTCGGGCGGCGTGTCTTCCTTGCGTAGGGCCTCGGCCGCGCGCTTCAGAGCGTCCCGCGCCGCGCGCGCGTCCTCGCGCGCGCCGCGGCCCGTCTTGAGCGCGTCGTGGGAGCGCTCGGCGGCCTCTGCAGCCGCCTGCAACTCGCGCTGCGCCTGCTCGTCGCTCACGCGCTGCTCGAGCGCGGCCACGTCGCGCTGCAGCACCTCCTGATCACTGGCCAGCGTCTCGCGCGAGGCGAGCTGGTTGAGCGCGGCCTGTAGAGCCTTCCGCGCGAAATCCGCCGTTCCCGAGTCGTGGAAATCCTCAGCGGCGCGCCTCAACGCGGCCGCCTTGTCTTCCGGCGCGCCCTGGGCCGCCTTCTCCAGGAGCTTGGCAATATCCACCGGGCTTTTGTCCTCGCCTTCAGCGGGCTGTCCCCTGAGCGCCATCACGACCTGCTCGAGGTCGTCGCGCACGGCGATCTCCGTCGCGAGCTTTTCCTGACGCTCGGCCAGGCGTTCGGCGGCGCGCGCCTGTTCCTCGCGGCCGGCCGCTTGAGCTTCCCTGTCCGCAGTCTTCATGGCCGCGTCGGCCACCGCCTCGAGCTCCGCCGTCTCCTGCTGGATCTTGGGGCGGAGCGCGTCGGCCTTGCCCGCGCGCACGGCCGGATCCGCGCTCACGCGGCGCTGCCGGTCGATCAGGTCGCTGATGCTCGCGGCGCGCTCGCGCGCGGCGTCGAGCTGCCCGAGATCGCGGCGCGCGCCGCGGTCCAGGGACTCGACCTGCCGCTGCAGATCCGCGAGCTCCTTGGAGGCGCGCGCGGCGAGCTTCTCGGCCTCCGTGGCTGCGACGGAGCGTTGCGTCTCGCGGCGCAGGCGCTCCTGCCGGTTGGCCAGGTCGCGCAACTCCTTGCGCGCGCGGCGCACTTCCTGCTCGCGATCCTTGAGGTCCTCGAGGTCCGTGCCTTCGGTCAGCACGCTGAGGATCTTCTCCAGGGTGTCGATCACAGCAGCGGCCAGGCGCCCCGCCTCGGCGGAGTGCTCGGATCCCTTCTCCAACACCTTCGTCAGCCGGGCCATGGCCCGCTGCAGGTCGGCCAGCTCCTCGCGGGAGCGGCCCTGGGCGTCGGCCTGGTAGTCGATGGGCACGTTGTTGCCGACGACGATGGCTTTGGCGCGCTCGAGCAACTCGGCTTTGCGTTTCTCCCCTTGGCTGCGCAGATCGACGACGAGGTCGTCTATGGTCTTCAGCAGGTTCTCGAGCCGCTGCGCGGCATCGGCCTGCTTCTTGGCCAGCCGGGTGATGATGCGCGCCTGCTTGGCCTCGTCGGCGGTGACCACCGGGACCAGCGCGATCAAGAGCGCTAGAAGCACGAAAAGATTGGTTCGCGCCATGGCTAATCTCCTTGGTCGAGGTCCAGGAGCTCGTCCCGGACGTCGCTCTGGATCTCCAGAATCAACTTGAAGGTCTGCACGACGCCCTCGTAGGTGCGCCACTCGCGCAAGAGGCGGGTCAGCGTCCGAAGGCCGTCCGCCAGCTCTTTGTGCTTGTCGACGGCGATCTCGAGCAGTCTGCGCGCCTCGGCCGGTTGCGGCCCGAGCGTGAGCTGGTCGAGCGCCTGGTACACCACCGGGGCCACGTCGCCCGCCAGGTAGTGGCTGAGCGCCGCCATCTGCAGCAGCTTGTGCGGGGATCCGCCCACACGGATGGCCCGTTCCTGCACCGCGCTCCACAAGTCACGGTAGAGCGTGTCGCGGAAGGGGACGGGCCCGCCGTCCGCGTCGAGTAGATGGCGCTCGTAGAAGGGGAGCATCTGGTCCGCGGCGGACGGGTCGTCCAGGCGGTTGAAGGTGTAGTCGTTCAGGATGTCGCTCACGCGGCTCGCGATGCGCTGCATGTCCTGCCCCACGCGCCCCTCAGCGGAGCGCGCCCGGCGCGCCCAGAGCAGCGCGCCGCCGCCGTCCTCCGCGAACGCGTCGTTCAGCGAGCGCAGCAGCGCCTCGGCCTCTTGCGACTTGCGGCGCGCGCGGTCGACGCGGTCGAACAGCGTCTGCTGATGGCCCTCGACGCCGCGCACGATCTCCTTCTCGGCCACCAGGTTCACCCCGCGCGCCGGAGTCTCGGTGACCTTGCCGGCGGAGTCCGTGACACGCAGCCGGTACTCGAAGTCCGTACCGCGCGCGAGCGGTCGCCCGTCCGCCTGCTGCAGCAGACTGAAGTCGAGCACCGCCAGGCCCCAGACGCGGTCCGCCTGCGCAGGTTGGGCCTGCGCCAGGTGCGCGCCGTCACGGCGCGCCGCGCCTAGCTTCAGCGTGCGCGACTCCTGGTCGCCGATCTTGTAGATGAGCTCGGTGTCCGTGATGCGGTAGTCGTCGTGCGCCTCGAAGCGCACCAACAGCACGCCCCGCGACGTACGGTCGACGCGCGCCGAGGGGGTGTGGATGCGCAGCACCGGCGCCTGATCCCGAACTGCGCGCAAGAAGAACGTGTCCACGGCGGGGTCGTTGCGCTCCCCGTGCACGCCCTCGAGCCGCACCGAATAGCGCAAGTCCTCGCGCACTTCGAGCTCGTGGCCGTACACGTCCGCCTGGTCCTCGATGCGCTCGAGACGTGCGGGCTGCTCGCTCCCGAGCACCAGCGAGGCGCGCTTGAGGTCCATGTTGACGCGGATGCGCAGCTGCACTTTCGTGCCCGTGGGCAGGCGCTGGTCGCCGCCCTCCAGCGTCTCGGCGTCGCGTCCGAGGTAGGGCGGGTATTGGCACAGCATGGTCACGCCGAGCACGGCGGGCGGGGTCAGGGCCTCGAGCATGTAGATCTCGCGGCGGTCGTCGTCGCCGCCGGCGACCGTGAAGGCCAGCGAGGTCCGTACGGGCAGGCTCAGGGAGAACCGGCCGCGCTGCTCGGGCGAAGGATTGAGATCGAAACGCTCGGCCCGGTCCCGGCCGCGCTGTAGCTCCCAGAACTGGAACTCGACCTCGTCCGGGATGGAGCCGTCGGCCGTTACGTCGATCGTGACATCACGGCCGCGGGTCACCCGCAGCGGGCTGCCCGGGACCAGCTCCTTGCCCTGCACCTCGACGCTGAGCGTCGTCCGCCGCGGCCAGGCCGCGTCGCGCAAGAGCAGGTCGCGGGCCACGAAGATGCGGAACAGCCCGGGTTCCTGCTGCACGCCGATGACCGCGCCCACCAGTGCGACGGCGGCCAGCACCATGCTGGGGACGACCTTCCGCGAGCGGGCCACGCTGCCGAACGGCAGGTCGCGGGCCACATGGACGGTCTCTTCGATCACCACCTGCATCAGGGCGGGCGAGTCTTCGTTGTGCGGATCGAGCGTGCGGCTTCCAAACGAGATGCTCGAGGCCAGGCGGTCCTCGAGCTCCGGGAAGGCGGCCTCGACGTGCTCGGCCAGGTCTCCGTCGGAGAGCGAATCGCCCAGCGGATGGACCAGGTGGCGCAGGATCGTGTAGCCGAGTCCGGCGACGAGCCCCGCCAGCAGCACGCCGCGCACGACGGTCGGCACGCGCAGGTAGTAATCGAGCACGAACAACAACGCGAAACCCGCCACCAGCGTGGACACCGTGCGCGCGGAGCCGAGCAGCATCAGCAAGGCGCGGACGCGGGCACGCAGGAGCGCGAGCCCCCGGCGCAACGGCCTGGTCAGCGGGAAGAGGGGGTTTTGGGCGCGGGACGGATTCAACGGCGGTCCTCGGCTACGGTGCGCAGCTTCTGACGGTGGTCGGACAGAGTCAGCTTCGAGTTCTCGGGAACCGGCTGCGGTAGATCCACGGTGAACGTGAGGCTATCGCCCGGGGCGAGCTTGCGGGGGGAGCCGTCGAGCGGATAGCCCTTCAGTCGGCTCCTCGGCAACGGGAAGGTGCGCCCGTCGACCGCGGCGTAGAAGGGCGCCTCGCCGCCGGTGGGGGGCTCGAGCAGAACCGGGTCGGGCATGTCGTTGCGCAAGGTCACCCTCAGCGTCTCGTCATCCTCCAATACGGCCAGGAGGGTGGGCTGCGTGAACCAGTCTCGCATGGCCCTCTCATACTTGCCCCGGACGGCACCCTCGGAGCGCAACTCCACCGATTCTCCCGCGTCGAGCGCGAGTCCTGACTCGGAAATGGTGCAAGCAACGGAGCCGGACTCGACCGCCACGCGTACGAACTCCCCCGTAAGGTCTACGAGGAAAGTCGTGCCCAGCGTCTTGGCCGTGAAGGCGCCGCTTCCCGCGTGCCCGCCGAAAACCAACACGCCGCCGGCGAGCCGCTCCGAGTCGGCTTCCACAAACACCCGCCCGGCACTCATCTGCAAGACCACGCCGTGCCAGGGGAAGTGGGGCTTCAGGCTCTCGATCTCGGGGTCGTTCAGCAGCCCGAAAGCCGGCTCCGAGAACACGCTGCCCTCGTCGAAGGTGAAACTTGCGATGTCGTCGCCCGCGTAGCGCGTCACCCGTCGCGCGCGGACGAGGTTTCGGCCGGGCGCCGGCTCCACTTCACCATGGACGATGTCGATCTCGAGTTGCTCGACAGGTTCGATCAGCACCGTCGGTGGCCAGAAGAGCGCCAGCGCGACCAACGCGGCTGCGGCGATGGGCATGCCGAAGCGACCCAGCCAGGCCAGCGGGCGTTGCGGAAGCTCGCCGGTCTGGATCGTGCGGCGCAGCTCGACCAGCACGCGCGGCGAGGGCTCCACGGCGGGCGCGGCGTCGTGCAACGCCAGATGCTCGCGCACGAGCTCCAGCTCGGCCCGCAACTGCGCGTCCTGCGCCAGAGCGCCTTCGATCTGTGTCCGCTCGTTCGCCTCGAGCTGCTCGAGCGCGTAGGCCACGAGCTGTTCGTGATCCACGCTCACGGCCGGTCCCCCAGATGCGGGCGCAACTTGTCGCGCAAGGTCTTTTCCGCCGCCGCCATGCGGCTCTTGACCGTCCCGAGCGGGATGCCCAGCACCTCCGCCGCGTGCGCATACGCCATGCCCTGGTAGCGGCACAGCACGAAGACCAGGCGCAGCTTCTCGCTCAGCTCCGCGACGGCCGCGCGGATGGCGGCTTCGGTCTCACCGGCCTGCGCGGCGGCCGCCGGGCTCGTGCCGGCGCGGGGGTCCCTGAGCTCCGTGGCCGCCTCGTCGCGGCCGCCGATCAGCGCGGTCTTCTCATGGAACGGGCGCAGCTTCGTCTTGGCGCGCTCGTTGAGCCAGAAGTTCTTCGCGATCTGGAACAACCAGGTGGAGACCTTGCCCACCGGGCGGTAGGTCCGGCGCGCACGCCACACCCGCAAGAAGGTCTCTTGCAGGTAGTCCTCGGCGGCAACGGTGTCGTAGCACATGCGGTAGAAGAAGTTCATCAGCGGGCGGGCATAGCGGGCATAGAGCTGCTCGAAGGCCGCGGCGTCGTCCCTGCGGATGCGCTGCATGAGCTCACGGTCGAGCCGGTTTTCGCGCGCTTTGTCACCACTCATAGAACCGCTCTGTGGGCCCGGAGTTCGGGGCCCGGCCGGGGGCCTGGGCAGGCCCCGATGGGTGGGCATTCTAGGGGGGCCATCCCGGACGCGTGCCGCGGGCAGGGGCATGGGCACGGGGCGCTTCGCGATGCTCAGCGCTGGAAGATCGGCAGGTAGTGCTGCGGGACCTGCAGGATGATGGCGGACACCGCCGTGCTGAAGGCTCTGCCGACGTAGCGCGAGCCCCAGTAGACATGCGTCTGGCCATCC
>JAPUHK010000307.1 GCA_027297745.1 Planctomycetota bacterium | reverse complement strand
GGTGGGCTCGTAGCTCAATTGGTAGAGCAGCGGACTCATAATCCGTACTGTCCAGGTTCGAGCCCTGGCGAGCCCACCGTTCGACCGAGATGCGCCGTGAAGCAGGGCGGAAAGGAAGAAGCGTGAAGGTCACCGTCACTGGAGCCACCGGATTCATCGGCGGGCACGTCGTGCGCGCCTTGCTCGAACGCGGCGACGAGGTGATCGCCACCGGCCGCAGCGCTGCGCGTATCGCGAAGGTGCTGGGAGCGGGCGTGCAGGCTGTCGAGTGGGACGCGGTCCAGGGACCACCGCCGGCGGAAGCGGTCGACGGTGTGGACGGGATCGTCAACCTGGCCGGCGAGAACGTCGCCAAGGGCCGCTGGTCCCGTAAGAAGAAGAACCGCATCCGGGACAGCCGCATCATCGGGACGCGGCATCTCGTGCAAGGCATCGCCGCCGCGGAGCACAAGCCGAAGGTGTTGGTGCAAGGCTCCGCCATCGGCTTCTACGGCGACCGGCAGCATCAGGCGATCCACGAGACCTCCCCGCCGGCCAACGACTTCCTGGGGCAGGTGTGCGTGGACTGGGAAGCGGAGGCGGCCAAGGCGCGCGCCCTCGACGTGCGCGTTGCCATGGCGCGCACCGGCATCGTGCTCGGCAAGGAAGACGGCGCCTATCCGAGGCTCTCGCGCCCCTTCCGCATGTTCCTCGGTGCGCCCATCGGTGCGGGGCGGCGCTGGATGAGCTGGATCCACATCGACGACGAGGTCGGCATCCTGCTGCACCTGCTGGACACAGACGCCTGCGACGGCGCCTACAACCTGACCGCGCCGAACCCCAGCCCGAACGCCGAGTTCTCGTACACGTTGGCCTCGGTCTTGAAGCGCCCTTGCATTGCTATCGCGGGGCTCCCGCTGCCGTTCGTGCTGCCTCTGGCGCTCGGGGAGTTCGCCAAGGTGTTGCTCGCGAGCCAGCGCATCCTGCCGCAGCGCACGGTCGCGTCGGGCTACGAGTTCAAGTACCCGGAGCTACGCCCCGCGCTCGAGAATCTGCGCTAGGCGCCAGTGTGTAGACTGCTTGTCGATGCCGAGCATCGACTGGAACCGGCGGAAGTGGGACGTCAACTACCACTGGAACGCGGACGGGGACTTGTGGTCCCGCGGCTACGGCGGCCCGGCTATGCAGTGGCGCCTGTCCCTGCTTCCCCGAATCCTTCCCTTCGTTCCGGCCGGAAGCATCCTGGAGATCGCGCCCGGCTTCGGGCGCTGGACCCAGTTTCTGAAGGACCTGTGTGAGCGCCTGACCGTCGTCGACCTGTCGCAGAAGTGCATCGACAGCTGCAAGAAGCGCTTCGAGGACTGCTCGTCCATCACGTACCACCAAAACGACGGCCGCTCGCTCGCGATGATTCCCGACGACTCGATCGACTTCGTCTTCAGCATCGACTCCCTCGTGCACGCCGAGAAGGACGTCATCGCGGCTTACCTCGAGCAACTGCACGCCAAGATGACGCCGGACGGCGTGGGCTTCATCCACCACTCGAACCTGGGCGAGCACGCGCGGCTCTACACGTTCATGCGCAGCAACACGGTGGTGTACGGCATCTGCAAGGGCCTCGGCCTTGGTCCGCGAGGAGGGGACCGCGCGCTCAGCATGACGGCGGCCAAGTTCGCGGCCTGCGCGGAAGCTGCCGGGCTGCAGTGCATCGCGCAGGAGATCGTCAACTGGGGCCGCAGGCGGCGCCTGATCGACTGCTTCTCGCTGTTCACGCGCCGCGGCTCGCGCTGGGAGCGACCAAACGTCGTGGTGCGCAACCCGAGCTTCCGGCGGGAGAGGCGCCGCATCATCCGCCTGAGCTCGCTCTACGGCGACTTCTAGGCTCCCAGCTTGCGCTCGATGGCGCCAAAGACCTCGGTCATGTGCCGCGGCCGGTCGCCGTCGCCGAGCAGCAACGGGCCGTCGGCAGGATCGTCGGGCAGCCGCCCGTGCGACCCCTTCACGAGGCTCGTGTCCAGCGGCACGACCGAGAATGTCGTGCGCAGCCCGAGCTTCTTTCTCAGCATGAACGAGAACAGCTTGAGCTTCGACACCTCCGGATCCAGGAACAGCTCGCAGGGGTCGTAGCCGGGCTTTCTGTGGATGTCGACCGTGCGCGCGAAATCCGGCGCCTTGGCGTCGTCCAGCCAATAGGGATAGGCGAACCAACTGTCCTTGGCGCTCAATGCCACGAGCTCGCCGGAGCGTTGGTGATCGAGCCCGGTCTTCTCCACGTCGAGCAGGCAGTCGACACCGTCCGTAGATTCCACGAGCTCTCGCACCGGAGCGATGTCCGCGGGATCGCGCACATAGATGTGGGCCAATTGGTGGTCGCAGACCGCGAAGGCGCGCGAGCGGTGCGGATCGAGCAGCTCCCCGGTCGCGTTTTCCTGCACCTCCAGGAGCCCTTTTTGCCGCAGCGTGCGGTTCAGGTGGACGGCGCCCGTCACCGGGGTGATCCCGTACTCCGAGACGACCAGCACTTCGCGATCGCCCGCTCCGTCCAGGATGCGCCCGGCCTCCGCGTCCACCGCCGCCACCTGCGCGGGGATGCGCTCGTCGTGGGGCCCGTAGCGCTGCAGGTCGTAGTCCAGGTGGGGAAGGTAGACCAGGCACAGTTGCGGGTCGTAGCGTTGCAGCACCTCGAGCGCCGAGTCGGCGATCCAGCGCGTGGACTCGATGCCCGCCATCGGGCCCCAGAACTTGAACAGCGGGAAGTCACCGTGGCTGCGCTGCAGGTCGCGGCCCAGCTTGGGCGGCGTGGTGTATACGTCGGGCAGCTTGCCGCCGTCCGCCAGGTACGCCGGCCGCGGCGTGATCGTGACCCCGGCCGTGGTGGCCATGTTGAACCACCAGAACAGCACGGCGCTGCGGGCGTCGACGTCCTCCCAGATGCGGCGCGCCTGGATCAGCCGGTTGGACTGGCGCCAGAACCAGACTTCGTTGAGGTCGCGGAAGTACCAGCCGTTGGCCACGATGCCGTGCTCGCTGGGGAGCTTGCCGGTGAGCATTGTGGCCTGGCAGGTCGAGGTGACCGCCGGGAGCGGGGGCGTCAGCGGGGCCGGCGGCCCCAACTGCTTCAGCCGCGGCGCGTGCTCGAGCAACGCGGGCGTGAGCCCGACGACGTTGAGTACCAGGACTTTGGCCACGCCCTAAGGCTAACGGGCCCGCCTCAAAAGCGCCCAACCGCGGCGCGACGATCTTGCGGCGGCTCCCGGGGGCTATTAACCTGTTCGGGAAGGTCGTAGTACGGAGGGTTTGCGCGTGTCGGCAGACGAGCTTTTGGCGAATGCCCGGGCGATCGTGGCGCCGGGCAAGGGGATCCTGGCGGCGGACGAGAGCACGCCCACGATCAAGAAGCGCTTCGACGGCATCGGGGTCGAGTCCACTGAAGAGAACCGGCGCCTCTACCGCGAGCTGCTGTTCACGACGGAGGGTGCGGAAAAGTACATCAGCGGCGTGATCCTGTTCGACGAGACGCTGCGGCAGAACGGCACGGACGGGCAGCCGTTTCCGAAAGTGCTGCAGCAGGCCGGCATCCTCCCCGGCATCAAGGTCGACAAGGGTGCCAAGCCACTGGCGGGCGCGCCCGGCGAGAAGGTCACGGAGGGTCTCGACGGCCTGCGCGAGCGCTGCAAGGAGTACTACGGGCTCGGGGCGCGCTTCACGAAGTGGCGCGCAGTGATCGCTATCGGCGACGGCCTCCCGAGCGACTACTGCATTCAGGCCAATGCGCACGCGCTGGCGCGCTTCGCGGCGCTGTCCGTCGAGAACGGGCTCGTGCCGATCGTGGAGCCCGAGGTGCTGATGGACGGTGCGCACACGATCGATACCTGCTTCGAGGTCACGGAGCGCACGTTGCGCGAGGTCTACCGGGCGCTGCGCGATCAGAGCGTCCCGCTCGATCAGACGCTGCTCAAGCCGAACATGGTGCTCAGCGGCAAGGACTGCCCGCAGCAGGCGGGGCCGGAGGAAGTGGCCGAAAAGACCGTTGCGTGCCTGAAGAGCGGAGTTCCGGAGGCGGTCCCCGGCATCGTCTTCCTGTCCGGCGGGCAGTCGGACGTCGAGGCGACGGTGAACCTCAACGCGATGAACAAGATCGGCGGGGTCCCGTGGCAGCTGAGCTTCTCGTATGGCCGTGCGCTGCAGGCGCCCCCGTTGAAGGCCTGGGGCGGGAAGGCGCACAACGCCGCTGCGACGCAGAAGGCGTTTCTGCACCGGGCCCGCTGCAACGGCGCGGCCCGCTTCGGGAAGTACACCGACGCCCTGGAGCAGGAAGCCGCCTGAAAAGACAGGCCGCCCGCAAGGGTGGCTGACATAGGCGGGCTTGCCCCGTCGCAAAACGGGCTCCGGGCCGGCCCCGGGGCCCGATTTCCATTTGCCCGCCCTCCCGCGCCCGCACCGCGTGCGGCACGCGTTCCGCACCTTCCGGGCTTCAAGTCTCTGTCCGCAAACGACTTGTGATCGTTACATACGGTAACTGTTACTTCGGGGCGAGGGTGGACGGGGTCTCTTTGATGAGGCGGTCGTTGCGGGCCGGTTTGAACACGACGTCGATGCCACGGATGGTGCCGCGCGAGGTGTTGCGATGCACCGCCGTGATCTCGATCCCGTAGCCGCGCCGGCTGCCGCGGTAGGCGTGGAAGCGGTCGCCCGGCCTCACGCCCTGCTCCGAACCGAGCGAGATCACCACGTCCGCGTTGTCGGACGACAGCACGACGCCGTCACCGGACAAGAACAGGTTGGTGGAGTCCTTGCGCCGCATGGGGTCGTTGCGCTGCGGCGGACCAGCCGCGACCGGCCTTCCGACGTGCTTGGCGAGCGAGCGCCCCGGCTGCACCCGCGTGACCTCGTACTCGCCCGCGAAGTGGTCCTCGCGATAAGTGTAGAAGCGGTCGCCGGCCCTTACGCCGTCCCGCGACCCCAACGAGATCTCGATCACCTCCCCCTTGACCTCGAGCACCACGCCTTCCGTGGAGGGCGGCGGCGGCCTCTGCATCGGGCGCGGCCGCGGCTTCGGGCGGCAACCCGCGCTCACGCCCACCAGGATGATGAGGGTGAGCAGCCGCAGCATCTAGACCTTCAGCACGACCGCGGCGGCCGTGTCGCCTGCGGCGCAGCCCGCGAACAGCACGTAGCCGCCCCCGAGCAGCTGCGCCTCCGCCACGCCTTCGCCGATCAGCCGCGCGCCGGTCGGGCCCTGCGGGTGGCCGTAGATCAGGCTCGAGCCGTAGTTGTTCATCGACTCGGCCTCGATGTTGAACTGGCGCGCGAAGTAGATGTCGTTGACCGCGAACGGGTTGTGCGTCTTGATGACCTTGCAGTCCTTGATGCCGATGCCGGCGCTGTCGAGCGCCTTCTGCGCGGCGGGGACGACGGCCTTGGCCATGTAGCCCTTCTCCGTGCGCGCGGAGCCGAAGCTCACGACCTGCACGGGATCGCCGTCCCGGCTCCAAGCGCGGGCGCGCTCTTCGTCGCACACCAGCAGGCCGGCGTTGCCGTCGGCGGGGAAGGTCTGCGTGCCGAAGGTGATCGTGCCCTCGGGCAGCATCGGCCGCAGCTTGGCGAGCCCTTCCGCGGTGGTCGGGAAGATGCCCTCGTCGCCTTCGATCGTGGCGATCACCTTGCGCCCCGAGGGGTTGATCTCGTACGGCGCGATCATCGTGCGCTCGTGGAACTTCTCGTCGAGCGCCTTTTGGTACTGCGCATGGCGGTGCAGCGTGAGCGCGTCCATTTGCTCGCGCGTGATGCCCGCTTCCTTGGCCACGTTCTCGGCCGTCTCGACCATCGAGTTCTTGGCCCAGGGGTCGCGGCTGAAGTTGTCCCAGACCCAGTCCTCGGAGTCGGGCTTGCCGCCGGGGCCGGCGGGGTTCGGGTAGGTCACGTGCGGGCCGTTGCTGCACTTGTCGGTCAGGATCGCGACCGACGCGCGCGAGCCGCCGAGCTCCACCGTCTGCGCCGCGTGCGCCAGCGTCGCGGCCGACGTCGCGCAGGCCTGGCTGATCATCGGGCCGCTGATGCCCGGCGCGCCGATCAGCCCCGCGATCCACGGACCGCCGTAGAAGATCTGCTTGGCAGGCACGCTCCAGCCGAGCACGAGCGAGTCGAGCTCCGTCGCCGGAATCTCACGCCGGCCGAGCGCGATCTTCGTGAAGTCGGCCGCCAGGTGCAGCGGATGCAGCGTCGAGAACTTCCCCTGCCACTTGCTGAAAGGGGACGTCCAATAGCCGCCGGCGGGCAGATAGACCTTGTCGAACCTCATCGCGTTCTTCTCCTTGCCTGAGCCGGACGATCCTAGCACGGTGCGCTAGTTGGCCTTCGCCGGCCCCGGACCCGCCCCGGACGCCCCTTTACGAGTCGCCCTTCAGCCCCGTGATCTCGTGCAGGTCGTGGGTCCCTTCCTTGCCGCGCAGCTCGAGCGCGAACGTGCGCCCTGCCTCCACGGAGTCCCGGACCATCTCCATGCACGGCGCGGAAATCAGGAAGGGGACGCCCGCCTCCTTGCAGGCGTTCTCGATGCGGCTGGCCGTGTTGACGGTATCGCCGATGATCGTGTCGCGCTGCATCGTCGCATCCCCTAGCCTTCCAGCCACGACCGGCCCGCTGTGGATGCCTACCCGGATCTCGAACCCGCGGCCGTACCACGACTCGACATAGCCGCTGATTCCGGTGGCCACCTCGAGCAGATCGAGCCCCGCCTTGACGGCCCGGAGCGTCGCGTCCTCATGCTCCTCCCAGCGGAAGACGGCCAGGATGCCGTCCCCGATGTAGCAGTCCACATGCCCGCCGTTGCGCTGGATGGCCGCTCCGGCCCGACGGAAGTAGCGGTTGAGCAGGTGGATCACGTCGTAAGGCGGCAGCACGTCGGAGAGGCTGGTGAAGCTCTTGACGTCGGCGAACAACACGGTCGCCGTGGCCTCGCGGCCGATGGCTTCGCCCATGTTCCCCTCCTCGAGCTGGCTGGCGTTCTCCTCGTCCTCCATGTCGAGGATCAAGCGGCGGGCCGCCACCTCGCCTTTGATGCGCGTCTGGCAGGCGAGGCGGATCGAGTCGTCGAACTTCAGGCGCTCGGCCATCTCCTGCTCGGCCGCCGTGCGCGGCTCGCAGTTCTCGGCGCCCGTGAGGATGTGCAGGCGGCAGGTGGAGCAGCGCGCGCTCCCGCCGCAGGCGTGCGCGACGTTGATGCCGGCGATCAGCAGCGCTTGCAGCAGGTTGTAGCCTTCCTCGACCGGTACGTGCTTGTCGTCGGGCAGGCAGAAGACGGTGGGCGTACTGTCGGTCACGGCGGGCGGCCATCCTAGCACGCACGCCGCGCGCGCTTGACGGCGTGGCCCGTCGGTGCGGTCCGTCGGCATTGCTACACAGGAATGGTAGCGTGCATTCATGGACGTGCTCATCGACGGGCACAACGCACTGCACCGCCTCGGGCTGTGGGGCAAGGGCGATCACGAGCAGGCGCGCCGCACGCTCTTGTCGAAGGTGCGCCGTGCCGCGCCGGAGGCGATCGTCTTCTTCGACGCCCGCGACGCGCCCGCGGGGATCCCGAGGCGCGCGCGCGAGGACGGCGTGCGCGTCGTGTACTGCAGCCGGCGCGAGGCGGACGCGGAAATCCTGGACCGCGTGCGCAACAGCTCCCTGGCGCAGGGGCTGCTGGTGGTCACCGATGACCGCGAGTTGGCGGGCCGCGCGCAACAGCTCGGCGCGCGCCACGAGGCGGTGGCGGAGTTCTTCGAGGCGGGCGGCGCCCCGCTAGAGCCGGGGCCCGGCGCGGACTCGGTGGAGCTGCCGAAGTTCAAGGCCGAGGACTTCGACCTTCCGGACGAGATCGATCTGGAAGACCCCGACCTGGACTGACGAGCGCCGTCCGGCTTACGCTGCGGACAGTTATTCCATGCGCGCGAACGTCACCGTCACTTTCGCGACCAACTGATCGCCACTGAAGACCTCGCCTTCGGCGGTGCACAGCCTGCGTCCGCTCTTGAGCACCCGCCCGCGGGCCGTGAGCAGGCCCAGCGGCGCGGGTCTGAGAAAGTTGGCCTGCAGCGAGGCGGGGACCACGGCGCCTTCGGCCGCGTGCGCCGCGGCCACCTCGCCGAGAGTGGTCAGCACGGCCATGTGCACCATGCCGCCGCCGATCGCGTGGTCCGGTGCCTTGGCTTCGAGCTCGATCGTCTGCCCGTCGGCGCCCACACGCAATCCGAGCCGCGAGTTGAAGTCACTCATGGATCGAGAGCGTACCCACTAGCCCGCCCGATGGCCTTAACGCTTCGGCTGCCTGCTAAGGGCGGCCCTGTGTGGCCGCCCTCCCGTCCATTTGCTGATTGGCTTGCCAGTCTTGCCAAAAAAAAGAGCCGGGCGGAAGACCCGCCCGGCT
>JAPUHK010000306.1 GCA_027297745.1 Planctomycetota bacterium | reverse complement strand
GCGCCGTAATAGACATGCCCCCCACGCGCGTCCTTCGTGAGCTGGAACACCACCACCAGCCAGGGCGCCACCTCCAGGTAGCTCTTGTCTGCGTCCGTGCCGAGCGGCGTCAGGTCGTCGAGCCATGCTTGCGGCGCCCGGTGGGTGTAGAACTCCTGTTCTTCTTCTTCGGCGGCGACTCGGATGGCGCGTTTGAGCTCGGGATCCTGCACGCAAACGAAGCGCCACGGCTGCTTGTTGGCCCCGCTCGGGGCCGATGCGGCGCTGCGCACAATCCACTCGATGGCCTCCTTCGAAACCGGCTTGTCGCTGAACATGCGCACGCTGCGCCGGCGGCGCATGACGTCATAGAAGGCTTCCGCGGCCTGTTCCGGCGGGACCCCGGGATCGTAGCGATCCACATAGGGAACGAAGACGGGCTCCGGCATCACTCCTCCAGCAGACGCTTGCGGATGGCGTCCTCGTCGATCTCCTCGGGCTCCCAGCGCACGCGGCCTTCCATGCCGCCGGCGACCGTCAGGATCTCGCCCGTCACGTGCCGCGCGGCACTGGGGGAGGCGAGCCAGACGGCCGTGCGCGCAATGTCTTTCGCGCGTGCCAACTGCTTGAGCGGCATCGTGCGCGCGACGCGCCGGATCGCGCCGGGTTCGTCGAGCGCCGGGCGTGCCATGTGGGTCACGGTCCAGCCCGGCTCGACCAGGTTGACGCGTCCATAGGGGTCCAGGTCCACGATCTCATGCTTCAAGCTGCGCACCAGGCCGTACAGGGCACTCTTGCTGGCCGCATAGTCCGCGTGGCCGCGCTCTCCGAACCGGCCGGCGGTCGATCCGATGAAGACCAGCGCGGCTCCGTGGCCGTCCGCGCGAGGACCTGTCCGCGCGAGGGCTGCGAGAAACGAGCGCGCGGTCCACGCCGCGCCCAGGAAGTTGATCTCGACCACGCGGCGGAAACGTTCTTCGGGGACCTCATGCAGCCCGGCGTTTTCAGGCGGCCAGACCCCCGCGTTGGCGATGCAGACATCGATGCGTTGCCAGTGTTCGAGCACGTGGTTGAAGGCCGCCTCCAACTCGGTGGTAGAGCGCACGTCGGCTTCCACAACGAGGGCGCGGTCGCGCCATTCCTGCTGCTCGAGCCAGGCTCGAGCCTCATCCGCACGGGTGTGGGCATGTAATGCGATGCGAGCCCCTTCAGCGGCGAACTCGAGGGCCAGGGCGCGCCCGATACCGCCCGACGCTCCTGTGATCAAGGCGACTTTGCCGTCCAGCTTCAGATCCATGGCGTGCGTGACACCTCCTGCTAACGGCGTAAGATACTTTGGGGAAAGGGGTTGGGTCAATGGCCTTGCGGCGCTGGGGTCTAAGCTATATAAGGACTGATAGATATGATTAGATATAGTAAGTGAGCCTCGAACACGTCCTCCTTGGGCTTTTGCGGCGGCCGGCCAGCGGGTACGACCTGAAAAGGGAGTTCGAGGAACGCGTCGGACAGTTTTGGAGCGCACCCCTCAGCCAGATCTACCCGACCCTTCGGAGGCTGGAGGAGCGGGGGTTGCTCAGGAGTCATGAGGAGCCATCGACCCGCGGGCCGGCCCGCCGCGTTTATGAACGGACCCTAGACGGTTGGGAGGAGTTGCGGGAGTGGCTTGAAAGCGGCCCCGTCCGGGGCCGGGAGCGCTTCCCGCATCTGGCCCAGCTCTCGTTTCTGGGGGAGTTGCAGAGCCCCGAGACCACGGTCGAGTTTCTGGCCGGGCTGCGCTCCCGGTGGGTTGCGGATTTGGAGCGCCTCAGGAAGCTGGCGGCGACGGCCGCGTTCCACGCGGAACTGGGCCTGCGGCTGCGGGCACGGCTCCTGGAAGCGCAGCTGGTCTGGGCGGATGACGTGCTGCAGAGCCTGCAGGCCGCGAGAGGTTGAGGCCGCGTCGGAGGCGGCCGCCGGTTAGCATCGCGCTCCGAAGGGAGACGGACCATGCTGCGAATCCTCGCTCCGTGTCTGGCGCTGTGCGTCGTCGTCGCCGCCCAGGACAAGGCGCCGCCGTTGGATGCCTCGACGCGTGACTTCACGCAAAAGCACCTCGAGATCCATATCAAGCCGGACATCGCGGCGGGTGAGGTGGCGGGGCGCATCCGCATCACCTTCGAGTCGCTCGTGGACGGCCTCGAGGTCCTGCGCCTGCACAGCAAGGACACGACCCTCGAGGGGGTCAAGGACGGAGACGGCAACCAGCTGCAGCATGCGCTGAAGGACGGCATCCTGTCGATCACGCTGGCCGCCCCGCTGCCGGAGGGGGCGCCCGGCATGGTGGAGATCACCTACAAATCCAAGCCGAAGCACGGCCTGTACTTCCACCATCCGCAGACGAGCACGCCGAACACGCCCGTGCAGATGTACAGCCAGGGGCAGAGCTCGGACAACCGGCGCTGGATTCCGATGTACGACGAGCCCGACGACCGTTGCACGTGGGACCTGCACGTCACCGTCGAAAAGGGCTTGGACACGATCAGCAACGGAGAGCTCGCGGAGCAGAAGGACAACGGCGACGGCACGCGCACGGATCACTGGCAGTTCGACTCGCGCAGTCCGACCTATCTGATCTCGTTGATCGTGGGCAAGTTCGAGCGCATCCGGCAGAAGCACGAGGACGTCGTGCTCGAGTACAACGGCCCGCCGGGCCGCGCCGAAGAGCTGCAGACGGCGCTGGGCGAGACGCCGGCGATGATGAAGATCTTCGGCGAGTACCTGGACGAGCCCTATCCGTGGCGGCGCTACGCCCAGACCTTCGTGTGGGACTTCGTGTACGGCGGCATGGAAAACACCACCGCCACCACGTTGAACATGCGTGCCTTGCACCGGCTGGCCGCGCGGCCCAACTACAGCTCGGAGGGGTTGGTCGCGCACGAACTGGCGCACATGTGGTTCGGGGACCTGATGACCTGCCGTACCTGGCACCACATCTGGCTCAACGAGGGCTTCGCCACCTACATGACCGATTTGTACTTCGAGGCCAAGTACGGGCGGGAGGAGTTCCTGCTGCGCCGCCGGCGGCAGAACGGGGGGTACCGTTCGGGGACACCGCATCCGGAGAACCTGAAGCTCGAGAAGGATCCGCGCGGGGACCGGCCGCTGGAGCTGCACGGCGGCAAGCAGTACAGCCGTGGCGCGGCCATCCTGCACATGTTGCGGCTGGAGCTCGGCGACGAGCTGTTCCGCGATGCGATCCGGCACTATGTCGACAGGTTCCGCGACAAGCCCGTCACGTCGGAGAACCTGCGCATCGCCGTCGAGGAGAAGGCGGGGCGCGACCTGAAGTGGTTTTGGAGCCAGTGGGTGTACGGCGCCGGCTACCCCGTGCTGAAGGTGCGCCGCGACGCCGAGGCCGGAACCGTCACGGTCGAGCAGGTGCAGGTGCGCAAGGGCGCGCAGGGCTTGTTCCGGCTGCGCCTGCCGGTGCGCATAGGGGAGACGGGTCCCGTTCAGTACCTCGACGTCTACCGCGACAAGCACAAGTTCGAAGTCGAGGGCGAGGGGGAGTACCTGCGCGTCGGCGTCGGCGGCGACATGCTGATCGTGGTGAAGCTCGAGCAGTCGCAGAGAGCCTGGACGATGGCGCTGGTCACCGACCCGGACGTGTGCGGGCGGCTTGACGCGGCCCTGGCTCTCGAGGAGTACGGAGCCGCCGCGGTGCCGGCCTACGTCGAGGCGTTGCAGCGCGACAAGTCCTGGGCCGTGCGCAAGCAAGCCGCGGAGATCCTGGGCCGCATCGATGCGGACGAAGCCGTGGCGGCCCTGCTGCAGGCGGTCTACGACAAGGACACGCGCGTGCAGGAGGCCGTCTTCGATGCGTTCGGCCGCAAGCGGCGCGACCAGGTCGAACGCGACCTGCTGGTCTGGGCCCTGCAGACCGAGAGCCCGTACGTGCGCGCCGCCGCGGCCCGCACGATCGGCCGCCTGAAGGTGCAGGGCGCCTACGAGCTGCTGACGGAGCTCTTGGCTTCGCCCTCACACCGCAACGTCGTCCGTGAGGGGGCGCTCAAGGGGTTGCGCTTGCTCGGCGATCCGCGCGGCGCCGAGGCCGCCGCGGCGTATCTGAAGTACGACGCCGCGGGCGGGGGTACGCACCAGGCGCGCAAGGCCGCCATCGACTGCGTTACGGCGCTGGCGCCCGACGAGATCGCCACGCAGCGGCAGCTCGTGGCGCTGCTCGACGATCCCTTCCACCGCATGCGCAGCTGGGCCGCGGGAGCCTGCGGCAAGTACGGCGTGCGGCGCGCGATCCCCAAGCTGCGCAAGCTGGCCGAGAGCGACCCGTTCAAACAGGTGAAGAAGCAGGCCAAGACCGCGTTGAAGCGGCTGGGTGTGCCCTACAAGCCCAAGCAGAAGGACGGCGCGAAGGCGAAGGCAAAGAAGAAGAAGGAGAAGGAGAAGCAGCAGCCTGCGACCCAGAGCGGCTGACTAGTAGCCCGCTTCGAGGTCCACGGCGCCCGGGAGCGCACGTCCTTGCGCCGCGGCCAGCAGCAACTCCGCCAGCGCGGCGGCGCGCAGCGCCTCGGTTTGCTTGCACAGGCCGCCGCGGTGCGGGCTCAGCACGACGTTGTCGAGCTCCCCGAACGGGCGCCGGGACGGCGGCGTCTGCGCCCGCGCTTCCTCGTTCGCCGGGTACTCGTACCAGACGTCCAGCCCGGCCGCGCCGAGTCGCCCGCTCGCCAGGGCGTCGTAGAGCGCATCCTCGTCTACGATCGCGGCGCGCCCGACATTGACGAGCAGCGCGCCCTCCGGCAGCAGCGCGAGCTCACGCGCGCCGAGCATGCCCTCGGTCTCTGCGGTGAGCGGCAGGCACACGACCACGGCGTGCGCGCGCGGCAGAAGCTCGTGCAAAGCCGTGGGCGCGTGGACCTCGTCGGGTGTGCCGGGTTCGGCGCCCCTGCGCCGCACGCCGGCGACCTGCATGCCCAGCGCTCGGCAAACCGCGGCGACACGCTTGCCGATCGCGCCGTAGCCCAGCACCAGCACGGTCTTGCCGCACAGCAGCACGCTGCGCGGCTTCTCGTAGCGCGGCCGCCAGTCGTGCTTGCGCAGCGCTCCGTCCAGCGGCACGATGCACTTCGCGGCGGCCAGCAACAAGGCCACAGCCAGCTCGGCCGTGGGCGCCGCGTTGTGATGCAGGTTGTGCAACGTGATGCCGGGGAAGTCACGCATGAGCTTCAACGTCTCGGACGGCACGCCGGCCCACGGGATCACCACCGCGCGCAAGCCGGACGCGGCCGAGACGTCCCCGGCTTCCGGCCGGCCCGCTACGAGCACTTCGTACGACGGCGGATCCGGGCGCTTGCCCACATGCAGCCGCACGCGCGGCTCGACCGCCGCGCGCAGGAGGCCCAAGAACTCCGGGCGGCCCTGAGGACGGTAGACCTCGAGCGCCACGGTGCGCCGCGCGTCTACTCGGACGGCTTCTCCGGGGTGATCTCGACGAAGCGCGTATTCGCGCCGTTGCGCACGAAGAGCGTGACCGGCTTGCCGTCGGGCAGGCTTTGCAGCACCGCCTTGAGGGACGCGAGGTCGGAGGTGGGATCCTCACCCACCTTGAGGATCACATCGCCGCGGCGCAGGGGCGTGGGGCGGCCCAGACCGGCCGGGCCGCCGCGCGTGACCCGGCGCACATAGACGCCGCTTACGTCGGCGGGCAGGTTCTGGTCCCGGCGCACCGCGTCGGTCAGTGGCTGGGCCACGAAGCCGAAGCGCCGCGCACGGTGCCGCTCCTTGGCCGCCTGAGCGTCGCGCGCGGTCAGCGTCGCCTCGACCTCCGCCTTCTGCGGGCCCCCGCCCGCATCGCGAAGGTACACGATGGTGATTTTGTCGCCTGCGGCCTTGCCGCGCAGCGCCGCGCGCAGCGCCTCCCCGTTGGGCATGGGCTTGCCGTCCACCTGCGTGATCATGTCCTGCGCCCGGAGGCCCGCTTTGTCCGCACCGGAGCCGGGCGTGACCTGCGTCACGACCACTGCGGGCGTGCCCGTGAGCCCGAGCGCCTCGGCCACCGCCTCACCGAGCGGCTCGACGGAGACGCCCAGCACCGCGCGCCGCTGCACCGAGCCGTCCAGCCAACCGCTGAAGGCCGACGCGAGTCGGATCACGGGCAGGCCGGGCTGGCGCCCGCCGCCGCGCCGCCCGCCGCCCGCCGCCGACCGGCGCAGGATCAGCACGCCGATCGGGCGCCCCTCGCGGTTGAACACCGGTGCGTTCTGCACCAGCACGGGGCCGCCGAACGGCGGATCGCTGTAGACATCGAGCGTGTCGGTCTGCTCGTCCTTGATGAGCACGTCCACCTCGGCGCTCTTCGCGATCAGGTTCCACTTGCCGAGCGAGCCGGACAACATGCCGACCCAGACGAGTTTCTCGCCGATCGCCGGGTCCCAGTCCTTCTTGAAGCTCAGCGGCACGGCAGTCAGACCCTCGGCCGTAATTACGCTGAAGTCCGGGCCGCTCTCCTCGAGCTCCGCATCGATGCCGTCCTCGGTGCCCGGGACGAACACCTTGAGGTTTTGCGGATCGTCGCCGAGCGGGCCGGTCAGGATGCGGCCCTCGCCGATCACGACGCCCGTAAGACGCGCGGGCACGCGTCGGGAGCGGGTCTGGCCGCCGAACGTGAAGGTGCGCATGACACGCGCCTGCACGCCGACCATCGACGCTTGCGCGCTGCGCAGGACGCTCTGCTCCAGCTCGCCGGCCAGCGCCGGTGAGAGGAGCAGCAGCAGGCTGGCAAACATTCTCATTCGTCGTCTTCCTCGTCCTTCTTGGAGGGGGTGAGCGCACGGAACATCCTGGCCTGGCCGCGCTGGATGCTCACGAGCACCTTCTCCGGCATGTCCTTTTGGATCTCGCGATAGAGCTTGCGGAACGACTGCAGGCTCTCGACGCTCTTGCGTTGCACTTTGAGGATGATGTCCCCCGCCTGCAGGTCCGCGGCCGCGGCCGGCCCGCCGCCTGTGACGCCCGTGATGACCACACCCGCGGTGGACTTGAGGCCTCGCTGGCGTGCGAAGCGCTCGGTCACCGGGCGCGCGGTGAGGCCGAACCTGCGTGCGTCGAAGTACTCGAGCTTGAGTGCGCCCAGCCGCTCCGTGACGGCGCTCAGGTCGACGGTTTCCTCGCCGCGCCGGACGCGCAGAGTCAGCGGCTTGCCCAGCGGAGCGTCGGCGATCGTGCTGCGGATCGAGGCGATCTGGTCCAGGTGGACGGCCTCGACGGGCTTGCCGGCGATGGCCTGGATGATGTCTCCCGGCCTCAACCCGGCTTTGGCGGCCGGGCTGCCCTCGTCCACGTGGCCGACGCGCACGCCGCGTACCTCCGATTCCAGACCTAGTGGCTCGAGGCCGCGGTCGACGCCGATCCAGGAGCGCACGACGCTGCCGTGCGCGACAATCTGGGTGTAGACGCGCTTCACCGTGTCCACCGGGATGGCGAAGCCCAGGCCGTCGCCGGTGATGGCGCGCGTGTTGATGCCGATCACCTCGCCGGACAGGTTGACGAGCGGTCCCCCGCTGTTGCCGGGGTTGATGGCGGCGTCGGTCTGGATCCAGTTGTTGAACATGCCGGTCGGCTCGCCGGTAGGCAGGCGCTGCGAAGAGCTCAGGTAGCGCTCCGTGTTCGAGATCACGCCGCTCGTGAGTGAGGCGGTCAGGCCGAAGGGGCTGCCCAGCGCGATCACGAAGTCGCCGACCTGCACACCTTCGCTCCGGCCGAGCGTTGCGACCTTGAACGACCCGCCCAGGCGCTTGATTTCCTTGAGGTCGAGGCGGAGCACGGCGAGGTCCGTCGAGGGATCGCCGCCCAACAACTCGGCGCGGACGCGTGTCTTGTCGGCCAGCGTGCAGAAGACCTTCTTGGCGTGGCCGGCAACGTGGAAGTTGGTGACCACCAGGCCGTCGGCGCTGACCACCACGCCCGAACCGCCGGCGGTCATCTGGCGGCGCCGGCCGCCCTGGAAGGTCTCGGTGACGACCTGCACGTTGACCAGGGCGGGCAGCACGCGGTCGCGCGCGTGGAAGACGCGCGATTGCAGGTCTTGGACATCCGCGGCAACCGCGCCGCAGAGGAGTAGGAGGAGGGGAACGCGCCGCATGGGGCCGATTCTATGCAACCGTGCCCGTTGTGCGGCAGGCCCTTTTCGGGGCTGCCCGGAGGCTTCTGGAGCCGGGCCCGTCCGCTGGCCGATAAGGGCTGCGGCCGGGGCGAGCCTCGGCCGCAAGCATGGCTGTAGTACGTTGTGTCCTCTTCGCCGTGGGGCCCGCGCTCTTCTGGTTGTGGATCTACTACCGGCGCGACCGCTGAGAGCCCGAGCCGAAGGCGATGGTGCTCCGGCTCTTCCTGCTCGGCATGCTGGCCGCGCTGCCCGCCTGGTGGATCGAGCGCGCCCTGGCTCCGTCTGCTGCGGGGTGGGCCGGCGGCCTCGTCTTCGACAACTTCGTGCGCGTCGCGTTGGTCGAAGAGGGCTGCAAGTTCCTGGTCGTGTGGTTGTTCGCCTACTACCACCGCGAGTTCGACGAACCTATGGACGGCATCGTCTACGCCGTGGCGTGCGCGCTCGGATTCGCCACGGTGGAGAACGTGTTCTACGGCCTGATGCTCGGCGAGAAAGTGATCCTGTACCGCGCCTTCACGTCGACGCTGGCGCACGTGGCTTTCTCGGGGATCATCGGCTACGAGCTCGGGCGCGCGAAGTTCCGCGGGCCCGAGGGGCGCCTCAAGGTCTGGTTCGCGTTCTGGCTGGCGGTTGTATTGCACGGGTTTTACGACACGCTACTGGGTTTCGCCGGCCGCGGCGGCAG
This sequence comes from Planctomycetota bacterium, assembly GCA_027297745.1. Classification (GTDB taxonomy): domain Bacteria; phylum Planctomycetota; class PLA2; order PLA2; family PLA2; genus JAPUHK01. The sequence goes on along the minus strand of JAPUHK010000306.1, from coordinate 5,720 downwards.
CTGGGAGTTCATCGCGCGGGGCGGCTTGCTGCTGGTGTTGCCGCTCGCGCTCGGGCTGCTGGCGCTCGCTGTGCGCCGGGCGGACCGCGCGTCGCCCTTCCGGCCGCAACAGTCACCCATGTAACGGTTCGCGAGTCCCGCCGGCAGTGTCGGTTACGAGGGGCGCCTGCTGCATCGCCGTCCGCAGATGTGGAGAACGCGGCACGCGTGCCGCACCTGGAAGTACGTAACTCTAGCCGTGGCAAGAGTTGCGGCTGTTACATCCGGTAACTGTTACTTTGTAGGCGATCGGCAGTGCGGTCAGCGACACGAGCAGCATCAGGGCGCCGACGTTCGAGAGCGACCAACCCATCAGGTCGCCGAGGCGCATGTAGTCGTTCTTGAGGCCGAACGAGCCGCTGCTGCGGTACCAGGCCCGCATCTCCTCGCTCCCGGCCAGGCCGGCGCACAGGTAGAGGTTCTTCCCGTACAGGTACCAAGCCACCGTGGCGTAGAGGCCGCGCTCCGCGCTCGAGTGCGTGAAGCCGCCGCTGATCGCCCGCGTGAAGAAGACCGCGGCGATGGTGAGCTCACCGACGTGCCCGCCGACGAGGTGCAGCACCTCCTTGGCGCCCGTGAATGCAAACAGCGGATACAGGAGCGCGATGGCGCCGAAGACCACGCGCAGCTTCTTGTGTTGCCGGAATTGGTATACGAGGTAGCCGAGACTCCCGAGCACGAGAATGCAGAGGAAGAACTGCTGCTCACCATGTACGGCGGCCGCGTGGCCGTCGAGCCGGATGGCCGGCACGGCCGGGTGGCCGAAGAACCAGGCCACGACCACGTGGCCCGTCTCGTGGAACAAAGACGTCAGGAACCACCCCATACGTTGCAGCAGCGGAGTGAAGGTGAGGATCGGAGCGGTCAGCAGCCCGATCGCCAGGTAGAACCAGCGCGGCTCCAGTCCCAGCACGCGCTTGTCGCGCACGACCGGGGAAGGAGTCTGATAGGTGCTCGGCGCGATGTTGTCGGCGGCGCCGAAGACGGCCGTGGGCCGCACGCGTCGCAGTAGGTATCCGCACTGCCGGCAGTTCCGCTCCTCGACGTCGACCTCGCGTTGGCATTGCGGGCATTCCCTGGTTTGGACGGCGTCCATCGAGACTCCGGGTCCCTATCGGCGCTCGGCGCCCCGCGAGTGGAGCCACTACAGGCGTGCTTCTGGCGGGCTAGGGCTGAGGCCGTCGGCCCTTGCGCGTACGGCCGTCGTCCGTCAGCGTCAACCTCAGCGACTGCGCGTAGGCGGTCACGGGCGGGTACGTCGCGAGCCACTCCTGCTCGGCGGGGGTCAGGTGCTCCTTCCAGCGCATGTCGAAGTAACGCTTCTGCTGCCCGCCGATCCACTCGTAGCCCTTCTTCTGCGTCCCGTGGTGCTCGAAGTTCCAGTAGTTGAGCTGTTCCGGCTCGAACGGAAGGCGCAGCCAGTCCATCAGCCGGCGTATCTCACCTTCGGGGTCGCGCGCCAGGTCCTGGTACGTGACCATGATGTGCTCGAGGTCGTAGCCGCTCAAGAAGCGTGTGATGCCCCGGTTGGTGTTGAGCCATTTGTGGGCGTACAGCCCCGTGCGGCCGCCGAACAGGATCGGCAGAAACGCCAGCGGGTTGCGCCGGAGCGTCCCCCAGCGTTGCTTCAGCCGCCGCCGTCCGCGGGGGTGGCGCAGGTCCCAGCGGCGGGCCAGGGCGCGCGGATCGCGAATCACATGGACATAACGCTTGTGATAGCGGTCGTCGCCGACGAAGTTGCGCGCCCACGAGACGAGCTTGCTGTTGTCGATCAGTACGTCGGCCGAGTCGCGCAGGTTCCGGCTGAGCCCCTCGTAGATTTGCGGGATGTCGTGGGCGTCCACGTCGCGAAACAACGGGCAGCGGGTGGTGTCCTTGCAGCGGTAGCAAACGCGCTCGTCCGTCTTCCCCAGCGTGTACTGGCGGATCTCGCCCAGATAGGCGGCGCGCGAGTGGCTGCCGAGCATGAGCGAGAGGTAGTGCGACCCCGCGTAATTGGTGGAGACGACGTACACGATCGTCTTCTTCACGTACCGCTCTCCGCGAACACGCGCTGGAGCGCGTCCAGGCCCATGCGCGTGTACGCATCGCCCCGCCAGCGCACGCCGCAGTCCACGTCGATGAAGCACAGGCAGACCGTCACGAAGCGCACCCGCCGCCGAAGCCCCGCATCGACCGGCGCACCGTAGTGCTCCAGCACCGCGTCGACCAGGGTGTCTCCGCCCCAGTGGCAAAGGCCGGCCAGGTCGATGGCGGGATCGCCCACGGCCGCGTCGGACCAGTCGATCACACCGACGATTCCGTGCGGCGCCTCGGCGCTGACGATGATGTGCTCCTCCCAGATGTCGTTGTGTGCGGGCACGGGAGGCTCGCGCCGCTCGTCGGGAACGCCCGCCTCGTCGTGCACGAACGCGGCGCAGCGGTCGGCCAGCTCGCGCGGCGCGGCGCCGACGACGCTGAGCAGCCGGTCCTTCGCACGCTGGAACATCCCGGACATCGTGCAGGTGGGGCGCACGTCCCCCTGCAGGCCGAACTCGACGGCGCGCTCGACGGGGAACGCGTGCAGGGCGGTCAGAAAGGCGCCGAGGTTGCGCACGTCCTGTTCCGCGAGCTCGCGCGCGTCCATGTGCAGCGCGTCGGTTCCCTCGATGCGCCGGTAGCCCGCGAACGGATAGGGAAACTCCTTCGTGGGCCGGCCCCGCCAGCGATAGCGCGGCACCTGCAGCGGGAGCTCCGGCAGCGCTTCCAGCAGCCGCAACTCGCTCTCGAGGAAGGGGACCACGCCGGCGCGCTTGGGGAATCGGAAGATCCACTCCCGATTGACGGTGAAAGCCTCGAAGTCCCACCCCTCGGCCATGGACTCCGCGGTCACCGGTGCGAGCTCGGGGCACTGCGCTTCGATCAGCCGCGCGGCCAGCTCCGGTCCGAGCGGCCGGTCGGTGCTCCAGGGGGCTGCCGTCATTTGAGGATGCGGTCCCAATCAAGCGCGGGTCCCGGATCGATCTTGCTGCGCGTCAGGTGGTAGTGGCCGACCACGCCGTTGAACGCCGCCAGCCGTTCCGGGGCCAGAACGGTGCTGCGCACTGTACCGTCCGCGTCCCGCGGAGCGCGCCGGCGCACGCGCGGGAAGATCCCGGACAGTGATTTCGTCAGCGCCCGCAACGTCGCGTACTGCGCCTCCGTGTAGTCGGGCATGATCAGCTCCTGCCCGTGGATCTTGCCGCGGATCAGGCCGGGCCGGGCCGGCCGGAACGGTCCGCCCGGCGGCGGGCCGTACTCCTTCGGCACCTCGAGCCACACGTATCCGTCCGCGCCCGGATGGTAGAAGCGGCCCAACACCTCGCCGTCGGTGTACGCCCCGATGTGGGCGATCTCGATGCCGATCGAGCGGTTGTTGACGCTGCCGGCATGGCGCGCGCGCAGGCTCAGGTCGAGCGTCTGGTAGAGCGTGCCGTCGAGGTCGAGCAGGAAGTGGCAGCTCAGGCCGCGCACGTCGTGCAGCACCTCGAAACAGCGGCGCGAGCTGGAGCACACGTCGTAGTGCAACACGAACAGGTCGATGCGCTCGCCGAGCGAGCGGCGGTCCCAGCCGTTCGCCAGCACGCGCGCCGCCGTGCGGCGACCCATCCCCTCGGTCGTGCGCTCGCCGTAACGCTTCGGCGTGTTGCAGCCGGGTGCGGGACGCCTGGGGAGGCGGCGCTGCTTGGCGAACCAGCAGTGTTCGCGCAACGCGCTGTAGCCCTGTGCGTCGATGAAGCTGACCACGCGGAAGGGCACGGGAACCGTCTCGCCGGCCACGATGATGTAGGCGGGCGCGTGTGCCGGCGGCTCTGAGGGACCGGCCGTCAGGTGGCAACCGGAGCCGGCGGCGAGAGCGGCCAGGAGCAGCAGCTTGACGCTCACGTCCCGTTCTCTCCCTCGATCGGAGGCGTGAGCAGGTCGCCCGGATCGTCCTGGGAGTCCTCGTAGCGCCCCAGGTTGAAGATGTGCTCGCGGTAGTTGAGCACGTCGATCAACGCCAGCGTCTGTACGGCGCGAAGCGTCACGAGCTGATCGGTGATGCGCTCCGGATGGCGCGACAGCTCCGCAAGCGTCAGCTCGCCCAGCCGCTTGGCGTCCAGGCCCAGCAGCGCCCACGTGCGCAGCGCGTCACCCGCGCCGCGCACGTTGTGCAGCGTTGCGCGCCAGGCGGCCTGCGCCGCGCGCCGGTCGCCCTTGCCGTGCATGCGCCAGTAGCGCCGGAACTTGGCGTACAGCCGCGGGCGCGGCAGACGGAAGGCCGGCAGCGGGTCCTTGGTCGCGGCGCGCGTGTAGACCTCGTCCAGGATCTCCAGCGCCGACAGGTTGCGGCGCAGGTGCTGCAGGTCTCCGACGTAGGCCGCGGCGACGGCGCGCAAGTGCTCCGCACCGAAGTGCTCCACGTCCACGCCGATGCGCTCTGCTGCCCGTTCGAGCAGGCCCCCCTCGACCAGGCGCCCCAGTCGGCGCAGGTCGTCGCGCGCCCGCGCCCGCTCTTCGTCGATGTACTGCGCCAGCTCTGGGCGCGCCTCCAGGAAGCGCAGGTCGACGTCCACACCCGCGCCTTCGAGGCCGCAGCGTTCAGCACGCGGCAGGCACAACCCCAGGTACTCCGGATCGAAGCGCGCGCGAAGGGTCAGGCAGGCCTCATTGACCGGGCCGCGCATGCGCTGGATCTTGCGCACGGCCGTGCGGTAGTCCGCCTCCGCCGCTGCGTCGATCTCCGCTTCCGGCTGCGGGTTGCGGATCTCGCGGATGCAGCGGCCGACCCAGTAGAGGAAGCGCCCTGATTGACGCAGGGTCGCCCAGGCGAAGCGCAGCGGGATGAAGAGCGCGCGGCCGCCGCCGAGCCAACTCTCATAAGTGCGGTACAGATTCAGGATGCGCCGGTCCCGCGGCCGCGTGTGCAGCGGATAGGTGCCGAAGACGCGGCGGAACAAGCGGCGCCGGTCCTCGCGCAGCCGCTGCAAGAGCTCCGGTCCGAAGCGCTCCTGCACCTCGCGGTCGCGCAGCGGGTCGTCGTCCAGGAAGTGCAGCGCAGTAAACGCCGTGGTCACGTAACGCACCTTATGCGGAGGCTGTTTGACCACGCGCCGCTCGCGCAGCCACGCCTCGTAGCGCCCCTTCTCCTCGGCCGAAGCGCGCGGCAGCTCCACCAACGGCAGGGCGTGGCGGTTGTAGCCGTTGATCAGGCGTGCCACCCCCTGCTCGATGGCCTGGCAGACGAGGCTGAACCAGAAATAGGGTCCGCCGAGCGCCGCGCGCTGCCGCCCCAGGTCGAGCTTCTGCAGGAGTTGTCGCTCGCGCTGCGACACACGCGCGCTCATCTCGCGGAAGTTGCGCAGGGCTGGGTCGCCGAGCAGTTGCACCGTAGTGCGCGTGTCGCTGTCCGTCAAGAGCCCGCCATCGAGGCCGTCGCGGTACAGGAGCACGGTGCGCTCCATGGCATCGAAGGCGTCGCTCGCGTCGCCCCCGGCTTGCGCCTTGATGAGCCACGCGCGGACGCCGTCCACGAAGCGCCGTTGGCGTTCCTCGGGCGTCGCAGTGGCGCCGGCTTTGTCGAGCCGCGCCTCGGGCGCGAAGATGCGCCGGTCGAAGATGGCCGCGTCCCGTTCCAGGTGCCGCCCCTTGATGGACTCGGTCAGCGACAGATATTGCGCCTG
>JAPUHK010000305.1 GCA_027297745.1 Planctomycetota bacterium | reverse complement strand
CGCAGGAAAGTGCGCCGGCCGACGACGGCAGCTTGGCAGGTTGCGACTCCGGCCATGTGCGGAGCATCGGCGCAAGCGGCGGGTTGCGGCGCCTGCTATGAACTTGCTGCGCTTGTTTGCGCGCCGATGACCGCTGTGTCGTGCGGTTCGGCAGATCGGAGGGCTCGCCTGTGATCGGCCCGCTCCCCGCCCGATTGGGCACGCGTTTCCACGGTAGCGCCGCGAGCCGCTAGGATGGGGCCGAGGGACCGGGCAAGCATGAGACCGCTACTGCTGCTGACCGTGGCCCTGCTGCTGCCGGCGGGCAGGGTGCATGCTTCGGAGGCGCTGCACGACGCCGTGAAGGACGGCGCGGCCAAGACGGTCGCGATACTGATCGAGTACGGCGCGGACCCCAACGCCACGGACGCCAAGGGCTGGACCCCGTTGCACCACGCGGCCTACCTCGGGCACCGCGACGTCGTCCTGGTGCTGCTGCGCACCAAGGCTGAGGTGGACGCCACGGAACCGGCCACCGGCGCCACCGCTTTGCACTTCGCCGCGGTGAAGGGGCGCCGCCAGGTGGTCCAGGCGCTGCTCATCGGCGGCGCGGACCCGAAGGCGAAGGACGGCCGGGGTCGTACGCCGCTCGACCTGGCCGCGGGAGACGGTGAGATCGTCAAGCTGCTCCAAAACGCACCCAAGATCAGCAAGAAGCCGTCGCCCAAGTCCGCGTCCCAGAAGGACGGGCCGCCGCCCAGCGCGCGCTATGTGGACTGGGCCCGGTGGGCTTGGGAGCGCGCGCGTACGCAAGCGGAGGAGAGCCCGGAACTTGTCTTGCCGAATCTGCTCTGGGGGATCAGCAAAGGCGAGGGCGAGCGCGGGGTGCTGCTAGCGGAGCTGACACTGCGGGAGCTGCCCTCGGTGCCGCGCGCGCCTTTGCTCGCGGGGCTGCGCGACGAGGACGCGCGCGTGCGTGGCTTCTGCGTGCGGGCGCTCGGCCGTCATCCGCCTCAAAACGCGGAGCAGCAGACGCTTATCCTCGTAGCTGCCGCCAAGGACCCGCTGGCTTGGAATGCCGTCGGCGAGTGGGCCGGCAAGGACGAGCGCGCGCTCAAGCTGATGGCGACCGCGCTCGCGTCCCCCGACCTGGAGATGCGCGTTCAAACGGCTCGGGCGCTGTCGCGCATCGGCCGCGTGAAGGCCCCGAAGGGACCGCCGACGTACTGGGCCAAGAAGGTCGGCGCCGCGCTGTACAAGAACGCCAAGCACAAGAACGGGCGCGTCAACACGTCGGCGCGCGTGGCCCTGTCTGCGCGCCGCGGGGTCACGGGCACGAGTCCGGTCCTTCCTGCGGGTGTGCAGTACTGGCCGCACAAGGGGCGCCCGACAGCCGGGTCGCCCGTGGCCCGCGCGCTGGCCTGGCTGGCGAGCCAGCAGAGCAAGACAGGCTCCTGGGACAAAGTCCCCCTCGTGCCCGGTGGGGCTCCGTACAGCGACGCGGTGACGGGCCTGGCGCTCTTGTGCTTCCTGCACGCCAACTACAGCGATTACGGCACTCCCGAAGAAAACCCTTACGCCGAGAACGTGCGGCGCGGGCTCTTCCATCTGATGGGGCGCCAGCGCACGAACGGCGCTATCGGCGCCTACGGTGAGCGCGATTCTTCGACCAGTACCTACGCGCACGCCATGGCCACCGTGGCGCTGTGCGAGGGCTACGCGCTGACGGGCAACGCTCTCTACCGGCCGCCGGCGCAGAAGGCGATCAAGGTCATTGAAGACGCGCGCAACCCCTTCATGGCCTGGCGCTACGGGCGCAAGCCGGGCGACAACAGCACGTCGGTCACCGTCTGGATGGTGATGGCGCTCAAGTCCGCGCAACTCGCGGAGCTGGAGGTCGACCGCCAGGCACTCGAGGGCGGTCGCATCTGGGCCGAGAAGATGACCGATCCGGAGTTCGGCGTGGTCGGCTACAACATGCCGGGCGGGCGGTCGCTGCGGCTCGAGGGGCTGAACGATAAGTTTCCGGCCCAGCTAACCGGCGCCATGACGGCGGCCGGCCTGATCATCCGCACGTGGGCCGGCGAGGACTACCGCGCGAATGTGCAGTTGCGCAAAGGGGCGAAATACTGCATGCAGCTCATGCCGTCCTGGAGCAAGAGCGACGGTACGATCGACATGTACTACTGGTACCTCGGCTCGGTGGCCATGGCGCACGTCGGCGGAGCGATGCTCAAGACTTGGAGAAAGCACGCGGTCCCGGAGTTCCAAAGAGGGCAGCGGAAAGACGGATCCTGGGACCCGGTGGGCGCCTGGGGCAGCGCCGGCGGGCGCGTCTACTCCACGGCGCTGATGACCGGCGCGCTGCAGGTCCTCGGAGACTAGTAGAGCGCCCGACGTGGCGAGGCGTCTTCGGTGACATTGCGCCCCCGGCCATCCTGCTCTGCGACGGCACGGGCCGACCGGATCAACTTGCGGCCCTATACCCAAGCTGCCACCTGTTGAGCAAGCCCTGCAACTCCGTGGATCTGGTCCGTCTGGTAACGAGATTGCTTGTGCGCAGCGTGACCGCCTAACACCCCGTCCCTTGCCTCTGTATGCCATCGGGAGCGGGACCTGCCTCAAGGGACCCCTCCAGACAAGTGGTTGGCTGCGAAGCGCGGAGCCCGCGCAGTCCGGGACGGCGGGCTAGCGAGCGATGCAGCAGGAGTTGCCCGCCCTATGCGCTCGGCTCATCCTCGTACAGGCTCGGGTAGCGCTTGCGGTCGTACTCCTCCCGCATCTTTTCAGCTTCCGCGGTCCTGCGGTCGCGTGCCGGGTCCCGGGACCTGGCGGGCCGGCGGCCCTGCGGCTGCGGCTCCTCCACGTATCCCAAGTGGTGCCTCAGGCGCTCGAGCCCGTCCCGCGGCAACCGACCGGCCCAACTGTTGAACCTGGCTTCGCCGTACAAGAACTCCGCGAGCCCGACGATCGTGTCGCCGTCGTAGACCGCGGCCCGCCCATTGTGGCCGATCGCCGTGGGGCCCATGGACTGGGCCGCGCGATACAAACGGCCGCGCGGGATGTCGAGGAAGTCGGCGAGCCATCGGATGCTGTAGGTTTCCAGCCCGATTTCTTCGAGTTGTTTATCTAGTTGAGTCATAACGGGGCCCACTGTACCCCCTGCAGCCCCCTCTTTGTCCGTGTCCGGCCCCTGTTCGTGTCCGAGAATGTGCCCGGGTAGACGCTTCGGTCGCTCAATCGCCGCTCGCCAGGGATTCGACCCACCCCCCCCCGGGCCCTGCCGGCGCTTGGCGCGTCAGCTTGCGCGCTACGCTTGCGCATGGCGCACGGACAGGGTGGGGACCGACCGGGGATGCGCGCTTGAGCTGACC
>JAPUHK010000304.1 GCA_027297745.1 Planctomycetota bacterium | reverse complement strand
CCCGTCGCGGAGCAGTCGCCAAACCCCTGCGCCTCGATGTCCGAAAACACGCGGTTGAACATGATGCGCTGGTTCGGATTCAGGTGCCAGTTGACGCCGAAGTAGTAGGTCAAGCCCTTGTTGCCCATGACGGCGCCGTCGTCCAGGTCGCTGGAGTCGACGCGCACGGCCACTTCCCAAGCGCCCTTGCCGTCCTCTTGCCCGTAGTTGTGCTGCGGTTTCACCCGGTCGAATACGGCGTTGCTCGAGTTGTAAGGCCGGTGCTCGCCGGTGAGCCAGTAGCTGACCTGCACGTACCACCCGCTGAAAGCGGGGCTGCTGCCGTCCAGCGCATCCACCATGGCGAGGAAGAACTCACCCTGAGCCGACCACGAGCCATGGTTGAAGGCGATCTCGAAACCCACGACCGTCGCCTGGTCGGCCGGAATGGGCCCGGTGTCGAGCACGCGCGTCCCCCTGCCGACGTTCGGCCGAGCGCGGAACTGGACGGTTCCGGCGTCGGGAAAGCGAAGTTGCAGATTGACGCCCAGGTGCAGCAGCGTGGGGCCCTGCTCGTTCTCCTGATAGAGCGCCAGCATGGTCACGCGACCCACGAACGTGGCGCCGTCTTCGCCCAGGAATTCCGCGAAGCCGGGGATCGTGGGGCGGCCGAAACTGAGGGACACCGTGAAACGCTTCTGCGCCTCGATCTCGCCGTAGGAGCCCTTCCACGAGACGCCCAGGAAGCGATCGAGGGCGAAGGCCTGCACCGCAGTCGCGCGCTCCATGAACGTGATGTAGCGGCTCGAGGTCAGAGTTTCGAGGCCGCTCGGCGCCTTGAGGTGTCCGACGCGGAGCCAGTCTCCCGCAAGCACCTTCTTCAGGCCGATGTAGGCGTCCTGCAGGGCGACCAGGTTTACCCTGGCGAAGTCCACCTCGAGCTTGTACTCCGTCTTGCCGTAGATCGTGCCCTGCGCACCCAGGCGGGCGCGCCGTATGAAGATCCGATCCTGGCCAATGTCGGGGTCGCCCGCGATGGCCTTGAGCTCGTCGTCCGCATCGATGGCCCACATGTCGATCATGAGGCGGCCGCCGATCCTCAGCTTGAAACTGCCATCGGCCGTCTCGAACCGCAGCCCTTCCTTCCAGAACACCTCGAGCGTGTTCGGCTTCTGCGCGGGCGCCGCGGCCTCGGAGGAGAGGTAGTCTTCGATCGCGCCCTCGAGCGACACGTCGTAGCGTGATTCCGCGTGGGCGTCGTTGGCCGCCGGGTCCGCACGCTCCTCGTCCGCCGCGACCGTGCCGGCAAGCAGCACGACCAGGGCGGCAGCGAGAGTGACCGTCTTGTTGATCGACTCCATGCCCTCCTGCCGCCTTCCGTCCGTCACCGCGACGCGACACAGCGCAAACACCGGGCCACCGAAGCCGCCGGCGCGGAGCGCAGATAATAGCTTGCGGGAAAGCGATGGCCCGGAACGGCCGGCCCTTTCGGCCCTCCGCCCGGCCCGGCCTTGTACGCGCCCTGGTCCGCGATGTCGGTGGTGTAGCCAGGGCGGTCCTCCCCGGCCCTCGCCGGGAATCGGAAGAAGCTTTGCGCCCGGGTGCCGGGGCCCGTTAGATAAGGATGGGTCTGGGTCATGCACGTACGAGCCGCGCTCACGGTCCTCCTGCTGGCGGGCCTTCTGCAGCCGCCGGCCCTGGCGGCGGATCTGCCGCTGAGCGATGCCCAGGAGTTGCGCTCCCGGTTGTCCAAGGCGCTGAAGAGCAGGAAGACGCCCAACGCCGACATCATTGCCCTGCTGGACGCCGCGCAAAAGACGTACGGACACGTCGTCGCCGACCCCCTCCCGCCGAAGGACGACGGAAGCGAGCCCACGAAGAGGGAGCGCGCGTCCCATGCCAAGAAGTTCGCGGCGGCCGAGAGGAAATGGCGCAAGGCGATCGAGAAGTCCTACTTCAAGGCGCTCACGTTGAAAAAGCTCTCGCGGGCCAAGGAGCCGGTCAACGAACGGCTGGAGGTCAACCTGAAGGCGGCCCGGGCGTTGGGCGGCACGCGCCCGAACATCTCACCCCGCATCATGGACGCCTTCGACAAGAGACTCTTCACGGTGAAGGATTACGCCGTCGACTCACGGCTCTACGAGGAGGGCTTCGAGACGCTCGCGAAGCTGAACTGGAGGGGATCCGTTGCCTGGCTGCGCGACGAGGTCCTGATGGCCGACCGGCGCCCGGACCGCAAGAACCGCACGGTTGCCGCGCTGGACGCCATGAACCGCTTTCCGCTGCAGCGCGCCAAGGTGCGCAACGAGACGGTCAAACGGCTGATCCGCATGTTCGAGTTCGTGGAACGGCAAGCCGATTTCGGCGGCTTCGGGGACGCCCAGGCCGTAAGCGGCCGTGAGCACACCAACCGGGCCTGGATCCCGTACTGGAAAGAGCTGAAGCCGCTCGTGATCGTCACGCTGCGCCATTTCGCGACCGACCCGGTCACGCACGAAGCGCCGGTGGACTACAAGCGCAAGAAGAAGCTCGTGCACGTCGCCGACTACGCGCGCTGGTACGGCCGCAACAAACGCCTCGGCCGCTCGCCCTGGATCGAGCCGCCCCGGGAGAAGAAGAAGTGAGTCTCCGGGCGTCGCTGCGGCTCTAGATCGCCTTCTCGCGCTTGGTGGGGATCGACCCGTTCCAGAGGAACTTCACGGTGCGGTCCGCCAGATACTCGTCGACCCGCGTGAGCACGTGCTCGAAGCGGTCGACGGGCAGCGCCTTGCCCTCAAAGAAGACCTGGGGCGGGTTGGCGTACTTCTCGACCCAGACGTCGAAGCCGACGTCCTCCGCGAACAGGATGCGCAGCACGTCGCCGGCCCACAGCCGGTCGCGGATCGAGGCGGGAGGCTTCGGATTCACGCTCATGCTACGCTCACCGCCTCGCTCGTCTCCCGGCGCAGGCGCGCCTCGAACTCCTCGAGCTGCCGTTCGATCTCGCCCCGCTTGTCACGCTCGACGAGCAGGTCCTGCAGGTACCGCGTCAGGAAGTACGAGATGGTCTCGACGCGAATCTTGATCGACCCGCTCGGCCTGTTCTCGTCGATGTCCTTGAAGGCGAAGAACGGCGTGCCGCTGTTCTCGACGATCTCCTCGACCACCGTATAGATGGGCGCGTCGTGGCCGCACTTGAAGCTCGACAGCTCCAGGCCCACGAGCCAGGGATGCCGCGCCACGAACTTCGCGGCCCAGACCTTGCGGCTCGTGTTCTCGCTGTAAGAGTTCTTCCAGACGTCCGAGATGTCGAGCCCGTCCTCGATCAGGCCGGCCTCGACGTCCTCGCGGAACAGCGGCTCCACGATGTCGGCGTCCGTCGGCAGGCTGTCGATCGTGAGGATGGGGTAGCCCTCGCGCTGCAGCTCCTCCAGGATCTCGTGGTTGATACCCGGGTCGTTGTGGTACGGGCGGCCCAGCACGACGATGCCCAGGCGCTGCTCCTGCTCGAGAGTGCCGAGGATCTCGCGCCCCTGCACCCGCAGGTCCGCGTCGAAGCCGTTCAGCGCCTTGAGACCCTCCGCGGTCGCGCGCTCGTTCTCTTGGTGGGTCAGGCCCAGCAGCTCCTCGTACTCCTCGAACATCTGGCGCTGGAGCAGGTCGTTTTCCGCGAAGTTCACGAAGGTGTCCAGGTAGCGCACGCCCAGCTCCGCGAAGAGGTCGCCCTCCTTGGTAAAGGCGGCCTTGACGGTCTCGGGCGTGGACGTGACGGTCGGGCACGCCCGCGCCCCGGACGTGTTGGTCAGGAACGTCGGCAGCGCGTCCACCATGGGAAACACGATCCAGTCGAGCGGCTTGCGCTTGTGGTGCTTGTAGAGCAGATTGTGGACGTGCGCGATGCCGACCTTGCTCGGGAAGCAGGGGTCGATCGAGCCGCGCTTTGCGCCCTCGCGGTACAGCGTCTCGGACGTGAAGTCGCTGAACACGAAGTTCTGGAAGGGGATGCCCAGACTCTGGAAGTAGGCCGTGAAGAACGGCGCCACCGAATACATGTTGAGCACGCGCGGGAACCCGATGCGCAGATCCTTGCGCGCCGCCGCGGTCTTCCGGCGCTGCCTGGCCTTGGCGAGGACCGCACGCTTCGGCGGCTCCGCCACCAGCGCCGGCTTGGAGTCGCGCCACACGCGCTTGCCCGCGTACTCGACGAGGTTCGGGTTGGACTTCTTCTTCTCGTCCATCCCAGCCTTGATCTTGCGCATCAACTCGATGTCCTCGACCTCGCCCTTGTCGCAGGTGGCGATGATCAAGCGCCGCGTCGTGTCGGGCAGCTCCGCGACCGGCGTGATCGGCGCATGCGAATCCACGTCGTCATCCTCCGCCGTCTTGCCGTCCAGCGACACGTCGATGAACGTGCGCAGGCACTTGTTCTTGCAGAAATAACAGCGGGTCGATTCGTTGCGCGTCGTGCGGTAGCCGATCCGGGCCACCTCGTCGAGCCCGATGAACTGCGTGCGGTGGCCGAGGCCGTAGATGCGCGCGGCCTCCAGCGCCGCGCCGATGGCCCCCGACTCGCCGGTGTGCTTGTGCACGAAGACGTTGGGCCGCACGCCCGAGTCGTCGTGGAAGCGCTCCTCGATGAAGTCGACCTGCGCCTTGACCGCCGCGAGGTTGTGCTGCGTCCCGCCCTGCAGGACGAAGTTGCTGCCGAGCTTGGCCAGGTTGGGAATCTGCGAGACGTAGAGCCAGATGTTCTTGGGCAGCACCGCCGCCAGGCCCGCCAGGATCTCGTGCGGCGCCCAGCCCTGCCGCTGGAAGTCGACGATGTCCGACTGCATGAAGACCGCGCAGCCGTAGCCGAACTTCGGGTAGGCCTCGGCCGTGAACGCCGTGTCCGCGTAGTCGCGCACGTCGATGCCGAAGTTCGCCGCCGTGCTCTGCAGGAAGTAGCCGTTGCCGGCGGAGCACTGCGTGTTGAGCTTGAAGTCCTTCACCTTGCGGTTCTTGAGGCAGATGATCTTGATGTCCTGGCCGCCCACGTCGCAGACCACGTCCACGTCCTCGTAGAAGTGCAGCGCGCTCTCCGTATGAGCGACCGTCTCGACGATGGCCGCGTCCGCCCTCAAGGTGTCGCGCAGCACGTCCTTGGCGTAACCGGTGGTGCCCACCCCGAGGATCTCGAGCTCGGCGCCTTGCTGCTCCACGTAGGTGCGCAACTCGGACAGGCACCACTTGGTGTCCTCGATCGGGTTGCCCTTGCTGAGCCCGTACACCTTGACGATCACCTCCCGCTCCTGCGACAGCAGCACGGCCTTGGTAGAGGTCGAGCCGCCGTCGACGCCCAGGAATGCCTGAACGGTCTCCCCGCGCTCGAAGCGCGCCGGCTTGAAGGGCTCCGGGCAGTATTTGTCCCTGAAGGCTTCGAGGTTCGCGTCGTCCGTGGCCAGGCCGCAGCCCGAGGAGTTGCGCTTCTGGCCGCTGGACGCGCCCTGCTGCAGATAGCTGCGCAGCGGCTCGGTGCCCTTGTACTGGCCGACCTGCGGGTCCTCTTCCTTGCCGAACTCCACCGCGCCGATGGCGGCGAAGTACTGCGCATCGTCCGGCACGACGATCAGGTCTTCCGGATCGACGCCGTCCGGTAGCACGACGTTGCGCTCCGCCCAGACCTTCGGAATGTTCACCTTCCAGCAGTCCATCATGCCCTTGATGAAGCAGTTGGGACCGCCGAGCAGCAGCACCTTGGGCAGCAGCGTGTTGCCGCGCGTGAGCACGGTGAGGTTCTGCTGGATGATGGCCTCGAACAGGGACGCCATGAGCTGGTCGGGGGGCACGCCCTGCTTCTGCAGGCCGTTGATGTCCGTCTCGGCGAAGACGCCGCACTTGCCGGCCACGGGGTGCAGCTTGATGCCCCGGTAGCCCATTTCGCATAGCTCGTCGGGCGGGATGTTGAGCTTGGCGTTGATCTTGTCGATCACCGAGCCCGTCCCGCCCGCGCACTTGTCGTTCATGGACGGGATCTTCTTCTTGCGCCCCGTCTTCGGGTCCTCCTTGAAGATGATGATCTTGGCGTCCTGGCCGCCTAGCTCCACCACCGAGTTGCAGTCGGGGAACAGGCGCTCAACCGCCAGCGAGACCGCGTTCACCTCCTGCACGAACTTGGCGCCCAGATGTCCGGCCAGCGAGCCGCCGCCGGACCCCGTGATGAAGATGCGCATGGCGTCCGGGCCGGGGTTGCCGAGCGAGTCCTCGATCGCCTCCAGGTAATCGAGCGTCCTCTCCGCCTGCTTCGTGTCGTGGCGCTGGTAGTCCTTCCAGACGATCTCGTCCGACTGCGCGTCGATCACGACCGCCTTTACGGTCGTCGAGCCGACGTCGAGTCCGATGCGCCAGCGGATCGCGCCACCCTCCGTAGGGTTCTGAGCGATCATCGGCCGTTCTCCATCAGCGCCGCGACGTGCGTCACGAAGTTGGCCGCGGTCCCGGAGTAACGCTTGTCCTTCGGCACCTTGTAGAGCGCCGAGCGCAGCTCGGGACGGGTGTCCACGTACGCACGGATCTCCTCGAGGCTGCGCCCCGTGGTCTGCAACACCTCGGCGAATTCCTCCTTCGCCTTGCGCCGCGCTTCGCCGAGCGCCATCTGCACGCGGCTGTGGGCGTTGATCTCCCCCTCGCCCGACGTCTCGACGGGCAGGAAGATCATGTCCGAGAAATGCGAGACGACCGCGGCCTGCGCGCCGTCCGACTGCGTCGACGGCATGCAGCCGAAGGGCTTGAGGCTCAGCACCATGTGGCACAGCTTGTTGCTCGCGTAGTGGATGTTCTTGGCCACCTCGAGGTGCCCCTCGCCGCCCTGCGAGCGCGAGTGGTAGTACGGGTGCCCGAGACGCTGCAGGTGCATCTGGCAGACGGGCGCGTGGGTCGTGTCGCCGAGCGCCTTGCGGAAGCGGTTGTACTCGCGCGTGAACAGCTTCTCGGCCGTCACGATGCGCGCCAGCCGGTACCCGAGGCGGAACGGGTTGCGGTTGCCGGGCAGCCCGAAGCGGTCCCGGTAGCCCTGCTTCACCTGCCACAGCATGTACAAAAGCCACGTGGCCACGGGCTCCACCAGCACTTCCGCGCCCTCGCCCTCGAGGAAGCGGAACATGTTGAAGTTGCCGTCGCCCTCGGTCGTCTGCGCCCAGAACTCGCCCGTGATCTTGACGATCGGCGCCACGCGCGTACGGTCCACCTGCACCTCAGCGAGGATCTTGCGGCACTCCTCCAGGACATCGGTGTAGTGGCGGGTGCGCACCTGCTGCCAGAACTTGCCGAGCGTCTCGACCCGGCTGGACAGCCCGCGCCAGCGCCGCAGGCCCTTCAGCTTGCTCTTGTCGAACGAATAGAAGGGGCGGTCGTGCATGGCCTGGCGCAGCATCTCGGTGCATCGGTCCAGCGCCCGGTTCGTGGCGCCCGGCTCGACCTCGAAGGGCCGGACCAGGTAGCCGACCTCGTTCAGCAGGTCGCCGATCGAGATCGCCGACACGAGCGACAGGAAGAAGTCCATATCCATGCGCAGGCCGGCTTCGACGTCGCTCTGCGAGAGCCCGCCCTTTTGCTGGAACAGGATCACGCGGAAGCCGTCGAAGCCCGAGTTGCGCAGGGCCAGGCGGTACTCGGCCTCGTACATCCCGAAACGGCACGGGCCGCAGGCCCCCGCGGTCAGGAAGACGTAGTCCTGCAGGATGCGCTGCTTCTCCATGCCGGAGTCGCGCAGCTTCTGCAAGTACTGCACCAGGTTGCCGACGGTGAAGTAGGTCGGGTTGCACTGCCCGTTGTTCCCGTATTCCTTCCCGAGCTGGAAGGCCTTCACGTCGGGGATGGGCATGTTCTCGCACGTGTAGCCCATGCCGGCCAACGAGCCCTTGATCAACTCTTCATGCTTGACCGTCAAGCCGCCGAAGAGCAGCGTCGTGTGGGCGCGCTGATCGGCCGTAAACGGGCGCTCCACCGGCCGCTGGAACAGCTTGCGGGACTCGGAGAGTCCGGCCTCCTTCAGAAGCCGCGCGCGCTCCTGCTCGACGAGACGACGTACGTCGGTTTCCTGGTCCAGGGTCTGCACCACGGGTCACCTCCTTGTCGGTGGCCCTATCTTGCCCGCACGAGGCCCCAGGCTTCAACTGATATCGGGGCGCAATCAGCGCCGGGCGCCGCTCGTCTACCAGAAAGAGGAGACCTGCGATGACGCGAGCGGTATGGATTCTGCTTCTCTTGGCCACGAACGCGGCGGCGGAGGATGCCGTGCGTTGGGGAGACTCCTTCGAGGGGGCCCGGAAGGCCTCGGCCGAGTCCGGCAAGCCCCTGATGGCACTCTTCTGGGCCGAGTGGTGAGGGGACTGCAACCTGAAGGCGGGCGCCTTCAACGATCCCAGGGTGGTCGAGCTCAGCCGCTCCTTCGAGTGCGTGTACGTCGAGCTGGGCAAGAGATGTGATCTGCGCAGGCAGTACGGCATCAGCTTCCTGGACGTGGTCATGCTCGCCCCGGGCGGCCGGGAGCTGGGCCGTTACCAGCCTGAGGGGATTTACAAGCGCGGCGACCCGAAGGCGCTCGCGGCCGGGATGGAGCTGGCCCTGGCGGAGGCGAAGCGGAAGGGCCCCGGCACGATCCCGCTCCCCGCTGAGGGCAAGGAGCTGATCGGGGCCCAGGCCCCCAAGTGGCAGCCCAACATCTGGCTGGGCGGCAAGGCGCTGAAGCTCAAAGACCTGCGCGGCAAGGTCGTGCTGATCCGCTTCTTCACCGACACCTGCCCGTTTTGCGCCCGCAGCATGCCGGCGCTCGAGGAGCTGTACAGAAAGTACAAGGACCAGGGCCTCGTGGTGGTCGGCTTCTACCACCCGAAGCTGAAGGGGCGCACGGTCGACCTTGTGCAGAAGGCACTGAAGGAGTGGCGGGTGACCTTCCCCGTTGCCCTCGACCTCGACTGGAAGACACTGAAGCGCTACTGGACGGCCGGCAAGCAGCGGCGCGCCACGTCCGCGTCGTTCCTGATCGACCGGCGGGGAACGATCCGCTGGATTCATCCCGGGCCGGAGCTGCACCTGCTGGAAGAGGGCGCGAACCCCGAGGCCAGCACACGCGCGTACCGGGATCTCGAGCGGGCGGTCCAAACTCTGCTGGCGGAGAAGGCCGGCGCGAAGCCCGCGCAAGAGCCTGCGAAGAAGAAGAGCTACTGCGACTCGATGACTGACAAGTAGCCTCTGTAGCGAAGCGACTGCTTGTAGGGGCGGCCCTGTGTGGCCGCCCCACCCTGCGGATGCCGGTTGCTCTCACGGGCCCGGGTATCGGACTCGGACTCAGTCTCTAGTTCCACGGCTTGAACACGCGCTCGTACCTGTAGTAGACCTCGAGCGTGAGCACCATGAGCGCGGTGGAGCCGACGCGGCCCCGATCCGCGCCGCCCAGGCCCATCGGGTCCCAACTGCCGGTACGGCTGCCTGATCCCCTGGGGAACTGGCCTATGCACACGGTGCGCTTCATGACCTTGTTCCACTTGCGCCAGCGGCTACCCCCCACCTGGAACATGCCGAGCGTCCCGAAGTGCCAGTAAGGCATGTCGATGCTGCCGTCCTCGGTGTCCCAGACCGGCAGGTGCTTCAAGCAGCGCTCCGCGAGCTGGATCACACCCTTCGACTTTGCGGAGCGCTCTCCCAGGAAGATACGCCCCAGCAGCGCCCCGCCGGCATCCGCGTTCGTGCGCACGGCGTCGTCGCGAACGAGCCAGACGCGCGCACCCTCGAAAGCGTCCGCATCGACCTTGAGCCCTGCCAGCTTGCCGGTCATCAACGCAAGCACGCACCAGACTGTGGTCTCCGTCTTCGTGGCGCGGTCGCTCCCCCAGCCCGCACGTCCGTTGCGCGCCTGCGCGATGTAGTCGAGCGCCCTTTGCGCGGGAGGCGGCTGCGCCAGGCCGGGGCGCAGAGCGGCGCCTATGTCCCGGCGGGGCTCGAGCCTGTGCGCCTCGCACAGCGCGGCGGTCACGATCGCGTGGTCGCGCAGCCAGGCTGGATTGTCCTGGATGCGGAAGCGTCCGAGGTTGTCTTGCTGCGACTCCAGGTAGCGCAACGCGCGGCGGATGTTGTCCGCGT
>JAPUHK010000303.1 GCA_027297745.1 Planctomycetota bacterium | reverse complement strand
CGCATCGCGACCGGCTCGTAGGTGAAGAGCGTCTTGGCCGCCGACTTGAAGGCGCTCTCGAACTGGTCGACCTTGGACACGCCCGGAAGGATAGCAAGTCCCGCTCAACGTTCCTTCAAGCGAACGACGAAGCGCAAGCCGACGGCGTGGCGAGCGTAGCCGCTTTCCCTCTCGCCTAGAAAAGCGTGTAGATGAAAGGCGCGATCGAGGAGCCTTCGACGACGACCAGCAGGGCCCCCAACAGCAACAAGACGACCACCAGGGGGACCAACCACCACTTCTTCTCCTTCTTGGCGAAGAGGAAGAACTCTCGGACGAGACTCATGCGGCCACTCCTTAGAAGGGATGCTCGAGGGAGCTCCCGGTGAGCTCTCGGTGGGAAACGTCGTTCCAGTATGTAGATCGGCCGGGATCGGGCCGGCGTAGCATCGGGTCCTGGCGGCGGATCAGCAGATACAGATGGGCCAGGCTGAAGCCCACGTAGAACAACACGCCGAGGATCAGGCGCGTGTTGATCCACCCGAGCACGAGCGCGAACGCCATCCAGCCCTTGTGAACGTGCTTGAGCACGCGCGGCAGGAACAGGCCGAAGAGCACGAGCCCGGTGCCGAGCACGGTCGCGATCTGGCCGAAGAGCGAGGCCCAGCTGGACCTCCACAGCGCGAAGACGCCCAGCGCCAGGAAGACGCCGCCGACCACCAGGCCGAAGCTGCGCAGTTCGTTCTTGGGTTTGCGCATGACTAGTCCAGGGCGAACTCCTTGCGCCAATCGCTGCGTTCCTGCAGCGGCGCCTGCTCTTCCTTGTAGAGCACGCGGTTGCCGAGCACGAGCACGTCCATCTCGGTGCGCAGGAAGCAGCGGTGCGCGTCCGCGGGCGTGCAGACGATGGGTTCGCCCCGCACGTTGAAGGACGTGTTGACCAGCACCGGGCAGCCGGTACGCGCGTCGAAGGCGCGCATCAGACGCGCGAGCTTCGGGTTCGTGTCTTCGTGCACCGTCTGCAGCCGGGCCGAGTGGTCCACGTGCGTGACCGCCGGGATCTCGGAGCGGTGCACCTTGAGCAGGTCGAGCCCCGTGCGCCCCGCGGCGTCCGCGCTGCGCCGCCGGTCCGGCCGGACCGGCGCCACGAGCAGCATGTACGGGCTGTCTCCGTCGTGATCGAACCACTCCGCCACCTTCTCGCGTAGCACGATCGGGGCGAAGGGCCGGAACGACTCCCGGTACTTGATCTTGAGGTTCATGGTGGTCTGCATCTCGGGGCTGCGCGCGTCTCCGAGGATGCTGCGCGCGCCCAGCGCGCGCGGGCCGAATTCCATCCTCCCCTGGAACCAGCCGACGACCTTGCCCTGCTCCAGGAGCTCCGCCACGTGCTCGGACAGCTCATCCTCGTCCTCGAAGTGTCGCGCCGGAGCGCCCGTCTCCTTCAGGAACGTCTGGATCGCGTCGTCGCCGAACTCGGGCCCGAGGTAGGACCCGCGCTGGCTGTCCGGCTGGACCGGCGTGCGCGGCTTGCCCGCGTACTGGTGCCAGGCGCAGAGCGCCGCGCCGAGCGCGCCCCCGGCGTCGCCCGCCGCGGGCTGGATCCAAATGTCCTTGAACGGGCCCTCGCGCCAGATGCGTCCGTTGCCGACGCAGTTCAGCGCGACGCCGCCCGCCAGGCACAGGTGGCCAAGCCCCGTGATCGCGTGCAGGTGGCGCGCCTGGCGCAGCATGGCCTCCTCGATCACGTCCTGCACCGACCGCGCGAGGTCCATGTGGCGTTGCTCGAGCGGCGTCTCCGGCCGCCGCGGCGGTCCGCCGAACAGCTTGTGGAAACGGCGGCCCGTCATGGTCAGGCCCGCGCAGTAGTTGAAGTAGTCCATGTTCAGACGGAACGAGCCGTCTTCGCGCAGATCGATCAGGTGTTCGTAGATCAGGTCCGCGTACTTCGGCTCGCCGTAGGGCGCCAGGCCCATCACCTTGTACTCCCCGCTGTTCACGCGGAAGCCGGTGTAGTAGGTGAAGGCGCTATACAAAAGCCCGAGCGAATGCGGGAAGCGGATCTCGTGCAGCAGGCGCAGGTCGTTGCCGTCGCCGACGCCGAGCGTGGTCGTGGCCCATTCCCCGACGCCGTCGATGGTCAGCACGGCCGCCTTTTCGAACGGGCTCGGGAAGAAAGCGCTTGCGGCGTGCGAGAGGTGATGCTCGGTGTAGAGCACCTTCCCCTCGTAGCCGATCTCGTTCTTGATGATCCTGGGGATGTGCAGCTTCTGCTTGAGCCACAGCGGCATCGCCTTCAGGAAGGAACGGAAGCCGCGCGGGGCGTAGGAGGCGTAGGTCTCCAGCAGCCGGTTGAACTTCAAGAGCGGCTTGTCGTAGAAGACGACCAGGTCCAGCTCCTCGGCGCTGATGCCGGCCTCCTCGAGGCAGTAGCGGGCGGCGTGGAGCGGGAAGGCGAAGTCGTGCTTGATGCGTGTGAAGCGCTCTTCCTGGGCGGCCGCCACCACGTCGCCGTCGACCACCAGGGCCGCGGCGCTGTCGTGGTAGAAGGCGGAGATTCCGAGGATGCGCACGAGCGGGTCTCTTGGTTCGCTCAGCCGCTCAACCCGTTGGAGCCAAGAGGCTTAGGCGAACCGGGCGGCGGGCCGGGAGCTGATCTCCAACATTACCTTGTTTGTCGAATTAGACATCTGAATCGGTGGGAGCCCACAGCGCAACCCGCGGGCCAAAGCCCTAGTAGTCCTTGCCGCGGCGGAAGCGGAACCCCTGGCCGAGTCCCCGCTCCAGCAGCTCCCGGTACTGCGCACGGCGGGCCGCGCGCGTGGCCGGATCGCGCAGGGCCTCTTTGAGATGGTGAATGACCGGGCTCTTGGTGCGCCGAACGCGCAGCCCCTTGGGCAGCTCGTGCACCGGGCGCACGAAGTGGATGCACGGGTCGTTCGGGAACAGGCGCGCCTGCCGGTCCGGAAACGCCCGGTCCTCCGCCGACGGCCTGGTCCGTTCGAGGTCTGCCCAGTGGCGGCGAGGAAGCTCCCAGATGGCGCGCCTCTGGAGCAGCGGCCGGGGGTCGCCTTCCAGGACCTCGTCGGCGTCGAGCATCAGCACCCAATCCGAGCGAACGGCGGCGACGGCCGCGGTGCGCATCTGCGCGAAGTGCTCGAAGTCGACCTCGACCACGCGCGCGCCCGCGTCACGCGCTGCTTCACGCGTGCCGTCGACCGTGCGCGAGTCGACGGCCACGAGCATTTCGTCGACGACGTCGCGCACGGACGCCAGGGTCAGCGGCAGCCCGCGCTCCTCGTCGAGCGCAATGACCACGAGGCCCAGCGTCGGCATGCCCAGACGGTATCAGGAGGGGCCGAACCCGGCGGAGCGCCGCGACGGGTCGCGGAAGGGCATGGTCAATCACGACATGTCCATGGCCGGCAACCCGCTCGACGTCGAAAACGAAGAGCTCGAGATGTTCAAGCAGTTCAC
>JAPUHK010000302.1 GCA_027297745.1 Planctomycetota bacterium | reverse complement strand
GCACAGCCGTTGTTCGTTCCAAGTGCAAGCGAACGGCGACAGTTCGCTGCCAATCGCGTCAACGCAGGTTGACGTTGCGCGCACGGCGTTACGGTGGCGTAAGGGGGCGCCGTGCTGGCGTAACGGTTGTCATCCCGTATATGTGCCCTGCCCCTGCCCTCTGCCCGTTCATCGATGCGGTGTGCCCGGGCCAACGGTTCGTGGGCATGGGCAGGGGCATGGGCACGTGTACGGGGTTAACAAAAGCGGGGCGTCGCACAGGCGACGCCCCGCACAGATGCGTTCTAGATCCGCTTACAGGATGTAGAGCAGCTCGTCGAGGTCCC
This sequence comes from Planctomycetota bacterium, assembly GCA_027297745.1. Classification (GTDB taxonomy): domain Bacteria; phylum Planctomycetota; class PLA2; order PLA2; family PLA2; genus JAPUHK01. The sequence continues at coordinate 6,186 of JAPUHK010000302.1, read as the reverse complement.
GGACCGAAGCACGGTAGTTGTAGTCGGTCGCCACGCGGCTCAGTTCGGGCAGCGGGCGCAGGTCACCGATCAGGCCGAGGCCCACCGAGCACATCGCGCGGGTGACCGTAGGCTTGCTCTTGGTCTTGAGAATCTCGATCAGGGGCCGGACCGCCTTGTGGTCGCCGATCTTGCCCAGGGCCGTGATGATCTGGCCCTGAACCGTCATGGACTTGGCCTTGTCCAGCTCTTCCAACAGCACGTTCACGACCTCAGCGTCGTGCAGGAGACCGAGGCCCGTGGCCGCGTTGCGGCGCAGGTCCTCGCTCCGGCGCTCGCGCAGCGCAAGCTTGAGGGCATCCTTGACGTCCTGGCGGGCGTCGCCGATCAGGCCGAGCGCCACGCAGCAATAGCCGCGCAGCACGGGGTCCTTACCCTGTGCGCTCACGACCGACACGAGCTCCGGGATGGCTGTCTTGTCCTTTCACAGACCGCGCGCCAGCATGAAAGCCGCCTTGCTGTCCGGATCGTTCAGCTTGCCTTCGAGCTTTGCCAGCTTCGCGACGATGTCCTTGCGCTCGTCCTCATTCATGGTGCCGGCTTTCGTCCGGTACCAGACGTGGGTGCCGAGACCGAGAGCGGCGAACGGACGCTGGCCGTAGCTGCCCTGGTCCGCATACTTCAGGAGCAGCCTGATCGCCTCGGGCGTGCCGATCTTGCTCAGGCTGATCGTGGCGAAGTTGATCGAGGTCGGGTCACCGGTCTTGCCGATGAAGGCCTTCAGCTTCCGTACGGCCTTGTCCTTGTCGGACGGGTCAGTCAAATTGGGCGCCAGCACGCCTGTCGCCATGGCGGCGGAGCGCTTGGCGATGTTGCCGAAGCGGCGGCGCTTCATGACGCGATACATCGCCTCGAGGGACTGCGGGTCGCCCATCTTGGCGAGCGCATAGCCGATGAAGGCCTGCTCGCGCTCCGAGACACCCTTGCGACCGGCGAGGTTGCGGCTCAGGAAAGCGTCCGCCAGCTTCTGGCGGTACTCCTGCATCATGGGAGTAAGCTCCTTGCCGTCGTCCGCCATCAGGCCGATGCCGACCAAGATGCCGGCGGGGATGTTGTCGTTCTTGTACTTCTTGCCGAGCAGCTCCCACATCTCGGGGAGTGCCTCGGTGTCGCGCTGCAGGCCGATCGATACGGCCGCCCAGGCGCGCTCCCGCGTGCGCATGCCGTCGTCGGCGATCGCTTCGAGGCAGATCTCGCGCACGGCCTTGCGGCTCTGCTCATCCAGGTTCTGGAGCAAGCCCAGAGCGAGGACGGCGGACTCGGTGGCCTGGTAGCCGAGTTTGACCCTCTCGCCCTTGTCGTTCTTCAGCTTGTCGTGCATCGCGGCCTTGAAGACCGGGATGTGCGTGGAGTTGCCGATCTTGCCCAGCGCGACAAGGGCGCCGCCGTGGACGTCCTCGTTGTCGTGCGGGTCCTGAAGCCTCTCCTCGAGCGCGGGAATGATCTCGCGCGTCACCTTCTCCTTGGTGAGACGCTGCGGGTTCTGCTTGTTCTCCCGGTCCCGGGCGCCCGCGAAGCGCATTCCCGAAGACGAGGTCGGCGTGCTCTTGTAGATCTCCTCCTTGAGGTTGAGGATTGCGTCGTTGTTGTAGCCCCACCAGAAACGCCATGAATCGAAGCTGAGCGTTCCGGAAGTGGGCCGCTTCTTCGGGCCCGTCTGGGGACCGAGCGAAGGCGGAGGCGAGTTGTCCTTGTTGCGGGGAGTGTCCGGCGTCGTCGGGGTCGTCGGGCCCGAGGGGTCCGGCTCGCCCGGCGTCGTCGGTCCACCCGGGTCGCCCGGATCGGACGGCGGCGGCGGGGGCGGCTCGGGGTCACTCGGCTCCCGCATCCCCGGCGGGACACCGCCGTTAGGGCCGCGGAAGGCGCCACCGTGGGCGTAAGCATCCTCGGCCAGGACGAAAAGTCCCAGTCCGAGGGCCACGGCGGTCAAAAAGAACCTCTTCATCGCAACTCCTCTCTATTGGCTTGGCTGGAATGGCTGAGGTCTGACAACGTTCTGTACCCACCACAACTGTGGCTGCTTGTTTTCATGGCAAAGGCCATACCGGAGGTATCGCTGCCTCGACGCGAGTCACTCCAAGCGGCCTCAGACTGGCGTATTTGGACGCAAGTCATGCTATCAGAGAACGTTGTGACCGGAGGGCGGCGCCGGGACGGCAAGCCCGCCGGCGGGCGGGGGGGTTACGGCCAGGTGACGGCGGCACCGGCTGTTACTGATAGACCGCGGCCGCCCCCAGGCCGCCGCATGCGATCCTAGGCCGCCATATGGAGAGCTCGGAGGGGTACCGCGAACGGGTGCGCTGGCCGCTCTGGTTTCATCTGAGCTTCGCGGGTTTCGTCGCGCTGAACCTGGTCGTGGTGGTCCAGGTCGGTGAGGGCGCACCTCCCATGGCGAGCCTGGTCCCCGGCGCCGTGGCTGCGCTCCTGGCGTACATCTGGTGGCGCTTGCGTTGGCTCGACCTGCGCCTGGACGCGACGGGCGCCGCGTTCGGCTTCGGCGGCTTGAAACGGGTCGTGCCCAGAGAACGCATCCGCTCGGCGCGGGTCGAGGACTTCTCGTTCGGCAAGTACATGGGGTGGGGCTACCGCATCGGCTGGCAGGGCTCGCGCGACCGCGCGTACTCGCTTCCCGGCTGTCCGCGCGGTGTGCGCCTCGACTTCGACGATGCGCGGGGGCGGCGGTGGAGCGTTCATCTGTCATCGCGCGACCCGGACGCGGCCGTGGCGGCGCTGGGCACCAGCACGCCCGGCTAGAGCCAACTCCCGTACACGTGCCCCTGCCTCTGCCCGCTGGTTGTGCGCGTACGCGTTCATGAGATGCGGGCATGGGCATGGGCATTGGCAGGCGTACGCGATAGCCTGTCTGCAATGGCCGGCCGCAAGGGCGAACGCGTCAAGATCGTAGCCACCGTCGGACCGGCGTCGGCGTCGGTGCGCACTCTCGCGCGTTTGATACGCGAAGGTGCGGACGGAATCCGCATCAATGCCTCGCACGTCGAGCCCGACGCGGTGGCGCCGCTCGTGCGCCGCGTAAGGCGCGCCGCCGTCAAGGCCGGGCGTGAGGTGGCGGTCATGCTCGACCTGCCCGGGCCGAAGCGGCGCCTCGGCGTGCTGCCGGAACCCGTCACGCTCGTCACCGGGCAGAAGATCGTCTTGTCTGGGCGCAAGGGGCAAGGCCGCCTGCCGGCGACGCTCGGGAGCATCGTCCGTCATCTGAAGCGCGGCAGCCGCATCTTCCTCAAGGACGGACACATCCGTCTCGACGTCGCTTCCGTGCGCGGGCGGGACGTGCACTGCGTCGTGGGGATCGGCGGCCGGGTGACCAGCCGCGCGGGGCTCAACGTCCCCGGCGTGGCGGGGCGCGGCGCGGTGCCGACCGCGCGCGACAAAGTGCTGATCGAGGCCGCCATTGCGGCCAAGGTCGACTTGCTGGCGTTGTCGTTCGTGCAAAGCGCGAAGGACGTGGCCCGCTGCCGCGCGCTCGCGCCCGACCTGCCCGTGTACTCCAAGATCGAGCGGCCCGGAGCGATCGACGACCTCGAGGACGTGGCGCGCGTGTCGCACGGCCTGCTGATCGCGCGCGGCGACCTCGCGGTGGAGATGCCGCCCGAGGAATTGCCGGTCCTGCAAAAGCGCATCGTGCAGACCGCGAACCGGCACCGGCGACCGGTGATCGTGGCCACGGAGATGCTCGCGTCCATGGTGGAGTCGCCGCGGCCGACACGCGCCGAGCTGCTGGACGTCGGCAACGCCGTGCTCGACGGCGTGGACGGCGTGATGCTCACGTCCGAGACGGCCATCGGAAAACATCCCGTGCAAGCGGTGCGCGTGATGGCGCGCATCGTGGCCACCGTCGAGAAGTCGCGCTTCCAGAGCTACGACCTCAGCCTGCCCGGCACGCGGGGCGAAGAGGCGGACCGTCCCGACTGGGCGCTGGCCGACGCGGCGGTCGCGGCCGCCTTCAGCATCGGCGCGCGCGCGATCCTTGCTTTCACCGATTCCGGCCGCACGGCGCGCCTGGTGGCTGCGCACCGTCCGTCCGTCCCCTGCTTCGCGTTCGTGGCGCGCGCCACCGCCCGCCGTCGCACCGCACTCTTTTGGGGCGTGATTCCGCAGAAGAGCCGCCGGCTGCGCAACTCGAACCTGTTGTTGCGGGAAGCGATCGCACAACTGCGGCGCCAGAAGCGCCTGAGCAAGGGCGACCGCGTCGTGGCCGTCTACGGCTCACCGCTCTGGAAACCCGGCACGCGCACGAACACCGTCCGCGTCGCCACGGTGTGAACGCGCTACAATCCGCGTACGGAGGTGGTCATGAGGTCGGTCCTCTTGCTTGCGGCTGCGCTGTTCGTGCTCGTGTCCGCGACGGACGCGGGCATCGCGTGGGAGCAGGACTTCAAGAAGGCGAAGAAGAAGGCGGCCGCCGAAGGGAAGCTGCTCTTCCTGGCCTTCTACGCGGACTGGTGAGGCGCCTGCAAACAAATGGATGCGGTTACGTATCCACGCCGCGATGTGCAGGAGTGGCTGGCCGGCACCGTCTGCATGAAAATCGACGCCGACAAGCACCCGGGGCTCGCTGATGTCTTCAACGTGCGAGCACTGCCCAGGCTCGTTCTGATCGACCCCGTCGGCAGGATCGTCTTTGAAGAGTCCGGAGCACCCGCCGGCGGCCAGTTCACCCTCTCGCTTTCGCACCCCCGGTACAAGGCGATGATCGAGACGTTCAATGCGCGGAAGTATTCGGAAACTGCAGGGCACGCTTACTACTTACGCAAGTGGTTCAAAGGAACGAAGACGGGGAGGCAGGCGGACGAGATTTACGATGACCTGAAAGGGAACACCGGCTTCATGGAGGCCTACGCGGCGGCGGAGGGGGCCTACGACCGCAAGCTGGCCAAAGCAAGGCGCGCGATCGAAGAGAAGAACGAAAGGCGCAAGCGGGAAGAGGAGCAGCGCAAGAAGGCAAGGGATCTCAAGGAGAAGGCGGACGATCTCTACGCCACCTTCGGCAAGAAGTACCGCTCCTACAAGATATACAAGCAGATCATCTGGGAGTTCCCGGACACGCCCGAAGCCGACAACGCACGCATCGTCCTGCGGGCGCACAAGCAGCGCTGGAAGGAACCGTCGAAGGAAGGAGCTGCAGCAGAGGAAGGCGCCGAAGGCGGAGCCGCCGCAAGAGAAGCCGCCCAAGAAGGATCCGGATGAGGGGGAGCCGCCGCAGTAGGGAGCCGGACCCAATGACCGCGACGGGGATCATGCTGCTGGTGATCGGCATTCCGGTGACCGCACTTGGTCTCTGGCGGCGGCGCTCCGCCTCCGCTTACCGCTATTCGACGGACTGGGGTCACCGCACAGCGTTCAAGGGCGCGGGGTTGGTCTACTTCGCCTTCGGCGTCCTGTGCCTGATGGGCGGCGTCAGCATGCTGCTGAGTTGAGAGCTGACAGCTCTTCCCTCACGTCGCGCTGATCAGTGGTTCTTCCTCGAACTCGGCCTGGCGGTCGATGACGAAGAACTTGAAGGTCGACTGCACGATCGAAGCCGCCGGGACGGCCAGCAGCGCGCCGACGACACCGTAGCTGTGGTGGCCGGCCAGCAGCGCGAAGATGACCACGACCGGGTGGATCTTGCTCGCCGAGCCCATGATCTTCGGGTTCAGGAAGTTGCCCTCCAGGAAGTGGATGAACAGGACCCAGCCGAGCCCCTTCAGCGCCAGGACCCAGCCGCTCGTGCCGAGCGCGATCAGCACGATCGGGACCGTGCTCAGGATCGTGCCGAAGATCGGGATCAGGCTCATGACGCCCGCGATCACGCCCAGCAGCAGCGCGTAGCGCAAGCCGATGATCTCGAGCCCGATCCAGGTCAGCATGCCGTTTACGGCCATGATGCCGAGCTGCCCGCGGATGACGCCCGCCAGCCCGCTGTTGATGTACTCCGTCAGCCGCACGTACTTGGCGCGGTAGCGGTCCGGCGGCACCGAGCGCAGGAAGCCGATGATCTTTTGCCGGTCCACGACGAGGAAGGCCGTGATCATCAAGATCAGGAAGATCAACCTGACGGCGCCCAGGATCCACTTGGCCACCTTGAAGGCAAACAGCATGATGCGGTCGATGTTGGCCACGAACTCGTCGAAGCCCTCGCCGATGATC
>JAPUHK010000301.1 GCA_027297745.1 Planctomycetota bacterium | reverse complement strand
TCGCGCTCCGGATTGCGACCTCGTCGTACTAGATCCGATGAGTTCGCGCCGGCATGCGCGCATCCACACCGCCGACGCCGGGAGCGTAGTCACGATCGAAGACCTGAAGAGCTCCAACGGGACCTTTGTCGACGACGTGCGCATCAAGGGCAGCATGGCGCTGCGAAACCACACACGCATCCGTATCGGCGCGACGATTTACATGTTCAGTCTGGTCGCTGCCGGCACACGCCCCGAGTGGGCGGTAGAGCTGGACGGCCGCGTGGCCCACTTCCTGGACATGACTGTAACGCTCGACGAGAGCGGCGACGGCCAGCCGGCCGGCAGCCACACCGCGACGGCGGGGGCGATCACGCAGCTCGCCGGGCAGCTCGGCGACTTCAGCCTGCTGGAGATCCTGCGTTTCATGTTGCGCCCGCAGCTGAACGGGACGTTGCACGTGGTCATGCCCTCGGGTATCGGCGAGGTGGAGATCCGCGCCGGGACGGTGCTGCACGCGGTCTACCGTTACACGGAGGGCTGGGAGGCGTTGGTCGAGCTGGTACAGAAGCGGACCGGCCTCTTCTGGCTGATCGACCGCACGGACCCCTGCCCCGACTCGATCCACACGCCGACGCCGCAGCTCGTTCCGAAGCTGATGGTGGCCCTCGAACAGAGGGGCCTCTGAGCCCGTCTCCAGACGCCCGTCCGAAGGGCTATGATGGCCCGGCGTGGGTGCGCGGATAACGGGGATCGCGCTTCTCCTGCTGCTGGTTCCGGCCGCGGCGGAGGAGCCGGGCGAGCGGGACTTCGTCAAGGATCTGCACAAGGCGCAGAAGTACGTCCGCGACGGTCGCTGGAAACTCGCGCTCAAGACCTACGACAAGCTTCTGGAGGAGCACGCGGAGCGGGACTATGTCCGGCTGCGCCGCACCGACATCGTCGCTGACTACGGACGCTGCCTCTTCCGCACCCAAAACCCCGAGCCCGACTTGAGCGAGATCGTCTCGGGACGGGTCGTGTCCTTCGATCGCAGGTCGGGCAAGATCAAGATCGTGTACCGGCCCGGTGCGCTCGGGGACTTCAAGAAGGTCGGCAAGGCGCGCGTACACCCGATGGTCTTTGCCGGGCCCCACAGCATCGAGCTACGGGGCTCGAGTTACCCGGTGGGAGGGATCCGCTTGCTCGTCGGCCTCGGGACCGGCAGCGCCTACTCCGTAGCGTTCGGGTTCGCCGCGCGCCAGGGTCCCAGCATCCATGTCCTGGTCAGGGATAAGTGGCACCGGCAGGCCTCGAAGGCGCAATCGCCGCTCAAAGTCCGCGAGCCCTTCACGGTCAAAGTCAGCGTCGGCAAGACGGCCATCCAGGCGCGGTACAAGGGCCGCCTCCTCGTGCAGTGCGCCAAGAGGCCGGCCTACGGACCGTTCGGGATTTACGAGGACAAGTTCGCAACGTTGACCGTGGCGGGCAAGATCAACCCGGGGTGGATGCTAGGGCGTATCGAGAGCTACTTCGCGGCCCGGCGGAAGAAGTTCGAGGCGCGGTTTGAGCCGCGCAAGATCCTGCCGGCGTGGCTCTTCCGCGAGGTGACGGCGCCGGCGCCGGAAGCGTCGGCTCCTGAGGACGAGTGGCCGGACGAGATCGAGGCCGACCACTTGATCGCCGTCAGCAAGGTGGCGTTGCTCGTGGCGCAGGATAAGTACCGGGAGGCACTCGACTACATCCAGGGACGGCCCGAGGATGCTCTCCCTCCGCTGACACGCGGCTACTTGCTAGCACAGTGTCATTTCGAGCTCGACGACCTGGAGCAGGCTCTGGCGGCGTGCGAACCCGTCTGTGACCGGAACGCGCGCTTCGTGCACGCGCGCTTGTTGCGCGCACGCCTCTACCTGCGGCTGCGACGCCGGCAAGAGGCCGTCGACGAATACCTGCGCATCGTCGAAGAGTTCAGCAGCATCACGGCCCAGATCGAAGCGGCCGTCCAGTTGCTGCGCGCGGGCCGCCAGGAGGACGCGCTGCGGATCGTGCGTGCGGCGCGCGCCAAGGTCGGCGTGAGCAAGGAGCTCGATGCCCTGGAGCGCATGCTGACCATGGCCCAGCTCGGTCCCCAATGGTCCCGCGTCTTCGAATACCGCACCAAGAACTACATGGTGCGCTCGGATATCGACAAGGCGATCTGCATCGAGGCCGCGAAGACGCTCGAGCAGGCGTACACGGCCTACCAGGCTCAACTCGGCCGGGTGAAAGGGCTCGCGCGCGGCAAGCGCTTCCGCGTCTATGTCTTCTCCGCGGAGCCGGGGTATCAGCGCTATTGCGGCCGCATCGTGGGACGCGCGGTCATGCACAGCGCCGGCCTCTACAGCCCGAATCTGAAACAGCTCCTGATCTGGAACCTTCCCGACCGCACCCAGATGTTCCGAACGATCCGTCATGAGGGCTTCCATCAGTACCTCGACAGCGTGGTGCCGGAGGACCCGCCGGTTTGGCTCAACGAGGGGCTCGCCGAGTATTACGAGACCGCCAAGCGGACTTCGCGGGGCACACGCGGCGGCCAGCGTCGACCGGACCACCTGATGCTGTTGCAAAAGCCGCTTCCGCTTGCGGAGTTCCTCTACATCAAGCCGCCGCAGTTCTATGCCAACGCCCGACTGCACTACGCCCAGGCGTGGGCTGTCGTGCATTTCCTGCAGCACGCGGACCGGAAGACGAAGCGCCTCTTCGACCGGCTGATCGATGAGCTCCAGAAGGGGCGCGGCGCCGACAACGCGGTTCGGGCGGTGTTCCCGAAGGACGAGCTGCCCGCCCTCGAGAAGCAGTTCCGGCGGTATGTCTGGAGCCTGCGGCACGCCGGGCTGGCCAAGGGCCGGCGGTAGAGCGCAGTCTCGACTGCCTCGAATGGAGACGCGCGCCCGGTCCCAAACCCGGCCGTCCCGGGCTACACGGTCCTTGCGGGTAAGACACATGACCGAGCAACGCGTTTGGATCGAAGTAGGTCTCTGTGCGGAGGAGGCCGACTACTACTGCGGAACAATCGACGAGGTCACGCTCAACAAGATCACGGGGGACCTCCGTTCGGATGGCTTCTTCCGCCTGCGGGACGTGTGCTGGACGGACCCGGCGGGGCAGATTCGCGAGCCCGTGCGCGGTAAGGACGGACCCGGTGGCGGCTCAAAGACGATCTACTTCAAGATCGAGACCGTCCGCCGCCTGGTTGTGCTCGACGACGCTCGCCAGG
>JAPUHK010000300.1 GCA_027297745.1 Planctomycetota bacterium | reverse complement strand
AGCAAGTTGCGGCCGGATCTGTTGCTGACCTTCTTCTCGGAGCTGGCGGCCAGCCCGCCGGGCAGTCGGGAGCTCTACTTGTGGTATGCGCGCGGCTACCTGGGCGGCACCATCCCGCGCGAGCTCAGCCCCGGCGAGAGCGATGACAACGTGATCGAGAAGCTGCTCAAGCTGGTGAACACCATCGGCCTGGAGCAGAAGCGCAGCGGCGATGCCGAGCTCAAGGAGTTCATGCGCCAGGTGCGCACCTTCCTGACCGCGCGCCGCCTGAAGATGTTCAACGCCTACATCAGGGGGGCGAGCCTGGACCGGGCGCGCTTCCTGCACGCCATCATCCTGCGCAACCGGGGACTGACGGACCAGACCAAGACGGCGCTGCTGGAGGCGATCGATGTAGCGCATCCCGAGCTGCACGCGGCCCCGGAGACGGACGAGGAGAGCGACGAGGTCGAGATCCGCGAGGACATCATCTACACGACGCTGCAGGGCTATCACAAGCGCGAGGCCGAGCTGCGCCACATCCTGGAGACGGCGATCCCCGAGGTTGCCGAGGAGCTGGGCCGCGCGGCGGGGTTCGGAGACATCTCGGAGAACGCGGAGTATTCGGCCGCGCTCGAGAAGCAGGGCTTCCTGATGGGGCGCCTGCAGGAGCTGCGCCACGACGTGGAGCGGGCGCGCGTGATCGACGCCGCCGAGGTCACCACGGACAAGGTCGTGATCGGTACGCGCGTGCAGCTGCAGAACGAGTCGGCGGGCGGCGCGGAGTCCTTCTCGATCCTGGGGCCCTGGGACGTGGACCTGGAACGCGGCGTGATCTCCTATCACTCTCCGGTGGGGCGCGGCCTGCTCGGACGCAAGATCGGCGACACCGTGGAGATCGAGCTGCCGGACGGGAGCGTCAGCTACCGCGTGACGGGGATCGAGTCGGCGGGCGAGCTGACCTCCTCCGAGCCGGTCTAACCGTTCGTCAAGAACGCCGCCTGGAAGGCAGCGTCGAGGTCTTGCCACAAGTCCTCCACGTCCTCGATGCCCACCGACAACCGGATCAGGCCGTCGCCCAACCCCGCCTTGCGCCGCTCCTCCGGCGGAACGGAGGCGTGGGTCATGGACGCCGGGTGCTCGATCAGCGACTCCACCCCGCCGAGGCTCTCCGCCAGCGCGAAGATGCGCGTCGAGGTGCAGAACTTGCGCGCGGCGTCGACGTCCCCGTCAAGCTCCAGGCTGATCATGCCGCCGAAACGGTCCATCTGTCGGCGCGCCACCGCGTGGCCCGGATGGTCGGCGAGGCCCGGGTACCAGGCGCGCCGCACGCGAGCGTGCCCGGCCAGGCGGGTCGCGAGCGCCTCCGCATTGTCGCAGTGCCGCTCCATGCGCACGTGCAGCGTCTTGAGACCGCGCAGGACCAGGAACGCATCCAGCGGCGCCAGCACGGGCCCCGTCCAGTTTGCAAGCTGCGCGTAGCGCTGTGCCCGGTCCGCGTCGCTCGTCAGCACGGCGCCCCCGATCAGGTCGGAGTGCCCGCCCAGGTACTTGGTCATGGAGTGGATCACGATGTCCGCCCCCAGCGCGAGCGGACGCTGCAAGTAGGGAGAGGCGAACGTGTTGTCGACAAGCACGGGGACGCCGCGCTCGTGGGCCAGCGCGCACGTGTCCTGCAGGTCGGTGATGCGCAACAGCGGGTTCGTCGGCGTCTCCAGCCACAGGAGGTCGGTCTTGGGCTCCAGCGCCTGCTCCACCTGCGCCCGGTCGGTGGTGTCGATGAACGTGAACTCGAGACCGAGCTTCGCGAACACCTTTTGGAACAGCCTGTAGCTGCCCCCGTACAGATCGTTGCAGGCCACGACCCTGGAGCCGGCGCCGAGGTCCGTGAGCACGATCGTCTCGCAGGCGAGGCCGGAGGCCGCGACCGTGCAATGGACCGCCCCTTCGAGCGCGGCGAGGCACTCCTCGAGCGTCTTGCGCGTGAGGTTGTCCCCGCGCGCGTACACATACCCCTTGTGCTCCGCGGGCGCGTCCTGCACGTAAGTAGAGGTCAGGTAGACGGGCGTCATGATGGCGCCCGTCGTCGGGTCGGGGGACTGACCCGCGTGGATGGCCTTGGTTCCGAACCGCTGTTCCATGGCCCGAGCGTAGCCGAAGTCCCGTGCGCGCGCCCGTGCGCGCCCGGCCTACTTCGCGCGGGCGTGGATCAGGTCGAAGCGCGTGATCACCACGTGATGTCCGCCACCCTGGTCGACCAGCACGGCGCTCTGGCCGCGCGCGAGCAGCGAGGCGACCTGCTCCGCGCTCGTCTCTGCCGGGACGATCGGCAGCGGCGGCCCCATCACGTCCTTCACCGCGAGCTGGTCCAGGTCCTTGCGGCTGAAGAGCAGGTCGATGGCCTGCTTCTCGAACAGGCAGCCTACGATCTCCCCGTTTCTGCGCACGGGCAACTGCGAGATGTCGTGGCGGCGCATCATGCCCACCGCATCCTCCACGCTAGCCTCGCACTCGACGGCGATCAGCGGCTCCAACTCGCGGGCCCTGCGCCCCACGATGCCGCCGGCGGTGAGATCCATCTCCTCCTCGAGGAACTGGTTGTCGCGCATCCAGTCGTCGCTCCACTGCTTGGAGAGGTAACGCTCACCGATGTCGCACACGAACGTCAAGAGCACGGCTTCCTTCGGCAGCGTGCGCGCGACCTTCAGCGCAGCGGCGATATTCGCGCCCGTCGAGCCTCCCGCGAAGATACCCTCCTCGCGCGCCAGGCGGCGGGCGGTGTTGAAGGCCACCCGGTCGGGCACGGTAACGACGTCGTCGAGCAGCGACGGATCGCAGGTGCCCGGCACGTAGTCGTGGCCGATGCCCTCCAGCTTGTAGACGTCGGTCTTCCCGGGCTCGCCGGTCTCGTGAATCGACTTGTAGATCGACCCCTCGGGGTCGGCCGCGACGATGCGCAGAGCGGGGATCTTCTGTTTGAGATAGCCCCCCGCCCCCGTCAGCGTGCCGCCGGTGCCCATGGAGAGCACGAGCACGTCGAGCTTGCCGTCGAGCTGCTTGAAGATCTCCGGGCCCATGCCGCGAAATTGCGCCTCCGGGTTGTCGGGGTTTTGGAACTGGTCCATGAAGACCGCGTTGGGAGTCTCGCGCGCGATGCGCTCGCCGACCCTCACGTAGTGGCGCGGATCGTCCTTGTCGACGGCGGTGGGCGTGATCACCACACGCGCCCCGTAACCGCGCAGCAGGTCGATCTTCTCCTGGCTCATCTTGTCCGGCATCGTGAAGATGCAGCGGTAGCCTCTCGCGGCGGCCGCGGCCGCCAGCGCGACGCCGGTGTTGCCGCTCGTGGCCTCGACGATCGTGCCGCCGGGCTTCAGCAGGCCGGCCTTCTCCTTGCACTCGATCATGTACCAGCCGATGCGGTCCTTGAGCGAGCCGCCGGGATTGAGGTTCTCGAGCTTGACCAGGACGGTGCAAGCGATGCCCTCGGTGATGCGGTTGAGACGCACGATCGGCGTGTTTCCGATCACGTCGAGGATCGAGTCGAAGACTTCCACGCTGCCAGTTTAGGGAGCGGCCGCAAGGAGGCCAAGGGCCCTCCGGGAAGCACCAAAACGCGCTAGCGGCAGTAGCGCGGGCCGTGCCCGCGGTGGCCGTGATGGCCATGGTGGCCGATGTGATGCACGGCGTCGGCCGCTAGCGCCACCGTGCCGACCACGACTGCCCCTACGACGGCCGCGCGGCCCACGTGCTCTAGGGTCCTGCAGCCGGGGAGCACCAGCAGGGCGCCGACGAGAATCAAGATGCACATACGTCTCATGGTGTCCTCCTAGCGACAGCCTTCACAGTCGGCCTGGGCGCTCAGCAGCGCAGCCCCGCCCACGATGACGGCCACGACGGCCACCTCCGCGGCGCCCTTGGCCAGCTTGGCCACAGTCCGGCATCCCGGGAGCATCAGGAACATGCACAGCAACACGATCCGCAACCGCTTCATCACCACCTCCTGGCGAAGTACGCGCGTCGCAGTCGCAAAGGGCGCGCCAACGGGATAGGGCGCGCGGGGCGCGGAGTGTTGCTTGGAGCGACCTCGGACGGGGACAGGGCAGTGACGCCTGCAGGCGCAACTACCGCTGTCTTGTCCTGTTTTGGGACAGCCGCTAGCGGCGGCGACGGCGGGGGCTGGAGTCGTCCTCGCCCGCTGTGTCCTCCAACTCGTCCACGTCGATGAGGCGGGCCCCGCCGGGCTTGCCCATGGCCAGCGACTTGTCGTAGCGGAAGGCGATCTCGAGCGCCATGGTCATGACGGCGGTGGCGTAGACGCGCCCGCCGTCCGGGCCCCAAGGGCCGACGGGATCCCACGAGCCGGTGCGCGAGCCGCTGTTCTTGGGATGTTGATGCTCCAACGCGGCCTTGAGCAAGAACGCCACCCAACGGCGCCAGTGTTCGCCGCCGACCTGGTACATGGCCAAAGTGCCGTGCAGCCAGTAGTACATGTCGATCGTGCCGGCGTCGGGATTCCAAACCGGCGGCATCTTGAGGCACAGATCGGCGCCCTTGCGCACGATCGCGCTCTCGGGGGTCTCGCCGGTCGCGAGGCGTACGAGGATCCCGGCGGCTGTCATGGACTCTGTGCGATCGGCCGGAAACTTGTCCACCAAGGCCTCCGGCCGCGCCGACGAGCCGCCCGGCATGAGGTAGCCCACCTTGCCGTAGTCGGGGTCCGTCATTTTGTCGATCCAGGCGCGCGCACCCTCGAAGGCGTCGGGATCGACATCGAGCCCGCCGTACTTCCCGGAGCGCAGTGCCAGCACGGCCCAGGTCGTGACGGACGTGTCGTTGTCGCCGAGGCGCACGCCGTAACGCCAGGCCATGTACGGATTGCGCGCCTTGGCCAGGAAGTTGAGGCCGTCCTGCGCCGGCCTCTTGTAGCGCGGATTGCGCGTCTGCGCCCAGGCCTCGCACAGGGCCAGTGTGGCCAGCGCGTGGTTGTACATGTAGTGCTGGCTTGCGCGCGGACCGAAGCAACCCTCCTCGTCCTGGATGGTGGTGAGGTAACGCAGGGCCATGCGCACGTTGCGCGCATACGGGTTGTCGCGCTTGGTGCCCCTGTCGGTGTAGCCCGCGCCGAGGAAAGCGAGCGTTGCCAGACCCGTCACGCCGACGTCGTAGTGGGCGCTGCCGGGTCCTCGGCTCAGGTCGTCGGGCGGATCGTGCTTGGTGAAGCCGTCGCAGTCCCAGTTGCCGGCCGCGTCCACGTCCTGGTGTGCGGCCAGCCAACGCAGCCCGAGCTGCACCGCTTGGTTCTGGTCCTTGCTGACCTCGGGCACGGGCCCGCTGAAAGGATCGCCGGGAACGGCCTCGGGCCCGGCGGGCGCGGGGCGCCATCTCCTCTCGCGCTTGGACGCGTCGCGGAAGATCGCAACCGCCTTCTCGTAGGCGCGCAGGGCGCCCTGCGTATCGCCCATGGCGAGCAAGGCATCTCCGGCCTTGATCTGGGCTTCCATGGCCGTGCGGGCCAGCTCCAGGTACTTCGAGACCGGGTCGGGCTGCTGCGCGTTCGCAGGCAAGAAGAGAAGGAAGAGGGCCAGTCCAGCAAGAACCGTCTTTCGCATTGC
>JAPUHK010000030.1 GCA_027297745.1 Planctomycetota bacterium | reverse complement strand
CTCGCGGTTGCGGCGGTGGCGGTGCTGCCCGACGCGGGCCAGCCGGCCCAGGTCGACGCGCACATCCGCGACCTGAACTTCGGCAGCTACTGGTACGGCGCGCAGATCGATCCGGGCGACCTCAAAGGAAAGGTCGTGCTGGTCGAGATCTGGGGATCGTGAATAGGCTGCAAGGCGATTACGCCCAACTTGGTCAGTTTGGCCAAGCGACTCGAAGGCCGTCCGTTCCACCTGATCGCGACCCACTGCCAGAACGTGCCCAAGAACGAGGTCGTGTCGTACATCCAGGGCAAGGGCCTCCTTTCCGACACGCCCAACATGACCGTCACGAGCTTCGGCGGCCACCCGAAGGTCAAGGGCAACGGCTATGTGCCGTACTACATGGTCTTCGACCACACCGGGAAGCTCGCGTACAACCACATGTGCGGCGCGTATCACGGCGGCGACGGCCTGCGCATGATCGAGTGGGTCGACGAGCTGCTCGCGGAGGCGCCCGACCTGTTCCTGGGCACGGAGCCGTTCCAGGCCGTCCCGAAGCTGGCCAAGCAAGTAGCCGCCAAGAAGAACTTGTCCGCAGCGGTGAAGCAGATCGAGGCGCGCCGCAAGTCGGAGACCGAGTCGCCGGCGCGCGAGGAGATCTTGCGGCTGTACGAGGCCGTGAAGCGCTACCGGGACGGCGCCTTGAAGCGCGCCGACAAGCTCATGGCCACCGATCCGTCGCAGGTCCTGCCGCTGCTGCAGGGGATTCAGTCGGAGCTCAAAGGCACGGAGCTTGGCGCCGAGGTAGACGCGCGCGTGGCGCAGCTGAAGAGTTCCAAGGAGCTCAAGCAGTCGATCGCCGTCAGCAAGAGCCTGCGCAAGATCAAGAAGAGCCTGGCCCGCACCCGGTCCTGCAAGACCTGCAAGCGGCAGGGCATGAAGTTCTTCCAGCACAGTTGCACGACCTGCCGCCTGGACAACTCGGGCGCCGTCAAGAAGGCGAAGAAAAAGCTGCGGTCGCTGATCGACAAGAACCCCGGCCTGCCGATCATCGCGTCCGCAAAGGGGTACCTGCAGGCGCTCGGCTAGTCCGGGCCGCGCCGCCGGTGTACCGTAGTGCGCTCATGGCGGCTACGGCGGCGGTGGAGCGCGCGCAGGCCTGCGATTTGTGCGGCGGCGATGCGTTCGAGCTCGTGTCGCAGCGCGACCGGGACGGCGCGCCGCTCGCGACGTGCATCTGCGCACGCTGCGGGCTGGTCGTGCAGCGCGCGGCGCCGAGCTCGGATGAGTTGGCCGCCTACTACGCGGGGCCGTATCGCGAGCAGTACCAGCACGAGCAGACGCCGTCCGCGCGCCGCGTTCTGCGCTCGTGGGAGAAGGGGCACAAGCTGCTGCGGTGGCTGCAGCCCCACCTGAAGCCGGGGCAGCGCGTGCTCGAGGTCGGCGCGGGCGTCGGCTGCGTGGTCAAGGTCTTCGAGCTGGCGGGCTACGAGGCCTCGGGCATCGATCCGGGCGGAGGGTACTTGCGTTTCGGCACGGAGCAGCTCGGCGCCGCGCTAACGCGCGCGCGGTTGGAGGATCTGCCCGGCGAGGGCCGCTACGACCTCGTGCTGCTGGTCCACGTGATCGAGCACCTGCGCTCGCCCCGCGAAGCGCTCGAACGGCTGCACGCGCTGCTCGCACCGCGCGGGCTGCTCTACATCGAGTGCCCCAATCTCGGCGCCCCCTCGACGCGCTGGCCCAAGGCCTTCCACCGTGCCCACATCCACGACTTCACGACCTCGAGCTTGACCATGCTGGCGCGACGCTGCGGGTTCCGCATCGAGACGCCGGCCGAGGACCAGCAGAGCACGATCTCGGTGCTGTACCGCCGGACGGAGGAGCGCAGCCTCGAGATCGACGCGGGCAACTACGCACGCATCCTGCAACGGCGCGAGGCGTACGACCCCGGAAGCTACTTCCTGCGCGGCAACTACTTCAGGCGGCGCTACCGCACGCTGCGCCGGCAAGTGCGCGAGCGACTGCTGGGCGGCTTGCTCGTGCGCCGCATCATCAAGCGCTGCCAAGCGCACGGTGCATGACCGTCGATGCGTGCGCGCGCCTGCACGCGCCGGTTATGCTGGGTCGACGGGAAGGAGGCTCCGGAATGTACTCGATCGGCATGTACAGCTACATAGGCAGGGATCTGCGCTCCGGTGCCGCTGCGGCCCACGCGGAAGGCGCCGCGCGGGATGCCGCGACCAATACGCTGCTGCTCCAGTCGCAGGTCGATCGGCTAGCGCTGGCCGTCGAAGCGTTGTGGACCATCGTCCAGGACACGACAGGCGCCACGGACGAGCAGCTCATGGAGCGCATCACCGACGTCGACATGAAGGACGGCGTGCGCGACGGCAAGGTGAAGCGCCCGGCGCGCGACTGTCCCAAGTGCAAGCGCAAGATCCCGCCCCGCTCCCCGCGCTGCATCTACTGCGGTACGGAAGTGCACTACGTCCCCTTCCAGTAGCGCCGAAGCAACGGTTACTCCCGAATTGCGGCAGGGGCTACTCCGGCTCGCGGATGAAGACGTTGTCGAGGCTGTTCTGCTCCACACCCTCTACGAAGTCCGCGCGGATCTTCAGCTCGCGCACGAGGGAAAGCACCGCGTGCACATCCGCCGCAGAAGGCGGCTCTGTGCGCCCGACGACTCTCCACCCACCCGTCTCGTGCAACGGGATGCTGTAGGCCGTCCAGTAGTCCGCCCTGCTGGGCACGGGATACGGTAGCTGGCGCACGAGCGTGGTGCCTCCGCCGCGCAGCACGATGTCGGGCGCGTTGATGAGCTTGTAGGAGACAGCCTCTTCACCCGGCTGCGGCGGCCGCTCGTGCTTGAGATCGAAGGTCAACGTGCGCCCATAGGCGTCCCGCAGGTCGCGCAGGAACTTGGGTGGCGCGTTCCAGTACCACGGGTCGCGGGGGTCGGCAGCCCGCTTCAAGGTGCTCAACAACACCGGGACGACTCTCGCATCCTTTACTCCCGAGAAGTCCTCTCCTCCGACCGCGCCGGTGAATTCCTGAGCGTGCCTGGCGGCGTCCTCGTACACCGGCGTGGTCTGGTTCTCCGTCTTGACCACGATGACGTAGAGGCGCGCCTTGACGCCGTACAGCCGCGCCGTGACGGAGCTCAACGTATTGCCCGCGTCGTCCGGATCCTTAGCCCCCGCGTCCGTGATCACGACGACGGCCCGGCTGACATGGTTCCCCTCGCGCCAGCTCATGCGCACAGCCTCCAGGACTCCCAGGTACTGATCCTCCTCCCAGCCCGCGTAGGTGCCCCCGATGATGCTCACCGTCTTGTCGAAGCGCGCTAGATCGAACTTGTCTCCTACTTCACGCAGATCCGAGGCCTTGAGGAACTCTCTGGCCGCTTCGTCCTCCGCCTCGGCCATCTTGGTGTTCCGAAAGCACACGAGCCCGACGCGCAAGGAGTCGACCGAGCCCTTCAGTGCCTTGACGATGGATTGGGCCTTGTCGCGAATCTTGCGGACGGTCTCGGACATGGAGCCCGACCCGTCGATCACGAGCACGAGGTCCAGGGCGCGCGCGGCCTGCTTCGTCTTCGACGTCTCGCTGAAAGAGATGAAACCACCGGGATTGCCGTCGGACTCACGAAACACCGGATCCGTGCCGCTCGAAACGCCCCCGACGCGCCATCCTTCGCGCCCCCTGTCGAACGTGCTCTCGGAGCGTATCGACACGGTCGGCGATGCGAAGGCGCGCGCCGCATCGCGGATCTCCGGCACGATGGCGGCGGCGCCGCTGACGATCGCGCCCGTCGTGGCCGTGGTCAACGCCACCGGAATGACCGACATGCCCGCCGGAACCGCGGCACCCAACGCGGCGAGACCGCTCGCGCCCGCAGCCGCCCCGCCCCCAGCACCGAGTACGCCTGCGGCCGCCCCGCCGGCTCCGGCGGCGATGGTCAGCTTCTGGTCGGCCCCGTAGAGCAGGGTCACGATCTTGTCCAACAGGAGCGCGAGGAACACGGCAACCTGGATCAACCGGCCCCACATGCTCTGAACCGTGCGCACGGCCTGGACCCGTTCGTCGTGCGCCAGGCTCTCGACGTAGTCCGTAACGGGTTTGGCCACCTCAGCCACACGTTTCATCTTCGCGGCGTGCGCCTCTTCGAAGCTACGGGCCGCGTCCACCAGCCGCATGGTCAGGACCTTCAGCCCCGCCCGCTGCAGGCCCTCCGAGACGACCACGCTCCCGAAGACGAAATCGTGCGCGCAGCGCCTCCACTTGCGGTCAAACCAGGACGTGAGCAGCCCAAGGCCGAACAGGTCGACCACGAAGTAGCCGATCGTGGAACGCCCGAGTGCCCAGGCGAGCGTGATCGGGCGGTGGCCGGCGCGAATCACGCGCAGCCCCATCAGCGCCTTCCCCAGCGTGCGCTGCATGTACCACTGAAGCCCCGCGTGATAGACGACGAAGAGCGCTACGAAGAACGTGACCGGGTTGGGCGAGCCGACCGCTCGAGCGAGCAGGTAGACGATGCCGTAGTCCAGAGCGAAGGCCACGATGCGCGCGCGGAACGGCGCGAGGAAGTACTCGGACGGCTCGCCTTCGGCCGCGGCGGGCGCGGGGGTTTCCTGCACCTCGGGCGGCGGCGGCTGTTCTTTGTGTGCCAGGTCGCGAATCGTCTCCAGCGTCTCGGAAGCGCGGCGGATGGCCGCCATCTCCTCGTCGTCGTCGGACTTCGCAAAGCGCCGCTGCAGGACGCGCATGCACAGCGCATAGGCGTCCTCGACGTCCTTGTTCGTGGCTCCGCGCCCGAGCCCGAAGAACTTGCGCGCCCGTTTGAGCTTCATGCGCTCGGTGGGCGTCTTTCCGAGCATTTCGATCAGACGCTCGCCCAGCGCCACGTCGCGCGCGCGCACGATCCGGCTCAGCTCTTTCTTGGAGGCCTGCTTGTCCTCCGCGCTGGTCGCCTGCAGCAATTGCCGCTTCAGCGGACCGCTCAGAGCGCGATAGGCGCGCACGATCGTCTCGGGGGCCGCACGACGTCGGACCCCTAGCCGCCGAAGAGCATCTTCCCGGTGCATGCCGATCCCCTCCTTAGCCGCCGCATTCTAGTGTTTTCGCGGCTCCGGGGAAGTCGAGGGGTAACAGTTACCCTCCGAGCTGCGGTACGCATGCCGCAGGATAGACGGCACAATTCGGCAGCCGGCCGCAAGATACGACGACTCGGAAGGGTAACTGTTGCTTCAGTCGACGATGCGGATGACCTTCTCGTTGCTGTTGGCCCTGAGCTCGGGCACGTACATCGCGAACAGCTTCGCCGGGAGCGCGTGGAACAGGCCCGGCACCTCGGCCCGCAGGCGGTAGCGCAGCAAATGCTCCCCCTTCTCCAGCGACTGCACGAAGAACACGACCTTCTCGTCCCTCAGCTCCATGTAGCTGTAGAAACCCTCCTGGCCCTTGCCTCCGGAGCGCACCTGCGTCGTCTCGCAGCCGGCCGGTTTCATGTCCTCGAAGGCCAGATAGGTGTACGTGTTGTCACTCGTGATCTTGAGCTCCACCTGGATCACGTCGCCGCTCTTGACCTCGTCGCCGCTGTTCACGGGGACGCGCTCGTAGCGCAGGCGCCGCTCCTTGATCTTCTGGCCTTCGCTCCCCTCCACCTCGACCTCGTACGGGATCTGCTTCAGGCGGAAGTAGGAACGCTCCACCTTGAGCTCGTGGCCGGAGGCCGTGATGTTGCGCTCCTTGGTGAAGTAGCGCAGGTAGGTGTTGAAGTAGAGCGCGCCGGGGCCGGTCTTCGTGATCTTGAGGGTGTGCTTGCCGCCGCCGAGCGCCACGCCGTCGACCACGAACTTGTTGTCGTAGGTGAAGAACGTGTCGCGGTTGATCTTGATCTCCTTGACCACCGCCCCGTCGTCCAGGTCCAGGCGCAGCGTGTAGTCCGGCTGCCCCTCGCCGCTCACGCGCACGAAGTCGGCCATGGCGGCCACGCACAGCGTGGTGTCGCGCGTGGAGCGCCAGTAGTAGCCGTTGTGGCGGTTGTTGAGCAGCCACTTGACCAGGCGCGGCGCCAGGTCGCTCTTCGGCCGCAGCTTCACGAGCGCGCGCAGGCACCACGCGTTCGTTTCGATGTCGTTGTTCCACCAATACCACCAGCCGCTGTCCGGCGTGCGGAACCAGGCCACCTGCGTCTCGGCGTTCTCCTCCTTGTACTGCAGGATGTTCTGCAGCACGGTCTCGGAGCGCCCGTCGTCCATCTGCGCCATGGACAGGCTCAGCAGCGCCTTTCCGTACAGCGTCAGCTCATCGCGCCGGACCCACAGCCGCTCGATCAGGTCGCCCGGCCGCTTGTCGCCCGCGGCGGGTTTGATGGCGGCCCTGCGGCCGCCGAGCGCCAGCGTGTAGGCCGCAAAGGAGAAGGACGTGTGCGGGCCCCAGTGCTTCTTGCGCATCTCGCCCTGCGTCCAGTTCTGCAGGAAGTTGAGGGCGCGGTTGATCATGTTGGCGTCGACTTCGACGTCGGCCTCGCGCGCCGTCAGCAGAGCGTAGAGCACATACGACGTGAGGTAGCCGCTGGAGTCGTTCCGGATCCACCAGCCGAAGCCGCCGTCGCCGTTCTGCATGTTGGCGATGCGCTGCAGACTCTTGCGGATGATGCGCTGCATCCCCGCCTCGTCGAAGATGGGCGAGTCCGCGTAGTTGCCGTGGATCTTGATGTTCTCGCCCTTCTCGATGCGCCGGATCTCCTCCGCCCGCTTGCTGCGGATCTTGCGGATGTCCTCGAGCTTGATGCCCATGTCGCGCAGCGTCCTCAGCGTGAGCACGGCCGGCAGGAAGCGGCTCATGGTCTGCTCGGTGCAGCCGTAGGGGTAGTCGAGACAGTACGGCAGCGCGTCCAGCATGGAGCCCACGAGACTCGGCGCGAACTGCACCTCGAGCCGGGTCAGCTCCGGCTTGCGCTCTTCGGGCACGTCCAGCTCGACGGTGAGCGTCTTCTGCTCGTCGCCGGGCCGCATCGACCCGGTCGTGGCCACCTGCTTGAGCATGCCGTGCACCAGCACGGGGAAGGACATCCGCGTTGCGTCCGACTCCTCGTTGGTGAGCGCCTTCACGGTCAGGCGAGCGACGCCCTCACGGAGCACGCTCACGCGCCAGTCGACGCGCTTCTCGCCCCCGGCGGGGACCTCCACGTCGACCGTAGCCGGCGTCTCGCCGATCAGCTTGAGCAGCTTTTCGGGGATGGCCAGGCTGACCCGCGCCGTCTTTTGCTCCTTCAGGTAGTTGTGCACGTTCGCGCTGATGACCACCTCGTCGTACTCCACGAAGAAGCGCGGCGCCTGCAGGCGCACCAGCAGGTTCTTTGTGGTGACGGCCGAGGTGTGGTCCTGACCGACCCGCGTGCCGGTCGTGATTCCCCAGGCGTTGATCTTCCAGGTGGTCAGGTTGTCCGGCATGTCGAACGACGTGGAGGCCTTGCCGTCGGCACCGGTGGTGAGCGTGGTGACCCAGGCGGCCGTATCGGCGAAGCGCTTGCGCACCTCCGCTTCCACGAGGTCGCTACCGCCGGCCGCAGCTCCGCCGCCCCCACCGAGACCCGCCTTGCGGGCAGGACTCGCCGCAGGCGCCGCCTTGCCCGCCACGCCTCTCGCGATGGTTCCGGCGGCCGTCAACTCCTGCGCCACCTCCCCCTCTGCCCGGTCGGCCAGCGCGTCCTCTTCGAAGCCGTTTGCGCGCGCCTCGTTCTTGAGCGCGGAACGCTGTCTACGCGATCCGCTCCCGCCCAGACGGCCCACGTCCTCCTTGTCAAAGCGCTGCCAACTGCGCACGCTGGGCCCCCAGAGGCCGTACCACGCCGGCGGCAGGGGATACAGGTGCTGGAACGGACGCATGACGTCGCCCCAGGCGCTGAACTGCTCCACGAGGTTCGTCGTCATCTGCGCCGAGTGTCGCCGCAGGTTGCCGTGGAAGAACTTGGCGATCGCGGGCGTCAGCTCGGGCTGGATGTAGAGCACCGACTTATCGAAGGCCGACACGGTGACCTGCGCCTGCACCGGCTCTCCGTTCAGCGTCGTGGCCGTGACGTCGATCCGTGCGCGCTCGCCCGGGCCGTACTCGGGCTTGTCCGTGGTCACCGTCAGGTTCAGCACGCCCTCCGCCGGCGGCACGACGATGCGCCGCACTTGCTGGTGCACGCGCGTCCCGGACACCGTGGTGGCCTCGATGAAGAAGTTAGGGCGCCCCTCCCTGGTGATCGGCACGTCCACGACCGTGGTGCGTTTGGGCAAGTGCAACAGCTTCCACGAGAGCATGTGGTTGTTGTCCACGTTGTCGCTGAAGAGCACGTAGCTGTCGTCGCGCTTGGTGTTGATAAGCACGTGCGCGACCTCGCCCGGCTCGTACGAGCGCTTGTCGGTCAGGATCTCCAGATCGTTGAAGCGTTGCAGCCGTCCGTCGAAGTCGTCTCCCGCAACCCACACGATGCCGTAGCCCTCGACCACACCGCCCCACTCGTCCGGCGCCTCGAACTTGATCTTGAGTTGGCCGCTCTTCTCGTGGCGCAGCCGGAACTCGAGGTTCCCGCGCTCGTCGGTCGAGGCCTTCCAGGTCTGCAGCTGCGTCTCCTTGATGTGTGCGTTGTTCGGGCCGCCGAAGACGACCTCGCTGATGGTCACCACGCCCTCGGCCTTGACCGGTGTGTTGGCCGGCGTGGCGCAGCGGATCTTCACGACGAACTCCTGGCCGGGACGCACGTAGCTGCTCTGGGGCTGCACCATGGCGTAGTACGCCTGCCGCGTCACCTTGACGGACCCCTCGCCGGTGATCACGCGGCGGCTCTGGTCGCGCACCTCGGCCTGGATCACGTAGCGGTGATCCCGGTCGGGGTGGTCGCGCAGCGCGGGGGCGGTGTCGATCTTCACCTCGAGCTTGCCGTCGTGGCCGATCGCCGCCTCGCCCTGCTGCACGAGCTCACGGATGGGCGAATACCCGCCCCTGCCGTGCCAGCCCCACCACCAGACCGGCGCGATGCGGCAGCAACGCACGGCGCCCCACCACGGGTACCAGTCGTAGTCGTACCAGGCCCAGCCGTAACCGGGGCCGTACAGCCAATCCCACACACCGGGGAAGTAGTAGCGGTGCCGGTACTCCTCACGGAAGACCTTGTACTTGACCGACGCTTCGGTCACTGCGCCGCCGAAGAAGTACTCGGCCTTGATCGACGCCGTGATCACGTCGCCGAGCTTCGTGTGCGTCTTGCCCGGCTCGACCGTGACCTCGAACTCGGGTTTCTTGTATTCCTCGACGCGGAAGTTCTGGCCGCCCGCGTAGCTCTGGCCAGAGACCTGCAGGCGGTACATGCCGAGGGCGGGCTCCTCGCCGAGCGTGAAGGAGCCGTCGAAGCCGCCGTACTGGTCGGAACGGTGGCTCGACTCGTGCACCTTGTTGCCGCGTACGTCGTACACGGTCAGCGTGACGCTGTGATCGGGCCGGTTGCTGAAGATCCCGTTCTGCATGGTGCGCATCCAGACCTTGAAGCGCACTTCCTGCCCCGGCCGGTAGACCGGCCGGTCGGTGATGCAGTAGGCGAACGTGCCCGAGCGCATCCGCGACGGGTTGTAGTAGCTCCAATAGGACATGCCGGACCAGGCCACCCGCTTGCTCTCGCCGGAACCCGCGCGCACGAGCAGGTGCATCTGTCCCCGCTCGTTGCGCTTCGGGTACCGGAGCAGGGCCAGCCCTTGCTCGTCCGTGACCACCTCGTGCATCTCGCGGAAGTACTCGCTGCGCTTGAGCTTGCGGTTGTACGTCGACCAGATCTCGAGCGCGCGGACGGTCGCCTTCGGCACAGGGGCGCCCGTGCGCGCGTTGCAGATGAAGAACAAGTTGCCGCCCTCGACCTTCTTGTCGACGATGGCCAGGTCGGTGAGCGACACGACGGCGCGGCTGTCGCCGAGGGTGAGCGCGTACTTGCCGCGCTTGTCCGCGTCTGTAACCGGCGGTGCGTTCAGGTAGGCGTACACGAGGTAGGCGCCGGGCCGGTCCATCGGGATCTGCAGCGTGGCCGTCGCGTACCGGTGCGTCCCGTCGTTCTTGACCTCTTCCGACCAGCGCGCCACTTCCTGCCCGACGTAGTTCTCGACGATGTGGTCGATCTTGCGGTCGGCGTTGTAGCCGTTGACGAAGTGGTAGTGCCAGTTGCGCAGCTGGTAGAAGTAGCGGAACCCCCGCTTGCGGTCGGGCTCCTGGCTGCGTAGCTCGCGCAGGAAGCCCTCGTGGTCGATGCGGCGCGCCACGAACCAGACCTTGCCCGTGTTGCGGTAGCTGATCTGGACGTGCGCGGGATCCCCGGGAAGCTGCACGCCGGCCTGGCTGACGCGGACCTGCGGCCTCAGGATGCGCTCGACCTGCTGGTCGGCCATGTTCACGTAGTTGCTGCCGGGGTACTTCGTCTCGAGCTTGTCGTACTCACCCAGCGCAGTCGTGTACTGCTGGCGGCTCTGGTGGTAGACGCCGATCGAGTACTGCGCCTGGGAGGACAGTCCGGCGCGGCCGTAGTCCCCCTCGACCACACGCAACAGCCCGAGCACGTCCCACTGCTTGGGCAGCTTGACCATGCGGATGCGGCCGCCGGCCAGCACGAGCGCCTCGTCGTCCTTCAGCTGCCACGGGTTGAAGTCCTCGAGCTCCTTCTGGAGCGGATGCCCGCCGCCCCAGTAGTACATGCCGGCGTACTGGTTGAGGCGGTCCGTGCCAAAGCGCGCGCGAGAGAGCATCGCCTGCCGGTAGTAGCTGAGCGCCTCGAACTCCTTGTTGTCCGAGCGGTCGAGCTTGCGCACCTCGGCCAGCAGGAAGAGGATCTTCTCGTCGTCGCTGAGGTTCTTCCCGTACTCCTTCGGCGCGGAGGGGAAGACGGGGTTGCCGTCGGCGCCTACGCGCAGCCCGATGGGGCGCTTGCGCTGCTGCTGCCAGTAGCTGTTGTATTCGTCGAAGTCGTTCTCGCCCGCCGTCTCGGCCAGGAACTCGTCCCGCTCGCCCCAGAACGAGTACCAGAACCACCACGAGTTCTCATAGATGCCGAAGCGGGCGCACACGCCCGCGAGATCGAACAGGCATTCGATGCGCTCGTCGTGCCAGGCCTTGCGCTCGTCCTTGGGCAGCACCTCGAGGTCCTTCGCGCGCTCGGGCGCGTCGTAGTGCGCATACAGATCGCGGGACCGCTCGAGCAGCGCGACGCCGTGGCGCTTGTCGAAGACGAAGGAGCGCACGTGGATGCCCTGTTTCCACTGCGAGCGGTGGAACTTGCCGCCGGCGCGCGTGCCCCAATGCGGCACGGACAGATAGAGGTTGCCGGCCAGGCGTGCCGCACGCGCCTCGTAAGGCGTCCCGGCGGTGCGCTTGACGTACTGCTCGGCCGCCTCGAGAGCCGGATCGAAGAGCTGCAGGCGCAGCCGGGCCATGATCAGCCGCTGGCCGGCGTGGTGCAGGTCCTCGCCCTTGGCGCCGGCCTCCAGGAAGGCCAGGTAGTCGCGCGCCGCGTCTGCGTAGTTGTGCTTGTCGAAGGCGTTGTTGGCCTTGGTCAGCAGGTCTTGCGGGGTCTTCTCCCCGCCGAGCCCCTGCGGGCCGATCAGCGCCAGGGCCGCAAGGCAGCCCACCACCATCGCGAAACGTGCCAGCCGTCTGGATTGCATCGTGTCTCTCCGTCAGCCGGGCGTGGTTCCCGGCGGTTTCTGCATGAAAGGGGCGCAGCCCGGGCCCGGTCGGCATGTTAGACGAACCCCCGGACTCCGAGTTCGGTGGGCAGTGCCCCGGAACGCGACGGCCGCCGGTCAGGGAATCTGCAGCGTGGCCTGGCCCGGAAGCGTGATGGTCTGCTTCCAGCTCTTGCCGTCCTTGTAGCCGGAGACCTCGTAGGTCCCGGCGGGCAGGCGCTCGATGGCGACCCTTCCGTCCTTTTCAACGGTCCAGTACTGGATCAGCAGGTCTTTGTCCGGCCCCTGGGGCGAGATGCGGAAGCGCTCCTTGGGCGTCCCCCGGACT
>JAPUHK010000003.1 GCA_027297745.1 Planctomycetota bacterium | reverse complement strand
AGCGCAGGGTCGGCCAGGTTGAGCGGGACGCCGCCCGTCAACCAGATGCTGCCGTCCACCGCGGAGCCCGCCTCGTGATGCGAGGTGGACACGGGCAGGGTCACGCCCGGGACCTCGAAGATGCGGCCCGAGCTGCCGATGGGGTGCAGCACCGCGATCGAGTTCAGCGCGATCACGGGAGCGTTGGCGAAGTCCGTGCCGCCGGCGACGACCACCCGGCCGTCCGGCC
Source organism: Planctomycetota bacterium (assembly GCA_027297745.1). Taxonomy (GTDB): domain Bacteria; phylum Planctomycetota; class PLA2; order PLA2; family PLA2; genus JAPUHK01. The sequence continues at coordinate 14,535 of JAPUHK010000003.1, read as the reverse complement.
ATGCCGTCGCCGTCGCGAACGTGCGCGCCCGCGACAGCGTGTTCGACGCCTGCAGGAAGCCGAACTGCGGGTCGTAGATGGTCACGTTGCGCACCGTCCCGCCGGCCACGAACGAACGGCCGTCGGGCATCACGGTGGCGGCGCCGAAGTGGTGGATGCTGAAGGGCGGCAGAAAGGCGAAATCCCAGACGCCGAACTGCGTGATGTACTTCTCGGAGACGGCCGTGGTCTGGCTGCCACCGATCACGACCACGTCGATACTGCCCGGGATCAGCGCGGAGAAGTGCCCGGAGCGCCCGGTGCGCATGCGCAGCGTCACCGTGGCCCAGGTGTCCGTGAGCGGGTTATAGATCTCGGCGTCGTCGCGGAAGATGAAGACGCCCATGGGGTCGAAGCCCTGCCCACCCGTGACCAGCACGCGCCCGTCGCTCAGCAGCACGCCGTGCGCGAAGGAGCGCGCCTGGCTCATCGTCGCGGCGTTCGAGAACGTGCGCGTGGCGGGGTCGTAGATCTCGCAGTCCGTCAGCGGGACGAACGGGACGTCAAGCGTCTCGCCGCCGGCCAGCAGCACGCGCCCGTCCTGCAAGAGCACCTGCACGTGCCCGGCGCGCGCCTGGATCATGGGGTTCGGCACCAGCGTCGACTGGATGGCGCCCGTGTCGAGCTCTTCGGCCGAGTTGCGTACCGAACTCGTCGCGCCGTAGCCGCCGGTGATCAGGAAGCGGCCGTTCAGAAGCCGCGTCATGCGATGGAACCAACGGCCTTCGCGCAGCAACTGGCCGTGGTTCACGACCTGCGCCTGCGTGGGGAGCACCGGGCCCGTCGGCACCGTCTGGAACGCGATGCCGTACTCGCGGTCCAGGAACTGTCCGTCCGTGGCCTGGAGGTCCGTCGTCATGATGACGTTGTGCACCGCGAAGGCGAAGTAGCCCTGGGACGGTATGAAACGCACGGTGTTGGAGCTGGCCTGCGAGACGAGCAGCTGTCCCAGCACCCGGTCGCCCGTCTCGGCCTCGACGATGATGGTCGTCGTGTTCAGTGAGCTCTGGGCCACGGGCTTGGTGAAGATCAGACGCAGCTCTTGCGTGAGCGGTACGTTGGAGCTGGCGTCCGGAGGGCTCGTCTGGTCCAGCTGGAAGAGGCCGACGGGTCCGCCCGGGCCGCTGTTGCCGCCGCCCGCGCCGCCGCAGCCGGCCACGGCCAGCACGAGAAGCATCATGAATGTGCGCATGGCTCTACTCATGTTTCGCCTTCACAGCAACAGGTTCGGACACCCCTCAGAAGCATCTTAACCCGTATTTGAGCCGTGTCCTGCCGGGCGCGGCCCCGCACCTGTGGGAACGCACTAAATAGGGCTTTCGCCCCAGCTCGCGAGCCGCCTGCGCCAGGCCTGGAGCTCGCGGCGCACGCGTCCCGGCGCCGTCCCACCGACGGCCTTGCGTGCCCCCAGCGCGGCCGCGATCGTGAGCGCCTTGCGCACGTCCGGCTCGAACTCGGGCGCCGCCTCGCGGAGGACTTCCAGCGGCAACTCGGTAACGTCGACCGAGCGTTTGTCGGCGGCCGCCACGAGCCCGCCCACGATCTCGTGCGCGCGCCTGAAGGGAACGCGCTTGCGCACGAGGTAGTCGGCCAGCTCCGTGGCCAGCAGGTGTCCGCCGCGCAGCGCTTGCGCACAACGCGCCGTGTCGAAGCCGCTGCGCTCGAGCGTGGCCCGCAACGCTGCGCTCACGCCGTCGAGCGTGTCAGCGGCGTCGAAGCAGGCCTCCTTGTCTTCCTGCAAGTCCTTGTTGTAGGCCAGCGGGAGCCCCTTGAGCGTGGCAGCCAGCGCCACGAAATGGCCCAGCAAGCGTCCGGCCTTGCCGCGCGCCAGCTCTGCGCCGTCCGGGTTCCGCTTTTGCGGCATGAGGCTCGAGCCCGTGGCCACCCGGTCGTCCAGCCGCAGGAAGCCGAATTCGCTCGAGGCCCAGAGCACGATCTCCTCTCCGAGCCGCGACATGTGCACGCCGCAGATCGAGCAGGCGGCGAGGAACTCCAGCGCCGCGTCGCGCGACCCGACGGCGTCCATGCTGTTGCGCGCCACGCGCTTGAAGCCGAGCTCCCGGGCCAGCGCCGTTCGGTCGATGGGGAACGCCACGCCCGTCGCGGCGCCGCAGCCGAGCGGCAGCACGTCCGCGCCCGCGTGCGCGTGGACGAAGCGCTTGCGGTCGCGCGCCAGCATTTCGACGTACGCGAGCAGGTGGTGCGCGGCCAGCACCGGCTGCGCCCGCTGCAGGTGCGTGTAGGCGGGCAGGACGACGTCGATACTACGCTTCGCGAGGTCGAGCAGGCTCGCGGCCAGCTCCGACAGGTGCTTGGCGGCGCGTGCGGCCTCTTGCTTGAGCCACAGGTGCAGGTCACAGGCTACCTGGTCGTTGCGGCTGCGGCCGGTGTGCAGCTTGCGGCCCGGCGCCCCAACCAGGTCGGTCAGGCGGCGCTCCACGGCGGTGTGGATGTCCTCGTCGGTAGCGCGCGCCCGGAAGCGGTTCTGCCGGAACTCGCCGCGCACCTTCTCCAGGCCCGCAAGGACCGCCTTCAACTCGCCCGCGGTGAGCACGCCGATGCGGCGCAACGCGCGCGCCCAGGCCGCGGAGCCGTCGATGTCCTGCTCGAACAGGCGCCGGTCGAAGGGCAGCGAGCGGCTGAGCCGGTCGATGCGTTCGTCGAGCCGTCCGCTGAAACGGCTGCCCCACAGGCGTCCGCTCATGCGAAGTACCTCTCGACGACGGCGCGGTAGACCTCGGTGCCCCGCTCGAGCATGTCGGTCTCCATCCATTCGTCTGCCGCGTGGCTCTGCTCGCTGCGGCCCGGGCCCAGGACGATGCCGGGTACGTCGCGCACGTGGAACAGGTCGCTGACGCCGCCGAAGGCCACCGGCTCCGCGGCGCCGCCGGCGTGCAGCGCCGCCTGGACGATCGGCTCGCTCGCGGCGGTCTCCACAGGCACGAAGCGGTCGCTGATGAGCGAGACCTCGCCTTGCACCGCGGCGCGGATGCGCTCCAGGAGCGTGCGGTTGTCCATTGCCGGCAGAGTGCGCGCGTCGACTTCGAAGGTGCACTCGGGCGGCACGACGTTCACCTTGACGCCGCCCGTGATGACGGTCACCTGCAGAGTGGGGGGGCCGAGGATTGGATGCCGCTCGGGCAGCTCGATCTGCTCCAGGGACAGGATGTCGCGACTGGCCTTGAAGATGGCGTTCTCGCCTTGCCACGGCCGCGCGGCGTGGGCGCGCTTGCCCGGCACGCGAATGCGCACGCGCAGCATGCCGCGCTGGGCGGTGCACACCTGCAGGGCCGTGGGCTCGCCGATCACGGCGGCGTCGAGCTCGGGCAGCTCCGGGCGCAACGCCCCGAGCCCGTCCCCTCCCGTCTCCTCCTCGCAGGTGGCCGCGAGCACCAGCCGGGCGCCCGCGGGAAGCCGCGCCGTGCAGAAGGCGACGGTGAGGGCCGCCAGCGGCCCCTTGGCGTCGTTCGCACCGAGACCGTAGATGCGGCCGTTGCGCAGCTCGGCGGCGTACGGGTCGCAAGTCCACTCGTCGGAGGCCGGCACCGTGTCCGTGTGGCTGTTCAAGAGCAGCGTGCGCGGCCCGTCGCCGCGCACGGCGAAGACGTTGCGGCCCGAGACCGTCGGGTCGAACGCGCGCAGCCGGTCTTGGAGCAGCGCGACGCAGCCTTCCTCCGCTCCGCTCAAGGAAGGGATGCGCACGAGGTCGCGGCACAGCTCGACGACGTTCATTCGTCCAGGTAGCGCTTCTCCTCGTCGCGCGTGGTCACCATCGTGCCCGTGCCCTCCTTCGTGAACAGCTCCACGAGCAGGCTGTGAGGCGCCTTGCCGTCGAGAATGTGTGCGCGCGCGACCCCGCCGCGCACGGCCTCCACGAGGGTACGGATTTTCGGCACCATCCCGCCCTGGATGGTGCCGGAGCGGAGCAGTTCGTCGCAACGCCGCGCCGACACGTGCGAGACGCGCGAGGCCGGATCGGCCGGGTCCTCGAGCAGCCCCGGTGCGTTCGTGAGCACGATCAGCTTGTCCGCCTTCATCTCGATGGCGATGCGGGCCGCCACGGTGTCGGCGTTGATGTTGTAGATGTGCCCCTCGTCGTCCCCTCCGAGCGAGGAGACCACGGGCAGGTAGCCTTCCTCCAGGAGCTTGCACAAGAGCCGTGTGTCGACCGCGCGGATGTCGCCTACATGGCCGAAGTCCACGCGGCGCGTCTCGCCCGTGACCGGGTCTTCTACGTCGGTCTCCGGCCGCCGCACCGCGTCCACGATGCCCGCGTCCACGCCGCTCAGGCCGACCGCCCGGAGCCCTTGGCGCCGTAGCGCGCCGAGCATGTCGATGTTGATCTGCCCGGCGAAGACCATCTTGGTCACCTCGAGCGAAACATCGTCGGTGACGCGGCGGCCCTGGATGATTTCGGGCTCGCGGCCGAGCTTGCGGCTGAGCTCCGTGGCCTGCGGCCCGCCGCCGTGCACCAGCACCAGCCGAATCCCTATGTGGCTGCAGAGCGCCACGTCGGTCGCCAGGTGCTCGAGCGCCTCGGGGTCGCGTGCGATCTCGCCGCCGCACTTGATCACGAAGGTTGCCCGCGCGTGGTGCCGGATGTACGGCAGCGCCTGCAACAGGATGCTCACGTCGCTCCCGTTCATGAGCCGGGAGCTCCCCGAGAAGGAGCCAGGCCTCGGCGATTCCGCTTCATGCGAGCACCTCGTGCAGCACCGCGGCCTGGACCAGCACGCGCGAACGCGCCTGCTCCGCGACCCAGGAGTGCGGCCCGTCGAGCACACTGTCGCTGACGACTACGTTGCGGCGCACGGGCAGACAATGCATGAAAGCGCCCGGGTCCGCGGCCGCCTGCCGCTCTTCGTTCACGATCCAGTCCTTATGCAGCGCGCGCTGCCGCGCGTCTTCTTCGAGATTGCCGTAGGACGCGTGCGAGGCCCACGACTTGGCGTAGATCACGCGCGCCCCCCGCAAGCCCTCGTCCATATCGGTGTGGCGGCTGAGCCGATCTCCGCCCAGTTCCTGCGCGCACGCCATCACGTCCGGATCCAGGTCGAAGCCCGACGGGTGCACAAGGCGCACGCGGTAGCCGGCGCGGCAGAAGGCCAAGAGCGCCGTGTTCGTCACGGCCATCGGCAGCGGCTTCGGATGGTAGGCCCAGGTCAGCGCAATCGTGTGGTCCGAGGGGTCGCCTTCGAGATGGTTGCGCAACGTGAAGAGGTCCGCCAGCCCCTGCATGGGATGGAACAGCGTGGACTCGAGGTTGAGCACCGGAACCTCCGCCGCCTCTTCGACGGCCTGCACGAGCGCGTCGGCTCCCGCCTCGGCGTAAGGCCGGCCGAGGTCCGGGAAGCTGCGCACGCCGATCAGATCCACGACGCCGCTGAGGAACTTGCCGATCGCGTCGCGCACGTGCTCGATCTTGTCGCCGTCCATCACGGCCCCGTCTTCCAACTCGAGCGGCCACATCCCGCCGACGTCGTAGCACAGGCTCTGGGCGCCTAGGCTCCGGGCCGCAATCTCGAGGCTCGTGCGTGTCCGCAGGGACGGGTTGAAGAACAGGCCGCAAACGCGCCGGCCGGCAAGCGTGGGCGCAATCCCGTCCTCGCGGAAGCCGGCCGCCCGCGTGAGCAGCTGCTCGGTCTCGTCGAGCGTGAGGTCCTGCAGGCTCAGGATCGAGCGTTCCCGGAGACTCACAGCAGGCTCCGTATGGCTTCGAGCCCCTGCTCGAGCTCCGTGTCCGTGATGTTCAACGGCGGCAGAAGGCGTAGCACGCCCGTGTCCCCGGGGCATCCGCCTACGAGCACGTGCCGTTCCTCGCGCAGCCGCTTCGCGAACGCGGGCCCGTCGCCCAGGAGCCGCACGCCGAGCAAGGCGCCGTGGCCGCGGATCTCGTCCACGCCGGGCGCTTCGCCGAGCGCTGTGCGCACGCGCTCTTCGATGGCCTGCGCCCGCGCCGGGCCGTCGATCTCCTCGAGCTCGGCGAGGCACGCATCGATGGCCGCGCAGGCCACCGGTCCGCCTCCGAAAGTGGAGCCGAGGTCGCCCGCGCCGACCGTGGCGGCCACCGAGCCCGCGGCCAACAGCACGCCGGCGGGAAAACCCGCCGCGACCCCCTTGGCCGTCGTGATCAGATCAGGCGCGACGTCCCAGCGCTCACCGCAAAACCAATGGCCCGTGCGCGCGGGGGCGGTCTGCACCTCGTCGAAAAGGAGCAGCGCGCCGGTCGCGTCGCAGCGGCTGCGCAAGGCCCCGGCGAACTCGGCCGTCATGCTGTGCACGCCGCCCATGGACTGGATGGGCTCCACGAGCACGGCGGCGCACTCCTCAGTCACGAGCGCCCGGAGCCCGTCCACGTCGTTGAAGTTGCCGAACACGTAGGCATCGGCCGGGTCGACGAGCGGGGCGGCCGCGGCACGGTACTCGCCCAGGCCGCAAGCCGCGGCGGCGCCGAGCGTGCGCCCGTGAAAGCTCCCGGTGAAGGCGGCCACCTTCAGCCGGCCGGTGGCCTTGCGCGCCACGCGCAGAGCCGCCTCGTTGGCCTCAGCGCCGGAGTTCGAGAAGAAGACCTGCGCGTCCTCCCACGGAGACAGCCGGGCCAGGCGCTCGGCGGCCGCCGCCCGGGCGGGCGTGTGCAGCACGTTCGAATAGAAAAGCAGCTCGCGCGCCTGCCGCGCGATGGCCTCCACCACGCGCCCGGGGGAGTGGCCCAAGAGCGCCACGGCGTGTCCGCCGTAGAAGTCGAGGTAGGCGGTCCCGTCCGCGTCCACGATGCGCGCGCCCTCGCCGCGCACGGCCACGATGTCGAGGCGCGGGTAAGTGGGCAGCTCGTAGCGCCGCGCGCCGTCGATCGTATCCTGCCGCGTCACACGCTCGCTCCCGGGTGGTGCAGGCCCGCTGTTTCCTCGAGCCCGAACATCAGGTTCAGGTTCTGGATGGCCTGGCCGCTCATGCCCTTGACCAGGTTGTCGAGCGCCGTGAGCACGATCACGTCCCGGCCCTCCTGGACGGCGGACACGTCGCAGAAGTTCGTGCGCACGACGTAGCGCAGGGCCGGGGACTGTTCCCGCACGCGTACGAACGGCTCGTCCGCGTAGCGCGTGCGTAGCAGCGCGGCCACATCCGTCTGCTCCTCCAACTCCACGTGCGCAACGGTGAAGATGCCGCGGCTGAACGCGCCGGACTGCGGCACCAGGGCCACCCGCGCTTGCGCACCGAGCCGTTGCAGCTCCTGGTCGATCTCCGGCTGGTGCTGGTGCCGCAGCACCTTGTAGGCGCGGTGGTCCTGGGCCCGTTCCGGATGGTGCGTGGTGGCCTTGGCCTCGGCGCCGGAGCCGGAGGAACCGGTCGTGGCCACGACGGTGGCGCCGTGCTTCAATAAGCCGCGTTCGGCCAGCGGGGCCAGCGCCAACAACGCACCCGTGGCGAAGCAGCCCGGGTTGGCCACGTAGCGCGCGCTCCGCACGGCTTCGCGGTTGGTCTCGGTGAGCCCGTAGCGGAACTCGGAGACGGCCTCGAAGTGGGGGTGCTCGCCGCCGTACCAACGGTCGAACGCGGCGCGGTCGCGCAGCCGGAAGTCCCCGCTCAAGTCGACCACGCGCGCCTCGGGCAGGCGCGAGACGACCGTATGCCACAACGTGCGCGATACGCCGTGTGGCGTCGCCAGGAAGACGGCCGCGCATTCCACTTCCAGCGCTTGCTCCGGCGTCGTGAAGTTGAGATCCGGATAGAAACCCGTGAGTTGCGGCAGGATCTGCTCGACCGGCTTGCCGGCGTGGCGCCGGCTCGAGGCCGCCACGACGCGGAAGCGCGGGTGGGCTTGCAGCAGGCGCAACAACTCCTGGCCGCCGTATCCGGCGGCGCCCTGTATGGTGACGGGGATCGCTGCGCCGCTCATGACCCGAACACCAGCTGCTCGACCAGGTCCGCCAGCTTCTCGCCTTCGGTGCGTGCGTTCGCGGCCGCGATATGGAGCTCCTCGGCCACGTAGTGGCTACCGACCTCGTTGTCCGTCGCGGGGCCCGCCATCACGTGCAGCTGTAGCCCGAGCTCCTCGCGCATCAGCCGCCATCCGCCCCAGGCCGCAACCAGGTCGTTGGCGGTCAACACGTGGCAAAGCGTCTTGCGTTTCAGCTCGTCGTCCTCGAGCAGTGAGCGCACACCGTAGCGGCCGATCACGCCGTCGCCGGTCTCGGCTACGACGACGTCGACCTCGTGCGGGCCCAGAGCGTTGAGCACGCCCTTCGCGACCGGCGCCAGATCGTCGACGTCGGCTGTGCTCACCAGGCCGCAGTCGAGGAAGCTCAAGGCCGCCACCGCCCCGTGGTCGACCATGTTGAGCTGGTCGCGCAGCGCCGCCACGCCCGTGAGCTTGGCACCGCCCACCCGATAGCCGCGCTGGCTCAGCCGGAAGATGATCTCGACGGCCGCGCGCGTCTTGCCGCTGTTCATGCACGTTCCGGAAACGAGCACGAGCGGAGCCTTCAGCTCCAGCGTTTCCGCCGTAGGCAGGCTGGCGTCGCGTACGGACAGGGGGCGGCCGTCGCGCACGGCCATGCCCAACACCTCCACGCGCAGCGGGTGGCCGACGTCTCTGTTCTCGGATGTGCATGCGCCCAGCACGCCGCCGAGGTTGAGCACGTGCAGCTCGTCGCCCGCCCGGATCGTCTCCGGCACGCGCCCTACGAACCCGCGCAGCGCGGCGCGGGAGCCGAGCGCGCCGGCGATCACGTCGCCCTTTGAGATGTGCGCCATGCGGCCGGACTCGAGCTCGAGCACGTCGTAGACGCGCTTCTCCTCCAGCGCGCGCACCACGAGCACGTTGCCCGCGCGCGCTTCGATCTCGGTGGAGATCTCCAGCTCGTGGCCGAGGTCGAGCCGGTAAGTGACCGACGCGAGCTTGTGGACGTGGACCTTCACGCGCCCGGCTCCCTGTCGCGGGAGTCGCGGTCCCGTTCGGCGGCCATGCGCGCCTGCAGGCCGTAGAGCAGGCTGAAGCCCGCGGCGTCCGCCCCGGACCACAGCTCCGTTTCCTCGCCGTAGAGCGTGCCCGGCCGCACGAGCGAGTAGGGGGAGCGCACTCCCGTGACCTCGACCCGACCGCGCCTGAGTGTGACGCGTACGTCTCCGCAGACCCGCTTCTGGGACGAGGCGAGCAGCGCCTCCACGTCACGGCAGACGGGGTCGTGGTACAGCGCCTCGTGCAGCAGGTCGGCGTACAGGCTGCCGAGGCGCCCCTTCACGGCGGCCTGCCGCTTCGTGAGCACCAGCTTCTCGAGCTCGCGGTGCGCCGTGATCAGCACCGCGGCCGCCGGCGCCACGAAGGCGATGCGCCCCTTGATGCCGAGGATCGTGTCGCCCAGGTGGACGCCGCGTCCGATGCCTAGCGGCCGCGCCGCGTCCTCCAGGCGCCCCAGCAACACCAGCGGGTCGAGCGCCTCGCCGTCGAGCGAGACGGGCAGCCCCTCCTGGAAGCCCAGCACGATCTCGCGCTCCGGCGCATCCGCGGCGAGTCCGGCGCCGGCCGCCTCGTAGGCCTCCTCCGGGATCTCCGCCCACGGGTCGTGCGTGTCGCCGCCGCCTATGGTCGTGCCCACCAGGCCCGCGTTGATGGAGTAGCGCGTGGTCCTTTCGGGAATCTCCACGCCGGCCTCGCGCAACGCCGCGGTCGACGCGGCCCGGTCCACGGCGCCGTCGCGGATGGGCGCGAGCACCTTCAAATCCGGAGCCAGGACGCCCAACGCCACTTCGAAACGCACCTGGTCGTTGCCGGCCGCGGTGCAGCCGTGGGCCACGACGGTCGCGTCGTGTTCGCGCGCCACCCGGACCAGCCCCTCCGCCTGCACGACCCGCTCCGCGCCGACGGCGACGGGGTAGACGCCGCCGCGCAACGCCCCCGCCCGGATCAGCCACGAGAAGAAGCGGTCGTAGATCTCGCGGCGGCCGTCGACGCTGACGTGCGCAACGGCGCCCAGGGCCCGGGAGCGGGCGGCGATCTGTTCGAGCTCGGCGGCGCTATGCCCGCCGGAGTCGATCGTAGCGGTTACGACGGAGTACCCCTCGCGCTTCAGCGCGAGGACCGCAAAGGAGGTGTCCAGACCTCCCGAAAAGGCAAGGACGGCCACGGGCATCTCGGTCAGCCTCAGTCATGGGGAGCCGCGCACCTTAGCACGGAGCCACAAAGGCGTCCAGACACATGGCTTAGGGCGCTCGGAGGGGGTCGCGCTGCGGGCGGCGCAGTCCAGAAAGCGGCCGGGCGGGCCGATGGTAGAAGGACCACTGTGATCGTCGCCGAGGGCCTCTCCAAGATCTTCCACGACCCGCGCCGCGGCGGTGAGCTGCGGGCCGTGGACCGCGTCAGCTTCACGGCGCAGCCCGGCCGCGTGTTCGGCCTGCTGGGTCCGAACGGGGCGGGCAAGACGACCACGCTGCGCATCCTGTCCACGGCTTTGGTGCCGACGGAAGGGCGGGCGGAGGTGATGGGCCTCGACGTGGCGGCGGACCCCGTCGGCGTGCGCAGCAAGATCGGCTTCCTCACGGGCACGACGCAGATCTACGAACGCCTGACGCCGCGCGAGATGATCCGCTACTTCGGCCGCTTGTACGGCCTGGGAGACGACGTTGTGGAGCAGCGCATCGAAGAGCTGTTCGACATGCTCGACATGCACAGCTTCGGCGACACCCCGAACGGACGCCTGAGCGCCGGCATGAAGCAGAAGGTGTCGCTCGCGCGCACGATCGTCCACGACCCGCCCGTGCTGATCTTCGACGAGCCCACCACGAGCCTCGACGTGCTCGTGGCGCGCACGGTCGTGGAGTTCATCGCCGCGTGCCGCGACCGGGGACGCACCGTGCTGCTCAGCACGCACATCATGGGCGAGGCCGAGAGTCTGTGTGACGACCTGGCCATCATCCACCGCGGGCGCATCCTCGATCAGGTCCCGGTGGCCGAGGTCAAGGCGCGGGCCCACAGCGACCGTATCGAGGACATCTTCTTCTCCCTCATCGACGCATGCGACGAAGACGCCTCTCGCTGATCTGCGGCAAGGAGCTGCTGGATACCGTGCGCGACCGGCGCACGCTGTTCGTCGCCTTCGTACTGCCGCTCTTGCTGTACCCGGCGCTGCTGCTGGTCATGACGCAGGTGATGGGGGCGACGCGGCGCAACCTGCAGGAAGAGCCCCAGCACGTGCTCGTCGAACGGGTTCCGGATGGCCTGCGCGAGCACCTGGAGCCGAAGCTGACGCTGTTCCAGCTGGACGACATGGACGGCCCTGTGCGCGCTCGCCTGCAGGAGCTCTTGCTGAAGCTCGACCTGAAGGGGCGCCTGAGCCGGCGCGAACAGCGGATCGAGCAGCCGGATCCGAAAGCGCGGGACCCTGAACCGGACGAAGAGGTGATCGGCGGCATCCGTACCCTGCTCGACAACCACGGCTACTCCGGGATGCTCGTCTACTACCCGCGCGTGTCCCACCGCGCCGCCCGGGAGCAAGCCGCGCTGCTGTTCGATCCGACCGACGAGCGCAGCGCCGCCGCGCGCAAGAAGGTGTACACGGCGCTCACCGACTTCGCCAACGACCGGCGGCGCGACGTGATCGCGGCAAACCCGAAGAACCGCGGGCTGTTGGAGTTCGTGCAACGGCCGGTGGTGGTCGAGCCCGTGGAACTGGCCAGCAAGACGCGCAAGGGCGCCTACTCCTTCGCGCCCATCCTCGGCATGTTGCTGGTGATCATGGCGCTGACCAGCGCCTTCTACCCGGCCGTCGACCTCGTGGCCGGAGAGAAGGAGCGCGGCACGTTGGAGACGCTGCTTGTGGCGCCGGTGTCGCGCACCGAGATCGTGCTCGGCAAGTTCTGCGCGATATGGACCGTGGCCATGGTCACGGCCTTGCTCAACCTCGTGATCATGGGCCTGACCTTCTCGAAGCTCGCCGGCATGTGGGCCGGTGGCGGGCAGATCGCCTTCAGCATGAGCGCCTCCGCCTTCCTCGTGGTGACGGCGAGCCTGATTCCGACAGCCGCGCTGTTCAGCGCGTTGGCCCTGGCCATCTCAGCCTTCGCGACGTCCTACAAGGAGGGACAGCACTACCTCACGCCGCTGTTCATCGCCGCCATGCCGCCCATGATGATGGCGCTGTTGCCGAACGTCGAGCTGACCTACGGCCTGGCCTTCATCCCTGTCGCCAACATCGTGCTGTTGGTTAAGGCCATGCTGCTGGGCGGGGAGTCGCTCGGCCCCGCGCTGGTTACGGTCGGCGCCATGATGCTCTACGCGGGGCTCGCTCTGGCTGTCGCGGTCTCGGTCTTCAAGCGCGAGGAAGTGCTCTTCCGCACCGGCGCCGGAAAGGGATACGACCCCCGCTCGTTGGAGGCGGCCCGGACGGGCCTGCCCACGGCGGGCCAGGCGGTGCTCTTGTTCTTCTCCGTCGTGGCGCTGTTCTTCTTCCTGTCTCCGACCTCGCTCCCGGATAGCCTGGGCGGAGCGGTGCGCGCCGTGCTGTGGGCGCAGCTCGGCGCAGTCTTGCTGCCGACGCTTCTGTTCGCCCGCGGCCGCAAGCTCAGCTTCAGGGAGACCTTCCGCCTGGCGCCTCTGGCGCCCAGGCGTGTTCCGCTGCTCATGGCCACGGGAGTGGGCGCGGCCTTGCTCATGGCCGGCGCCCTGAGCCGCTTCTTCCCCGACCTGCGCGCCGAAAACCTGGAGCGGGCCATCCGGCCCCTCATGGCGGCGCCCTTGCCGCTGCTGCTGGTGCTGTTCGCGGTGCTACCGCCGCTGTGCGAGGAGCTCTTGTTCCGCGGCTTCGTGCTCTCCGGCTTCCGGGCGCGCTTCGGCGAGGGGAAGGCGGTCGTGCTCAGCGCGATCCTGTTCGGCGCCCTGCACATGGAGCTGACCCGCATCCTGCCCACAGCCGTGATCGGACTGCTGCTCGGCTTCGTGCTCGTGCGCACGGGCTCCCTGCTCGCGCCGATTCTGGTCCATGCCGTCTACAACGGCCTGCTCGTCACGCTGAGCGCGGCCGGGCTCGAGGGTCAGATAAAGCAGAACGCCGAGCTCTTGATGGTGGGGGGCGTGATCCTCGTGGGGTTGAGCATCGCTCTTCTCGAGCGCGCAAGACCAGCCGCGCCCGCCCCCGGTCCCGGCGTGGTTTGACAGTTGTCGCACACGCCGTAGACTCGCTCGTTTGCCACTTGTGTCCCGCGCGACGCGCCCGTAGCTCAATTGGATAGAGCGCCTGGCTACGGACCAGGAGGTTCCGAGTTCGAGTCTTGGCGGGCGTACCACGAGCCCGGCGGCTGCCGCCGGGCTCGCTCTCTAGACGGTTAGAATCGTCCCGTGCGCAAGGCCGCCTGCTCCCTCTTGCTCTTCGCCGCGTGCGGCTCCGCGTGCGGGGACGGTGCTCCGGCCGGAAACGCCCCGGCGGCAGCCGCCACGCTCGAGGTTAAACCGCTGCTGGAGTCGGCGCGCGTCTACGTGGATGGAAAGGCGGAGCCCTGGTGGCGGCATGCCCCGGAGCTGGTCGTTCCGCTGCAAGGGCCGGGCGGTCCGAGCGAAGTACGCGTGCGGGCCACGGCCGACCGCCGCCGCCTGTACCTGCTCGTCCAGTGGACGGACTCGCAGCCGTCGTACGGCGACTACTGGAAGTGGGGCGCGGGCCGCGTCTGGAGCATGCACAAGGGCCAGGACGGCTTCGCCATTCTGTGGGGGCCGGGAGCCCAGGTGGACACGTTCCGGGAACAGGGGTGTGCACTCTACTGTCACGACGATAAGCACGGCTATGAGGCCAAGAGCAGCTTCGCCGACATCTGGTTCTGGTCGGCGCAACGCTCGAACTTCCTCGGACACCTGATCGACTCGGAGTTGCGCTTCGGCAAGAACGGGGGGCTGCGCCCCGACCGCACCAAGCCGGACACCGGCAACATCGCGAACGAGAACTTCGAGTTCCGCGGGCCGCTCTACGTTCCGATGAGGGTCGACCCCGATCCGGCCAAGTTGTCCCATCGCGTGCTGTTCCTGAACAACGTGCAACGCTTCACTTTGCAACACCAACAACACCTCAACCGCCAGGGTTTTGAGGTGGCCGCGTACGTGTTGCGGCCCGGCGGGGGCAGCCTGGCGGACGTGCAGGCTGTGGGCCGGCACGAGGACGGAACCTGGCTGGTGGAGATGGCACGGGACTTGAATACCGAGCACACCGATGACATCCCGCTGGGAGATCCTCTCGTGCAGCAGTGGTTCTCGATCGCTGTCTGGGACGGCACGCATGGGGCGGAACACGCCCGTTCGGGTCCCATCGAGCTGCGCTTCGCGCGCTGAGCGCGCCGGCGCGCTGCACAGGGGCCGGCCACTCTGTGAGCAGCCGGTTCCGAGAACCTTCGCGGCCCCGAACCGTTCAGGGAGAATGACCATCATGAGGCGCCTCACATCCGTTCCCCTGGTCGTATTACTCGTGGCTGCCTGCGGCAACGACGCGCCGAAGGAGCCCGGTCCGTCCGGCTCCG
>JAPUHK010000299.1 GCA_027297745.1 Planctomycetota bacterium | reverse complement strand
AACGCCAACCTCGACCGCGTCCAGATCATCAAGGGCTGGCTCGGCAAGGACGGCAAGACCCACGAGCGCATCTACGACGTGGCGGTGTCGGACGGCCGCAAGATCGGAGCGGACGGCCGCTGCAAGACGCCGGTCGGCAGCACGGTGAATGTCGCGGACGCGAGCTACACCAACACCATCGGCGATCCGCTGCTCACGGCGCACTGGGTCGACCCCGATTTCGATCCGGGACTGAGCGCCTTCTACTACGTGCGCGTGATAGAGATCCCGAAGCCGCGCTGGACCGCCTACGACGCGAAGTTCTTCAAGGTGAAGATGCCGGACCACGTGCGAATGGTCGTGCAGGACCGCGCGTACACGTCGCCCATCTGGTACGCGCCGGGCAAATGAGAACCGCGTCGCTGATCGGTGCCGGTCTGTTGATCTGCCTCGCGGGCTGTCGGGAGGATGCGGCTGTATCCGCGCCGGCGGAGGACCGCTTACCCGCGTACCCGCGCCGGTCGTTGGCAGAGTTGAGGGACGCGTTGGGCCTTGGGCATGCCGGCCGTCTCAGTGGGGCCGCGAATCAGGCGGTCATCGGTGAGCCGTTCGTGGTCACCGGAACCGTGACACGCGCACGCGACGGTTTCCTGCTCATGGAAGACACCATGCTGTGCTGCACGTCGTTCACGGTTGGCTTCCGCGTCGACGCCGATCCCGGTCCGGAAGGGGAGTGGGTTGCCGTCTTCGGCCGCCTTGCGCGGTCCGGGAGCGCGGCTCCCCGCGTCCGCCTGCAAGCCGGCGCCGGGGGGTTCAAGGTGATCGTCGCGGGGTACGTGATCGAGCCGGAGCGCATCGTCCCGGCCGAGCGCCTCGTCCAGCAGGACAACCTCGTCGACCAGATGGGCTCGGAGTCGCTTTCGATCTTCGCGCGGGCGTTGCGCGAGACCGGTGTCGCCGAGGTGCTGCGGGCCGCGGACTCGATCACGATCCTGGTGCCGGTCGATCAGGCGTTCAACGAGCCGGAGCAGCTGTTCCTTCCCGAAAACCGGGAGCAACTGCGGCGCCTTGTGCTCCGGCACGTGATTCCCACTCGGCTCCGCGAAAAGGACCTGATGGAGCAGGGCTCGGTCACGTCGCTGACCCACGAGGAGTTCCCCGTGCGCACCGTCAACGGTTCGCTGCGTATCGCCCGCGCGCGGACCGTGTTCGAGGACGTCCTGGGCAGCAACGGCGTCATGCACCTGATCAGTGCGGTGCTGCAACCCGAGGACGCCGTGGGGGCGGTGATTGCGAGGTAGCCATGGTGCGTCTTTTCAAGGAACCGCTCGTGCATTTCCTGCTCTTGGGCGCGGCGATCTTCGTCTGGTTCGGGCTTGCCCGCGATCCGGCGATCACGCCCCCGCAGGATGAGATCGTCGTCACGCGGGGCCGGGTCAAGCGCCTCGGTGCGCTCTTCGAAAAGACCTGGCAACGGCCCCCGACCCCCGCCGAGCGGAAGGGGCTGATCGAGGAGCACATCCGCGAGGAGGTCTACTACCGCGAAGCTCTGGCCGTGGGGCTGGACCGCGACGACACCATCGTTCGCCGGCGGATGAGGCAGAAGCTCGAGTTCCTGACGCAGGACATCGCCGACCTGGTCGAGCCGACCGAAGACGACCTGCGCGCGTATCTCGAAGTGAATCCCGATGCCTTCCGCCGCGAGCCGACGTTCACGTTCCGGCACGTCTACCTCGACTCCGATCGCCGGGAGTCCGTAGAGGAGGACGCGCGTGCATTGTTGGCGCAACTGAGAGCGAAGGGCGGCGGCACGGATACGGCGTCGGTGGGTGATTCGCTGCTTATGATCGAGCCCGCCTTCAAGGACGCACCGCAGCGTGATGTGCAGCGCGCTCTGGGCGGCGACTTCGCGGCCGAGCTTCTCGAGCTGCCGACGGGCGAGTGGACCGGTCCGATCACGTCCGGTTTCGGACTTCACCTCGTCTTTCTCGAGAGCCGTACCGAGGGTCGGCTCGCCTGCCTGGACGAAGTTCGCGACGCCGTGGCCAGGGAATGGAGCGCCGCCAAGCGTCGCGAGATGCGTGAAGGGGTCTACCGGGAGCTTCGCAAGAAGTACACGATCACCGTGGAGAAAGACTAGTGCGCTACCTGCTCCCGGTCCTGGCGCTGGCCCTGCTGGCCGCACCGCTGCACGCGCATGAAGTCCGCCCCGCCTACCTCGAGTTGCACGAAGCCGGCGAGGGCATATGGAACGTGCTGTTCAAGGTTCCTGCGCGGGGCCCCGAGCAACGCCTGAGCCTGCGCGTGCGCTTGCCTGCGGATTGCGAGCGGACCGGTCCCCAGCGCACCGAGTTCACCGGCGGCGCGTTCATCGAGCGCTCGACGATTCGGCGCGCGGGCGGGTTGACCGGCGTCGAGATCTACATCGAGGGGCTCTCCAACACGCTGACGGACGTGCTCGTCCGGGTCGAGCGTGAAGACGGAAGCACGCAGGTGGTCCGCCTCACGCCCGAAGCGCCCGCGTTCGTCGTCGTCGCCGCGCCAGGGTGGTTCCAGGTCGCCCGCACCTACCTCGCCCTCGGGTTCGAGCACATTCTCCTCGGCATCGACCACCTGCTCTTCGTTCTGGCCCTGCTTCTGCTCGTCAACGGTCCGCGCCGCCTCGTAGCTACGATCACCGCGTTCACGGTGGCGCACAGCCTCACGCTCGCGGTGGCGACTCTGGGCTTCGTGCACGTTCCGCAGCAACCGGTCGAGGCGGTCATCGCCCTGAGCATCGTCTACGTCGCGGCGGAGCTCCTGAGTCTTCGGGCCGGATCCCAGAGCGTGGCCCAACGCCGGCCCTGGGTGATCGCGTTCCTGTTCGGCCTGTTGCACGGGCTCGGCTTCGCCGGCGCGTTGAACGAGATCGGCTTGCCGCAGAATGCGATTCCGCTCTCGCTCTTGTTCTTCAATGTCGGGGTGGAGGTCGGTCAGCTCCTCTTCGTGGGTGGCGTTCTGTGCTGCTTGGTCGTCGTGAGGAAGCTGAGCGTCGTGCCGGCTCCTGCTGAAACCTGGTTCCGCCGCGCCACGATCTACGGGATCGGCTCTTGTGCCGCGTTTTGGCTCATCGAGCGAGTGGCGGGCTTCGCGTGATTCATGAGAAGGGCCTGCTCAGAAGCGGCACCATCAAAGAGGGTAGGAGATGAGCGACGCTGACAACGCGGCCAGCAAGCTGGACGCATCGGGTCTGCCCCGCAACCGGCTGTGGCAGCCCACGACGGGGAAGTGGTTCCTGGTCGTGTTCGAGCCTCGCTGGGCTACGCGGTCATCCGCTACCACCTGGTCAAAGATGTCGAGTGGGTCCATTTCCCGCTCTTCATCCTGAACAAGGTGACGTCGTTGGCGGCCAGGCGGTCAAGGCGGTCTGTAAGAAGCTGCAGATCACCGAGCAGACCTACTACCGGTGGCGCAAGCCGACGAGGCCGCCCGCCGGGCGGCCTCGCAAACCGATGTCCTGATAGGGATGCTGCCTCCGACAGGGACGT
>JAPUHK010000298.1 GCA_027297745.1 Planctomycetota bacterium | reverse complement strand
CCGCGGGAGCGTCAAGGCGCGTCCGGCGGGGCGGGTGGGACGCGCGCCCCGAAGGAGCGGCGCCCGCGGCGTTCGGAAGCTACTTGAGCTTCACGCGGTTTTGGCGCCTGTTCGTGCCGTGGTGCTGCACGATCTCGAAGGGGTAGTGCCCCCGGTCGCGCGCGCCGATGGTCAGCGTGGTCTCGACCGTCCGGTAGTCGAAGAGCTTCGTCTCGTTCTCCGACTCGTAGTCGATGTCGCCGTCCCACCGCCGGCGCATCTCGAACGTGATCGGCTTCGTGCGGTAGTTGCGCACGATGTCGTGGTAGCGCGTGCGCTGGTCCCAGCCGTTGACACGGCCGTGCCGGTCGAAGTGGAAGTTGAAACGCACCGTGGCCATGCGGCGGCTCTCATAGACGACCAGGTCGTCGGGGCCCAGGTTGACCTCGATGGCGGCCTTGATCGGCACGTAGCGGATGATCTGCTCGCCGACGAAGCTCAGCCCGTCCTGTCCGTTCATGCGGAAGATGCGCACGCGGCCATCCGGCAGAGGCGACTCGCCGAGCTTGTGCTCGTCGTCGTTGCGCCAGATGAAAAAGCGGACGGGGCGCGGCCCGTACTGGTGCGCGCGCATGCGGTACAGGATCGAGAACTTGGCGTCGCGGGACTCGACTGCCTGCATGCGCTTCGACCATCCGTTGCGGATCGTCTCCTCGCCGCCGATCGTGAACATGAAGTACTCGCTGAGGCCTTCCTTGACGATGGCCTTGGCCTGCCTGGCGGGGCCGGCGGCGTCCGCGGCCATCTCGGCCTGGGCGAAGGCGGCCTTGGCGCTGCGCTTGCGGAGGTCCCTGTCCAGACGCGAGCCGGGCTGGGGCACGGGGATGCCCTGGCGCCGCGCGAGGTGCGCGATCTTCTCGACCAGGTTGATCTTGCCGACGATCAGGCGCACGTTCGCGTTCTCGTAGTCCTCGCCGGAAGTGTTGTACACGCGCACGTAGCCGCGGAAGTGCATCGACTCCTCGTCCGGATCGGTGACCGCCGTGTAGTCCATGCTCCAGGTGAGCCCGCTGGTGAAGTAGCTCACCTCGACCTTCACCTGGCCCTCGAACCCGGAATGGATGTTCCAGATCAGGTGCTGCGGCTTCTGGCCGGGGAAGACCGTGGCCGCGACCTCGATCTGGTCGGTGTGCTCCAGCGGCCGGAACTCCACGCTCGACGGATCGATGAGCGTGTTGGTCCAGCTGAACTGCAGGCGGTTCTTGCCCTTCTTCAGGGTGATGTGCCGCGTCTCCTTGACGAGCGTGATGTCGTCGGAGTTGTAGATGGTCAGTTGGACCGTGTCCCGGTTCGGCAGGGTGACGAGGTCCACGTTCTTGGCCGAGGCGCGCGGAAGCGCGATGGCGAAGACGAGGGCCGCGAAGAGGATGGCGTAGCGCTTCATGGTGTCCGTTCCCTAGTTCCAGAGGTTCTTGATCGTGAGGTGGAAGATGAAGGTCTGCTTCTGGACCTTCTCGTCTTTGTCCTTGGGCCGCGGGGGCAGCTGCACGGACAGCACCGGGCGGGAGTCGCCGTCGGGGTAGCTGAGCTTGATGCCCTCGGAGGTGTCCGGGCCGAGCTCCCACTGCGGGTCGCCGGGGGTGCGCGCGCCGTACTTGGCCGCGACGCGGTGTATCTGCTCGATGATGTCGAGCGTGGCCGCCTTGTCCTTGAAGTTCTCGATCTCGTATTGGATGCGGATCTCCTGGTCGAACAGGTTGCCGCGCACCGGATGGCGTTTGTTGCTCTTGATCGTCCGCGTGCAGATGACGTCGCGCGACTCGCCCAGGTAGAGCCGCATCTTGCCGTCGAGCGGCGTGAGCGCGGCCCAGTCCTCGCCGAGGAAGGCCTCGCCGCCGTGGCCGTCCTGGATGAAGATGCGCACCTTGCCGGGCTGCAGCGGGAAGCGGCCGAGGCCGTGCTTGGCGTCGTTCTGCAGCTCGTAGTGCATCAGCACCCTCGAGGCGTACGGCTTGTCGGGGTTCAGGGGGCCGTGCGCGTACCAGTCGTACGTGAAGGTCTTGCGGATCGGGACCTCAACGAAGCGCGCCAGGAGCAGCTTGATGTCCTCCTGCTGGCCGATGGCCTCCATGAACTGGGGACCGAAACCGGCCCAGACGCCGGCCGTGCCGAAATCCTCGCCGGAGTAGTTGCGCACCTGCAGGTACTTCTTGAGCGTGAGGCGCGTCTCCTCTTTGTCCGCGAGCGCGCGGTAGGCGAAGGAGCGCGACAGGTTGGAGACCAGGTAGCTCACGCGCACCTTCAGCGCGCAGGCCTCGCGAGAGTAGACCTCCCAGACCAGGGCGTTCTCGCCCGGCGGGTAGGCCACGTTGATAACGCTGATCTCGGCTTCGCCGTCGATCTTGCGGATCGGCCGGAAGGCGCCGCCCTCGCGGATGGCGATGGGGCGGAACTGAATCGAGTTCTTGTCGATCTGGGTGTTGGACCAGCTGAAGTCGATGCGGTTGTTGCCGGTCCGGGCCGTGGATCGCAGCAACGGAACGATGCGCTCCTCCTCCACCAGCGTGTAGCGGCCGTTGTCGAGCTGGATCTCCACGCGCTCGCGTTCGGGAAGCGCCGCCAGCTTGATGCGGGCGAAGCCGGGCGCGGCGAGCAGCAGCAGGAGGGCCGGAATCAGGGTCATGCGTCTCATCGAAGTCGCCTTTCTGTCGGGTTCAGTTCAGTGAGACGCAATCGCGGCCGGCGAGTTCTCGGCGCACGGCCCCGTGCAGGGCCGGAACGGCTCCCGTGCATCGTTTCGAGACGCTTCACAGCGGGGTTTCGCGCAGCCGTACCCGCTTCGTAACGTGCGCGTAACAGGAGGCGCGGATCAGGTACAACAAGCGACACGTCTCGAGGAGGTGAGCCATGGCCCGGAACGTGAGAGTCCTAGCCGTTTGCGGGAGTTGCGATCCCGGTAGCAAGACGATGAAGGCCCTTCGTCTGGCGGCCGGCGCGGTCTCGGAGGCCGGCGGCGACGTCGAGGTGCTGGACCTGCGGGACTATCCGCTCCCGATCCTGTTCTCGCCCCATGCGCCCGCCGGGAGCGACGCGGCGGTGGACGCCGTGAAGGCGAAGTTCCGGGAGGCCGACGCGCTGCTGATCGGCAGTCCCGAATACCACGGCAGCTACTCGGGCGCGCTCAAGAACCTCCTGGACCTGATGGGCTTCGAGGAGTTCGAGGGCAAGATGGTGGCGCTGGTGGGCGTGGCGGGCGGCGCGCTCGGCGCTACGAACGCGCTCAACCACTTGCGCACGGTATGCCGCCAGCTGCACTCGTGGGTACTGCCGGACCAGGTCTCGGTGGCCCATTCGAGCAACGCCTTCGACGCGGCGGGACGGCCCACCGATGCGGGCACCGCCAAGCGCCTGCAGGACCTGGGCGTGCAGTTGGTCAAGTTCGCGCTGCTGCACCGCGACGCGAGTGCCAACGCGTTCGTCCAGTACTGGGAGCAGTCGCTGCAAAACCCCGGAGGTTAGCTCTCAGCTGACAGCTGAAGGCTGATTAGAAGCCCGCGCCAAGCTCGGTCAAGAGGCCGCGCTGCACGTAGTAGAGCTTCAGGTCCCGGTCGAACCACAAGACGACGCCCTTGAGCTTGGAGGCGCCCTTCGACAGGCGCAACGAAGGGGCGAAGAGCTCGGTGAACGGGACGCTTATCGAAAGCCCCACCGTAGTGTCGTCCAGCCAGCCGTAGGCGAGTCCGAAGTGGCCGTTGCCGCGTCGCGAGCGCCACACGTTTGTGGGGGCACCCAGTTGCTCCAGGCAATACTCCAGCGTGGCGCCGCTCTCGATGCGCGCCAGGGCGGTGTCGGAGACGGGCTCGTTGATGCTCGTCCGGGACCACTGCACGTAGATGCAGCCCGAGCACAAGCAGAGCGCCAGGAGCGCCGCGGCTCTCACCCGGCCGGGGTCTCCGCCGGAGGCGGTTCCTGCGAGACCTCTTGGGCCAGGGCCTCGAGGTCGGGCTTGGGTGCGCGCTGCTTGTCGGGGTTGTGCAGATCGGTCCAGGGGAAGCCCCAACGCACGCGGGCGCCCTCGAAGGTCCCGGCGTAGTGCGTCAACACCTGGTCGGCGTCGAAGAAGAGCCACATACGGTCGGAGCGCGCGTCGTTGTTGGCCAGCAGCAGCGGGCTGATCACGCCCGTAAGGCGCCGGTTGATGTACTCGTAGAAGTAGGCCGAGCGCTTGTCCAACTGCACGACCTGGGCCGGCGCGCCCAGCAGCTCGACGGCCTGCTTGGCGGTCGTCTTCCCGGGCGCGAGCTGGACCATCAGCTTGGGGTCCAGGGGCTCGTTGTCGCTGAACCGGCCGAGAGCGCAGCCGGCCATCAGGGTGATCAGCGGGAGGAGCAACAGGGTGCGTCGCATGCGGGTCTTTCCTTGTGGTTCAGGGGGCATGATCCCACGAGGGTCGCGTTTTGCAGCTTTGTTTCAGCTGAGCGCGAGTCCAGGATCGCGCCGACGGACCCTAGCGCGAGGCTGCTGCGATCGCGTGCGCGGCCGCGAAGCGGACGTGCGGGTCCTCGTCTTTAGTCGCCTTGCGCAGGGCGCCCAGCGTCGCCTTGTCCGCGGGCCCAAGGCAGCCGAGCAAGCGTGCCGCCAGCACGCGCCCCCCGGCGTGGATGCCACGTAGGCTACACAGCAGCCGCTCGCGCAAGGCCGGCGTCATCGAGTCGTTGAGATCCCCGGCCTTGGTCACGAGCGTCGTCTTGCCTCCGACCCCGATGAGCACGACGCGTTCGGTCGCGGTTTCGTCGGGCGGGGGGCCGATGCCGCGGGGCGTCTGGTCGCGGATGTACCAGACGCCGCGCTCGAAGGAAATCAGCGATAGCCCGTAGAAAGCGAGGATCGCACGGCAAGCGTCGACGTAGCGTTCCTTGGCGACGGTGTGGTTGACGTCGACCTCGAACAGGGTCTTGGCAAACAGCGCATACTGCGCTTCGGTGCACAAGATGACCGCATGTTCCTCGCGCGCCACCTCCGCCAGGTAGTCGCGCAGCGAGGTGCCGCGGGCGATCCGGATCTCGCGCTTCTCCGCGTC
>JAPUHK010000297.1 GCA_027297745.1 Planctomycetota bacterium | reverse complement strand
CATATCGGACCTTCAGGCCCCCCGCGAGAGCGCGCCGGGTCCAGGCGGTACCCGTGGCGGGCATCTCCGGATGCTCGCACAGGCACTGCGCGAGCAGAGAAGTCCCGCTCCGGTGGAGCCCGCAGATGAGCACGTGCTTCTTCGCTTCCATGGAGCCTGGTCCGGCGAGCGTGAAGGAGGATCCCTCCAGGTCGTCTAGCCGCCCAGCTCCTCAACGAGCTTGCGCGACATGTCGGCGTACCGGCCTTTGTAGAAGCGGTGCGTGCCGATGAAGTGCAGGAACGTAGTTCCGGCCGGGGGCGCTTCCTCGCCGTGGTAGCGGTACTGCGGGACGGGCAGCACCTCGGCGCGAGGAGAGTTGGCGACGATGTAGTTGGACGTGAGCTGCTCTGAGCCCCACTCGCTCCAGCGCGCGCCCGTGAGGGCTTGCATCTCCTCCGAGAAAGCCTCGACCGTGTCGCGCGCGAAAGACCCCGGCGCGAAACCCGCGAAGCCCGCGTTGCCGCGCACGTACCGGCGTTCCTGCCAACCCTCGAGGCGGTCGAAGCTGGACTCGGCCAGCACCTGGATGTGGTCGTTCTCTCCGTCGGCGCGGCCCCGGGCGAACTCCTGGGCCTCGCTCATAGGGATGATCGCGCGCCCGTCGCGCGTTCCAAGGGTGAAGCTGACGCCTTCCGCGATCCAGCGCTTCGCTTCGACGGGATCCCCCAGCGTCAGCGTGTCGGCATCGATCTGCACCACGTAGTCCTGTTGCACCAGATCCGCGACGAGCAGCAGCCTTTCCCAGCAGCCGCCTGTGGGGCAGCTCTCGTTGGGCACCTTGTCCGCGGCGGCGATCTCGACACGGTGGATCCGCTTGCGGATCAGCGCCTTGTCGTGCTCACGCAAGGAGAGGTCGTCCAGCACTACCACACGGCGCGGCACGACGTAGCGCGCAAGCGAATGGATCGCGACCAGATACATGAAGACGTCCGCGTGGCAGACCTGCGTGACGACCGTGGGGCCGTCCGGCGCGCCCGTCTGCACGGGCGGGACGTCGAGAATGCTCTGCACCTTGCGCTTGAAGCGCACTCGGTGAAGGGCCTGGCGCAGCCTGTAGAACACCGGGCGTCCTAAGCAGGCTCCCGGGCTGCCGCCGTAACTGTTTGTTGTGCAGTCACTTGGGCGCGCTCTCCGGCTGCTCGTCCACGGGGGAGGAGGCCTCCGGCGCCCGCTCGGGCTCTCTGCGGACGACCTCGCGGATAGTGTAGGGCTTGTGCTTGGCCGCGTGCGCGAAGGTGATCAGCTCGCCGAGCAGGCCGATGGCCAGCGTCTGGAAGCCGACCGCGACCAGCAGCACGCCGAGCAGCAGCAGGGGGCGGTCGCCGATCGCCTCCCCGCCGAACACCTTCAGCGCGGTGAGGTAGAGGCAGATCAGCAGTCCGACGCCGAAGATCAGGCCGCCTACCAGCCCGAAAAAGCGCAGCGGTTTGTACGTGAAGCGCGCCAGAAAGAACACGTTCACGAGGTCCAGGAAGCGCTTGACGTACACGCTGGGACGGTAGACGCGTGCGCCCCCCGCCTGCGGGTGCAGCGCGGCCGGGACCTCGCGCACGGTCAGCCCCTTCATGGCGGCCAGCACGGGCAGGAAGCGGTGGAAGGGGCCGTGCACGGCCACGTCCTCGAGCGCCTCGCGCTTGAGCGCACGCACGCCGGAGGAGATGTCCCGGAAGCGCACCCACAGGGCGCGGCGCAGGAAGAAGTTGAACACCCAGCGCTGCAGCCGGTTGAAGGCCGAGTCCCGTTCGGAGCTGCGCGAGGCGAAGGCGACGTCCGCTCCGTCGTCGATGGCTTGCAACAGCTCCCCTAGCACGGCGGGCTGCACCTGGAAGTAGGCCGGGTGGGTCAGCAGGATCGGCGCCCGGCTGGCCATCAGGCCCGCGCGCAGCGCCGCGCCCTCTCCGAATTGGCGCGCGAAGCTCAGCACGCGGATGCGCTCGTCCACCTCCGCCAGAGCCTGCGCCTGTGCCAGACGATCGTGCAGGTCGCCGTCCACTACGAGCACGACCTCGTAGCTCCGGCCGGAGTGCTTCAGCCCCTCGTGCAGCAGCGCCAGGATCCCCGCCAGGCCGTCGCAACGCTTGGAGACCGGTACGACCACCGACAGCTCGGGAGCGCTCATGCCGGCCCTCCCGCATCCTGCACCAACAGCTGCTCGAACTCCCGCCACTCGCCGCGCAGCGCCAGGTCGCTCAGCAGACCGAGCAGCAGCACGAAGAACCCCATGCTGACGAGCACCACGCCCGACCCGAACAGCACCGTGCCGCTCGTACCGCCCGCCAGCGCGGCCCACAGCACGGCCGTCCCGAGCAACAGGGGAAACAGCGCGAGCAGCGCGAACCAGAGCAGGGGGCGCCGGAAGTAGTGCACCAGCATCTTCAGGCTGACCAGGTCGAAGAGCACTTTCCAAGTGCGGCCCAGGCCGTACTTGGTCACACCGTAGCGGCGCGCGTGGTGGCGCACGACGCGCTCGGAGATGCGCGCACCCGCGCGTTGCGCCACGAAGGGCAGGAAGCGATGCATGTCGGAGTACAGACGCATGCTGTCCACGAGGCCGCGGCGGAAGGCCTTCAGGCTGCAGCCGTAGTCGTGGATATGCACCCCGGTCACCTTGCGGATCAGCCAGTTCGCGCACTTGGACGGGATCTTGCGCGTCCAGAGCTTGTCCTGCCGGTCGCGCCGCCAGCCGCACACGAGATCGGAGCCCTCGGCGCATTGCTGCACGAGTTCCGGGATGTCCTTGGGATCGTTCTGCAGGTCGCCGTCCAGGGTGACCACGACATCCCCGCGGCTGAGCTCGAAGCCCGCCGCCATGGCCGGGGTCTGGCCGCTGTTGCGGCCCAGCCGCGCGCAGACGAGCCGGCTCGAGCCGGGTTGCAGCCGCTGCAGGGCTTCCCAGGTCCCGTCGGTGCTGCCGTCGTCCACGAAGATCCCTTCGTAGTCCACGCCCATCGGCCCGCAGGCTTCTTCCAGGGCCGGAAACAGGCGCGGCACGTTCTCCTCCTCGTTGTGGAGGGGCACTACGACGGAAAGCGCTAGCGTTCCCACGACCCTATACATATCGGACCGGCGCCCACGGCGGGCCAAGTCGTCGCCCCTCGCTCAGGAACGGTCACGCCAGCGTTCCAGGACCTCGACGATCCGGGGCGCCGTCTTTCCATCCCACAGTTCGGGGATTTGCGTGTCTTTCGTGTCGCGCCCGTAGCTGCGCTCGAGCGCGTCCCGGATCCCGGCGGGATCGGTGCCGGCCAGGATATTCGTCCCCTGCGTGATCGTGACGGGGCGCTCCGTGTTGTCGCGGATCGTGACGCACGGAATGCGCAGGTAAGTGGTCTCCTCCTGCAGCCCTCCCGAGTCCGTGATCACCAGACGGCTCTCAGCCACGAGGTGCAGGAAGTCCAGGTAGCCGAGCGGGGGCACCATGTGGACGTTGGCGTCGCGCAGCGACTGCGTCAGCCCGTCCGCCGCACGGATGCGCTCCGCCGTGCGCGGGTGGCAGCTGAAGATCACGGGCGCGCGCTTGCCCGCCTCGCACACGGCCCCGAGGATGCCCGCCAGCGTCTCGTGCGTGTCTACGTTCGCCGGGCGGTGCAGCGTAAACACCGCGTAGCTACGCGGGTGCAGGCCGTGCTCCGCGAGCACCGGAGAGGCCTTGGCGCGCTCCAGGTTTTCCACCAGGGTATCGATCATGATGTTGCCGACGCGGTGGATGCGCTCCGCCGGCACGCCCTCGCCGCGCAGGTTGTCGTCGGCGTCCGCGCAGTGCGTGAACAACAGGTCGGACAAGCGGTCCGTCAGCACGCGGTTGATCTCTTCGGGCATGCTCCAGTCGCCGCTGCGCAGGCCCGCCTCGACGTGCGCGATGGGCACGCCGCACTTGGCCGCCACGAGCGAGCAGGCGACGGTCGAGTTGACGTCGCCGACGACCACGAGCAGGTCCGGCGCCACCTCGAGCAGCTTGGGCTCGAAGGCGAGCATGACGCGGGCGGTCTGCTCCGCGTGCGTGCCCGACCCGACGCCCAGGTGGCTGTCCGGCTCGGGCAGGCCCAGGTCGTCGAAGAAGACCGTCGACATGGCCCGGTCGTAGTGCTGGCCGGTGTGCAGCAGGTGCTGCTCGTGTCCGGCCTGCTTCAGCGCCCGGTACAGCGGAGCGACCTTCATGAAGTTGGGCCGCGCGCCCACGACGTGCAGCACCTTCACCGGATCGGCTCCTTTGCCGCGGAGCGCGCCCTGGCCGGCGCGTCGCCCGCCGCGGCCCCGAGGTACTCCCGGGCGGCCGCCGTGATCGTGCCGAAGCGATGCCGCTTCAAGAGCAGCCGCAGGCGCGCCTCCGTGCGGCGCAAACCGACGTAGTGGCGGAAGCGGGTCCTGAGGCCGACGCGGAAGCGCGGCTGGTCCGGATCCAGCTCCCACGGATGGACATAGAAGACGGCCGGCACGCCGCGGCGGTTGGCCTGCTCGATGCCCCAGTGCACGAGCCTCGGCAGCAGCCGGAAGTAGCCGCCGCCGCCGGTCGGCAGGGTCATGCCGAGCTTGCGCCACGTGGTCATCGGAAACTCGATCAGTCCGCGGCGGCTCGGCTCCGGCCAGACGAACGGGTCGCGCGCAAAGCCCGGGATGCCGTAGCGGTCGTGGCGCACGGGGAAGATCGAGGAGTCCAGCACGAAGCCCTCTTCGGCCAGAACGTCGAGCGCCCACAGCGACGCGCGCGTGAACGAGAAGGACGGCGCGCGGTAGACGCGCGGGCGCCGGCCGCAGGCCTCCTCGATGAGCGCGCAGGTGCGCCTCAGGTCCTCACGGAACTCGTCCGGCTGCAGGTCGTAGACCAGCCGGTGGTCGTACCCGTGCGCGCCGATCTCGTGCCCGCGCTGCGCGATCTCCCGTACGAGGCCGGGCCGCTGCTCGGCGATCCAGCCCAGCAGGAAGAACGTGGCCCGCACCTCGAACTCGTCCAGCAGGTCCATCAGCCGCCGCGTGCTGTCCTCCACGCGCAGAGGTTGTGATGCCCAGTCCTCGCGCGAGAGCACGCCGTCGAAGGCCGACACCTGGAAGTAGTCCTCGACATCGACGGTGAAGGCGTTCAAGAGGGCGTTGCGCATCGACACGGCGTCTGGCATGTATATCGGATGAATCGGATGTGGGGGGCCGCGTCCCGCGGGCAGCGCTCAGCGAGCGCCCCGCCGGAACAGCACGACCTTCGCCGTCTCCAGCAAAACGGTGAAGTAGAAGGTGAGCGAGCGGTTGTAGATGTAGAAGAGGTCGTAGGCGAGCTTCTGCTGGGCGTCCGCGGCGCTGGAAGCGTACGGGTAACGGATCTGCGCCCAACCCGTCATGCCCGGGCGCACGCAATGGCGCACGGGGAAGAGGGGTGTCGACGCGCTCAGGCGCTTGGCGAAGAAAGGCCGCTCGGGGCGCGGTCCGACCAGCGACATGTCGCCGCGGATCACGTTCCAGAGTTGCGGCAGCTCGTCGATGCGGAAGTGGCGCAGGAAGCGGCCGAGGCGCGTCACGCGCGGATCACCGGGCTGGGCCCAGACCGGGCCGCTCTGCGCTTCCGCGTCCGAGTGCATGGTGCGGAACTTCACGATGCGGAAGACCTTGCCCCAGCGGCCGACGCGCTGCTGGCGGAAGAACACCGGGCCGCGCGATTCGAGCACGATGGCCAGGGCCACGAAAGGCAGGACCGGCAGCACGAGCACCATCAGCAGGCTGGCCAGCACCAGGTCCACGGCGCGTTGGCCGGCCCACGGCACCGCCTGGCTGGTCAAGTGGCTGAGCAGCGTGATGTTCGTGGCGCCGTTGATGTCGACCTTGCCCTGCATGCGCGCCACCAGGTCGGGAACGGACTCGACCTGGAAGCCCGCGCCCGCGCACGGGCCGAGGATCGACTGCATCTCCTGCGGAGAGCCTTCGACCAGGAGCAGCTGCACTCCGAGCCGCCGCAGGTGCTGGAGGTCCGGCGAGGGCTCGAACACCGGCAGCCCGCCGACGGCCGAACGGTCGCCGACGCCCGGCGGCAGCACGACGGCACGCAGCGCGACGCCCGCGACCGAGCGCAGGGTGGAGAGCGCTCGCAGCGCGGCCTTGCGGCTGTCCGTGAACAGCGCGCCTGCGACGACGGCCTCGCGCACGCCCCGCACTTCGGCCCAGCGCCGTTGCAGGTAGATCGCGAGCCCGCTGAGCGCAGGGGCGGTGCACAGCAGCGCGACGGACGGCGAGCCCGCTGAGGGGGCCAGCAGGAGGCAGAAGAGCGCCATCAGGAAGCAGGAGGCGGCGAGCGCGGCCAGCAGCGCTTCGACGCGCAGCCGCGGCGCCGGACGCATGGTCACGCCGAGCACCTCCGCCACGTAGAGCGAGATGAGGATCGAGAGCGCCAGCGCGACGAGGTGCAACAGCGACTGGGCGGTGTCCGTGGGTTGGCCGATGACCCAGGCCGTGGCCAGCAGCGCCGCGACGAGGAAGCCGAAGGCCAGCAGCAGCTTGCGCACCAGCGTGAAGGGGTAGCCCCAAAGCACGCCGATGCGTACGGCAAGGGGGCCCGCCGTCAGCGCGTCGCCTTCGCTCTGGTCAGTGGGAGGAACTCTGGTCGCGGCGGTAGTACCCATAAACTTCACGGAAGTACGGTATGAAGTGCGGTTGGGCTCGGTTCAGCACGGCGGCGATCACTTTGTCCTTGCCGAATTCGTCGAGGGCAGTCTCGACGATCTCGCGCGGCGTGCTTGTGGCGCGCACGACGAGCACAATCCCGTCGACGGCCTCGCGCACCACGTGTGTCTCGGCCACCGGCAGCAGCGGCGGGCAGTCCAGCAACACGAAGTCGTTGTCGCGCAGAGCGTGGTGGATGATCTCCTGCAGGAAGCGCGCTTCCAGCACGGGGCTGTCCGCGTTTCCGTTGTGCGATCCGCTGGGCAGGATGGTGACGTTGGGGCGGTCGGTCTGGCAGGCCTTGACGTCCTCGATGCGCACACCGGCGTGGCTCGCTTCCTGGACCCCCGCCGTGTCCCCAAGGTGCGCTTCGAGGCTCAGAGTGCGGCGGTGGGTGTCCAGGTCGATGATCTGGACCTTCTTGCCGGCGGCGGCCAGCCGCTCGGCCAGGCCCAGCGTGATGGTCGTCTTGCCCTCTCCCGCGACGGCGCTGGTGACGCCGATCACGCGCGTGTTGTGCTGTCCCGCGTGCACGAGGATGTGGGTGGTCAGGGCGTGCAGCTGCTCGAGCGCCACGGTGGGCGCCCAGCCTCGCTTGCTCGGCATGTAGCGGGGGAAGACGGCCAGGGGTTGCGGCGCGTTGCCCGGTGCGGCCTTCCGCTTGGACTGCGGCTGGGGCTGCTCGGGCGGGGCGGACGGCCGCAGCGTCTGGACCAGCGGGGCGAGGTCGAACGAGATGGGTTTCATGGTGATTACTTCAGGCGCAATAGCGACTCCAGCAGAGACTCACTTCCCCACCAATCCAGCTGTAGCCCTAGCAGCGCGATCGTGGCCGCGAAGACGCAGAACAACATCAGCCCGAAAAGCATGTTGACGCCGGCCTTGGCGACGCGGTGGCCCGTGCTGCTGATGTCGGGCACGGTCACGAGGACCGTCCCGGGCAGCAACGCCCGCAGGTCTTCCTGCCTGTGGAAGGAGCGGTCCATCTTGGTCCGCATGAAGGCGAGCGCGGCGCCCAGGCCCAGGCCCAGGAACAGGCCCATGAGCGACATCTCGAGCCGCGCCGGTCCCACCGGGATGCTGCTCGGAACCGCGGTCTGCTCCACGATCAGCGGGCTGTGCGGTTCCTCCGTCTGGTAGCGCACCTGGAAGTCCGCCTCCTCGCGCTTGCGCAAGAGCGTGAGGCGGCGCTCCGCAGCGTCGCGCACCGTGCGCTTCAGCGCCGAGTATTTGCTTTCGAGGCTCCTGCCGGTTTCGACCCGGCCCTCGGCCGCCGCGATCTCCTTGAGCGCTTCCTCGTATTGTTCCTCCGCACGCTCGATTTCCTTTTCGAGCTTCACCTTGCGGCCCCGGTGCTGATCCAGCAGAACGTGGAACAGGTCCTGGCCCGTGAGCCCGCCGTCTTCCTTCACCTGCGCCCGAGCTTCGGCGAGTTGCTTCTCCGCATCCGCGATCTGCGCGTGCAGGTCCTGCACGCGTTCGCTGTCCTCGGAGTACTTCTTGCGTACCGCGAACATCTCCGACTTCAGGCGCGTGATGTAGTCCCGCACCAGGGTCTCAATGTAGTCCGGAGCCGGACCCCGGTTCGCGCCGCCCATCCTGAGCTCGAGCTCGATGGCCTGCACGTGGTGGTTGCTGAGCCCTTCCTGGATGCGCTGCTTACGGTCGAGCAGGGTCTCGATGCGCTCCTTGACGGCCATGATCTGGCCGAGATTCGTGGCGCGGTCCTCGGGGAGTGATCCCGCGTAATGGGACCGGAATGCCTCGAGCTCGCGCTCGGCCGCATCCAGGCGCTCCTCCAGCGCGTTGGCGTTCTTGGTCAGGAAGCTCTTGATCTCCCTGGCCCGCTCGCCGGCGAAGTCGATCTGGGCGCTGACGAAGCGTTGGGCCAGGTCGTTGACCACGTCCGCCGCCTTCTGGGCCGGCTGTTCCCCCTCGCTATACCGGAAGGAGATAGTCAGCACGCCGCTGCGGCGCGAGGTCGAGACGCCGAGGTTATTGCGCACCTCGCGCACGAGCTCGTTGTCCCCTTCCTCGCGCAACTCCGGAAACAGGTCGTGGTCCATCGCTACCTTGCGCAACAGGTCGTATCTCATCAGGCGCGTCTGCGCGTTGCGCAAAGCCTCCTGCTCCTTGGCTACGATGTTCTGTTTGATCAGACCGCCCGTTGCCTTGGCGCGCGGCGCCATCAGCACGACCTGCGCCTCGAATACGTTGGGCTTGAGCGCGGCGCTCACTACGGCCCCCGCGAAGAGCAAGACGGCAGGCACGAGGATCCACCACTTGTGGTTCAAAGTGAGGCGGACCATGTAGCCCAGAGTCGGCGTCGAGCGGGTCATGCAGCGCTCCTCGAGAGGGACGTCCTTTCGTTGCCTATGCCACCGGGCGCGGCCTGTGCGCCGGGATGTTTCGGAATCTGGTCATTCGACGGCATGCAAGCTGGACATAGCAGATGCCATACCAAGGCCCCCGCTCCCGGCTTGCCGGGGGCTC
The DNA here is from genome assembly GCA_027297745.1 of Planctomycetota bacterium. Taxonomy (GTDB): domain Bacteria; phylum Planctomycetota; class PLA2; order PLA2; family PLA2; genus JAPUHK01. Next base: position 7,841 of record JAPUHK010000297.1, on the reverse strand, counting down.
CGGTTCGCGCTTCGTCATGGTGCCTGCCCTGGACTCGCATGTTGCGATCGGCTCCGTCGTAAGGGCGGCGCGTAGTCCCGCGGCCCCCACCGGGCCGCGTTCGCGTTCGGATTTCAGCTGCGACGCGGGCTACGCCCTGCGACGCCGCTGCCGCACCACATGAACCCCCACGGCCAGAGCCAGGAACACTCCACCCTCAACGAAGAGGGCAAAGGCCGGCACGTTGCCCAACAAGTACCCGAGGAACACCCTTCGCCTCCAATAACGTCAAGTTGTCGTGGGCCGCACGTGGCGTCGTGACCCGGTTACCCTATGTCTCAGTCTGAGAGAACCATCGAGTGTAGAGAGGTGACCGATCCAGGTCAATAGGGCAGTGTCCCCCGCGGCGGCATCCCCTGACTGGACCAGGGTTTGCGACGACCCCGCGTTCTCCGGGGTTCCGTTCACTTATTGCGATGCAGACCGCTTCAGTTCTTACGCCCAGACGGGCCGCGGCCGAGTGGGTCTGGCCCGCCCTGGCGGGCTCCCTGCTGCTGCTGGCCTTCTGGCCCACGCTCGTGGAACTGGTCTCGGAGTGGATCGAGCGACCCGAGTACGGCCACGGGTTCCTGATGCCTCCCGTGGCGGCCTGGCTCCTGTGGCTTAACCGCGGGCAGCTTCGGCGCGCGGAGCAAAAGCCGTCGCTCGCTGGAGCCTTGCTGCTGGTGCCGTGCATGCTCTTGCTGCTGCTCGGCGAGATGAAGCTGTCGTGGTTCCTGAAGCCGTACGCGTTCGTCGCGTCGGTGGGGTGCTTGATCTGGGCGCTGTACGGCAAGGCGGTCCTGCGCATCTGCTTGCCGTCTCTGCTCGTGCTGTTGCTGATGTGTCCGCTGCCCGGCCGTGTGCAGCGCGACTTGACCCTGCCCCTCAAGCGCACGGCGGCGCTGTTCGCGACCGGGCTCCTGGACGTCACGGGAATCCACGCCACGCTCGAGGGCAACTTGATTCACCTCCCGGGGTTGGAGAGCCTCTGGGTGGCGGACGCGTGCAGCGGCATCCGTTCGTTGATCTCGCTGGCCAGCCTGGCCGTCGTCGCAGCCGTCTTCTGGCCGGCGCCCTGGCCGGTGCGCGCGGTCGTGGTCGCCTCGAGCGTGCCCGTCGCCGTGCTCGTGAACGGCCTGCGCTTGTGGCTGACGGGGTTCCTCTCCGTGCACGTGAGCCCCGAAGCGGCGCGCGGTTTCTTCCACCTGGCGGAAGGCTTCGGCATGTTCGCCTTCGCGGCCGTGCTGCTCGCCACCTGGGCCTGGCTGCTGGCGCTGCTCGTCCGGCCCGCGGAAGGAGGGAAGGCGTGAGCACTGTGATCCGCCTGTTGGTTGTGGCCACGCTCGGCGCCGCAGCCTGGAAGGCCTACGCCGTCCGGGAGCGGCTGGGCAGCGGCGAGCCCGACCCGGCTGTCCGGCAGAGCCTGCGCGAAGCGCTGGACGCGATCCCGCTGGACCTGCCTGAGGCCGGCTACCGCGGGAGCCGGGTCGAGCTCTCCGCGGAGCTCGTGGCCTCTTCCGGGGCCGATCGCTGCGTCGCCGTCGACTACACGGGTCGCGATGGGCGGGAGGTCCGGTTGTACGTGGCCGGCTCGGTGGGCAACGAGGAGAACTTCCACGCCCCCTCCTATTGCATGCCTTCCCAGGGCTGGGAGATCCTCGAACAGACGACCGTGCCCTTCGACGCCTACCCCGTGGCCACTGAAAGCCCGCGGATGCGGCGGCTGTTGTTGCAGTACGGAGACCAGCGGATGTTGGTCTACTACTGGTTCCAGGCGGGCGACCGCGTGGCGGACCACGAGTACTGGATCCGTTGGGTGCGCTTCCTGGACTTGTTTCGCAACGTTCCGTTCCGCCCCGCTCTGATCGTGTGCCTCTACGTGCCTGTTGTCCGCGACGTGGAGGCGACGGAGAAGGTGGCCGGTGAGTTTTTGAACGCGGTCGCGCCGCGCCTGCAGCACGCGCTGGCCGCCGGAGATTGAAGATGCTCGGCAAGACGTCCTCACACAAGAAGTGGATCCTCGTCGTTCTGCTCCTGGCCCTCGTCGGCGGCCTGGGCTACGGCGGCCTGAAGCTCATCCGCCGCGGCATGAGCAAAGAGAGCCTGTTCCGCAAGGCCGTGCGCGCCTACAGGCGAAAGGACCTCGAAGCCGCCGAGAGGGACGTGCGCGCCGAGCTAATGGCCAACCCGACGAGCACGCCGGCCCGCCTGTTGCTCGGCGAGCTGCTCCTGGGACAGGAGAGGTTCGACGAGCTGGAGGCGCTGGCGCGCGAGTGGCTGGAGCGCGACGACCGCGCAGTGCCGCCCTACAAGATGCTCGTGGAGGCTGCGCTCCGCCGGGGCCGCCTCCAGAGGGCCGCGGAGCTCGCGCGCGAGATGGGAGACCTGGACCCGGCGTTCTCGCACCGCACGCTGATGCGGGCGCTGCTGGTGTCCGATCGCCCCCAGGACCGGGAGGCTGCGGTCGGCTCGGCCCTCTACTTCGCGGTGCACACGGACTCCCAGGTGGCCCGCGCCGAGGCGTACCGCCTGGCAGCCGAGATGATGCTGGATCAGAGCATTTTCTACCCTGCAGACGTGCGCAAGACCGTGCGCAAGCAGGCCCTGGATATTCAGGCCGAGGCGCTGAAAGCGGTGCGCGCTGCCGGGCTCACGGAAGGGGGTGGCCGCCTGGTCCATCGTCTGAAAGCGCGCATCCAGCTGTTGGGGGACGACTCCGCCGAGAATGAGGTGGGAAAGCGCATCCTCGAAGGGGCCTTGAAGCTTGCCACGGGGACGGACCAGGACGACCCCGATATGGATCTGGTGCGCACTTCTCTGGCGCGCGCGGCCATGCGCGCAGGGGAGTGGGACGAGGCCGTCGTGCTCATCAAGAGTCTGCGCGATGACCGCGGCGGGTGGCTGCAGGGCGTGCATCGTTTGATCATGCGCGGCCGCAGTGCTGAGCCGCTGGAGCTGATCGCGGCGCACCCCTTCGGGAGCAACCTGCCCGCCCGCATTCGTTTCTGGGAGGCCGGGCTCCTGCTCCGCGGCACCGAGGACGACAAGGAACGCGCGCGCGTCATCATCAGAGAGCTGATGACTGAGCCCGACCTGCCGGACCATCTGGTGGTCGGGATGCTGAAGCTGCTGCGCACCGTGGGAGAGCGGGACGCCGCGGTAGCGCTGCTGGCCCAGGCGCAAGAGGACCGTGACAGCTTGTGGCTAGACGCGTTGCGGGCGGCATCGGACACGACGACGGGAGCGGGGCAAGGCCGTCTGGCGGACCTGGCCGGAAAGGTCGACAGCTTCCGGCAGAGCCTGGCGGTTCTGGCCGTGCTTGCGCAGTCCGGCCGGGGCGCCGTGCTCGCCTACCTGGAGGAGAAAGTGGCGGCAGGCGGCGAGATGGGGGCGCGCCACCGTTTGCTGCGCGCGCTCTACAAGCGCAACCTGATGCGGAAGGAAAAGGACGCCGAGAAAGCCGAGGCGTTCGCCGCCGAAGCCGGTGCCGACCTGATCGCGATCCGCGAGCAGGACGGCTTGCCGCGCGAAGTCTTGTTCGCGGCCCTCGCCGTGGCGGCGGGCTTGAAGCAATACGAGACCTCGGGCGGCCTGCTAGCGCGCGCGCTTTCCGTATCCGGTTCGCCGCAAGAGCTCGTGGTCACGGCTTATACCCACGGGCAGGCCGAGCCGTCCTCCGAGGTGCGCGCCGCCCTGGCCCGCGGTCTGCGCAGCGGCGTCCCCGAGGGCGGTCCCAAGGCCGTCTGCGCCGTGCTGGCCGATGCGATCGAGAAACGCCTGACGCCGGAGCAGGTGCTCGCGGCTCTGGATCAGGCGCCGCCGGATGAAGTCTCGAAAGTTCTGGCCCTGAAGCTCGCCATGTTCCTCGCCTCGGCGCTGAACGATCCGGCCCTGGCCGAGGAGAACGCGCGAGCTCTGGTAGCGGCGCAGCCGGACGTCGCCGCCAACCGGGATGACCTGGGCCGCATTCTCTTCGTCCGCGGACGGTACGACGACGTCCTCGAGCTGCACGCGAAGACGGCGGAGTCCAGCGTCGCGGCCTATGGCCAGATGGTGGCGACCCTCTGGGTTTTGGAGCGTAAGGAGGAAGCGCTCAAGACGGCGCGGGAGGCGCGCTCGCGCCACCCGCAGAGTGCGAAGGCCCACCTGATCCTGGCGAACGCTTACCTACGCATGGACGACCGGCGCGCGGCGCTGGGCGTGCTCACCGTCTCCCCGCCGAGCCGCGACGTCGTGCTGCAGCGTGCGTTCCTGGTGGCCAAGGATGAGCCCAGGATCGCGGAGCTCTTGTACTGGGCGCTGCTGCGCACGAACCTGCGCGACCTGGCCGCCTGGCGCGGGCTCACGCAACTACTGATCAAGGGGGATCGCCCGGCCGAGGCGCGCAGCCTGATCGAGCGGGCGCTGGCGCTCGAGGGCTTGCACGCGAAGGACCCGCTGCGCTCGCTGCTACACGAGACGCGCGGCATGATCCTCGAACAGGAGGGGCGGCCGGTCGATGCACTGGAGAACTACCTGAAAGCGGCGTCGGTGGACAACCGGCGCTGGGTCTCCCTGAACAACGCCGCCTGGCTGATCATGGAGCATCACCCCGATCGGCTCGCCGAGGCGCGCCTGTTGATCGACCAGGCGCTGCTGTACGCACCGCCCGGCGACATGCGCTCCGCGCCCTATGTGCTCGACACGGCGGCCATGATCTACGCGAAGCAGAAGGAATACGACGCCGCTCTGACGCACATCGACCGCGCGCTCAAGATGAGCCGCGCGCCCACGTACCTGCTGACGCGCTGCCGCATTCTGATCGCGATGGAGCGCAACGAGGAGGCGGCGCACCTGCTACACATTCTGCAGCGGGAGTTCCCGCGCGCACCCGAAGCCGTGACGGCGGCGGAGATGCTGGAGGCGCTGAGCGGCTAGCCAGATGGCTCGGTATCGGGCCCAACAGTTGGAATCGGACGTCAGGGCGCACACATTAGGTGCGCCCCTACAAGGGCTTGCGGGCGCATCCCCTTGTAGGGGGCGGCCCTGTGTGGCCGCCCTCCCGTCCGGCCTCCCGTTGATCGCGGCCGCGGGCCAGCTCGACCGGGTCTACAGGCGGATGATGCGCGCCGGTCCCTGCGCGGGCGCGTTGCTGGGGAAAGCGTTGCGCGTATCGACGACGAGCCGCGCGTGAGCGCCCACCAACGCGAAGTCGAAGGCGCTGTGGCGGCAGGTCACGATGACGCAGTCCGCCTGCTCGAGCTGCGCCTGGTCGAAGGGCACGCTCTCTTGGACCTCGCCCTGCGAGCGCAACAAGGGCACGTAGGGGTCGGTGTAGACCACGTCGGCGCCCTTCTCCTCCAGCAGCCTCATGATGTCGAGCGCCGGAGACTCGCGCGTGTCGCTCACGTTGTTCTTGTAGGCCACGCCCAGCATCAGGATGCGGCTCCCCCGCACGCTGCGCTCGGCGTCGTTCAGCGCATCCGTCACCTTGCGCACGACGTAGTTCGGCATCTCGCTGTTCACCTCGCCGGCCAGCTCGATGAAACGGGCGCGGTAGTTGAGCGTGCGCAGCTTCCAGGCCAGGTAGAAGGGGTCGATCGGAATGCAGTGGCCGCCCAGCCCGGGGCCCGGGACGAACTTCATGAAGCCGAAGGGCTTCGTGGCCGCCGCGTCGATCACCTCCCACACGTCCAGGTCGAGCCGGTCGCACATCAGCGCCACCTCGTTCACGAGTCCGATGTTCACGCTGCGGAAGGTGTTCTCCAGCAGCTTGGCCATCTCCGCCGCGGCGGCGCTCGAGACCTCGACCACGTTCTCGATCGCCTGGCGGTAGAAGAGGGCGGCCAGCTCCCCGCACTTGTGCGAGATGCCGCCGACCACCTTGGGCGTGTTGCGCACCGTGTACTGCTTGTTCGCGGGGTCGATGCGCTCCGGGCTGAAGGCCAGGTGGAAGTCCTTGCCCGCTTCCAGCCCGGAACGCTCGAGCTTGGGCAGCACGAGCTCCTGGGTCGTGCCGGGGTACGTCGTGCTCTCGAGGATGATCAGCTGACCCTCTGTCAGGCGGTCGGCGATCTCGTGCGTCACGTCCATGATGTACGACATGTCCGGATCGCGCGTCTTCGACAGCGGCGTCGGGACGCATATGCTGAGCACGTCCATGTCCGCCAACTCGTCAAAGTCGACGGTGGAGGTCAGGTGGCCACTCTGGACCAGCGCGCTCACGGTCTCGCCGGGAACGTCCTCGATGTACGAGCGCCCTTCGCCGAGCAGCTCGATCTTGCGCACGTCGACGTCGAAGCCGGTCACCTTGAACCCGGCCCGGGCGAACTCCACCGCCAGCGGCAGGCCGACGTACCCGAGTCCGATGACCCCGTAGCGCGCCGTGCGATCCTTGATCTTTCCGACCAGCATCAGGAGTTGCTCCGCACTCCGGCCGCGAGCATCGTACGCTCGAGGCCGTCCTCGAAAGAGACCTTGGGTGCCCAGCCTATGAGGCCGCCGGCCGCGCTCGCATCCGCGTGCGAATGGCGCACGTCGCCTGTACGCGGGTCGACGTGCACGGGGGGCTCCGTGATCCCCACCGCCCTGGAGATCGCGACGGCGAGCTCCAGGATGGAGTGGGGCTCTCCCGGCGCGACGTTGAGCACCGCGCTGTCGCCGGTGTCCGCGCGGGCTGCCAGCAGGTTGGCCTCGACGACGTCCGAGACGAAGGTGAAGTCGCGCGTCTGCTCGCCGTCCCCCTCGATGTACGGCGGCTCGCCGCGCAACGCGCGCTCGATGAAGATCGGAATCACGGCCGCGTACTGGTTTTGGGCCGACTGCCTGGGGCCGAAGACGTTGAAATAGCGCAGGCACACCGTGCTCAGGTCGAAGCTGTGGCCGAAGGCCACGCAATAGGCCTCGCCCGCGGCCTTCGACGCCGCGTACGGGGAGCGCGGGGACATAGGCATGGTCTCCACCTTGGGCAGCACCGCCGTGTCGCCGTAGACGGACGAAGAGCTGGCGAAGACGACCTTGCGGCAGGCGGGCTCCGCCGCCGCCGCCTGCAGTACGTTGAGCGTTCCGTGCACGTTGACCTGCGTCGTGGCCAAGGGGTCCTTCATCGAGCGCGCCACGGACGGCAGCGCGCCCTGGTGGAAGACGGCCTCGCATCCGCGCAGCGCCTCGCGTACCGCCGCCGCGTCCCGCAGGTCGGCCTTGTGCAACTCGATCTTGCCACCGGCGTCCGCGAGGTTTTCGCGGCGGCCCGTCGAGAAGTCGTCGAGCACGACGGTCTCCACGCCCTCCCGGACGAGCCGGTCGACGAGGTGGGAGCCGATGAAGCCGGCGCCGCCGGTCACTAGAGCACGTTTCATGCGTGAGGGGCCTATGCAACCTCTATCGGCAGGCGTGCCACCCTAACCTATGCTCGCACAGCGGCACGGATAGGATGGTGGCCATGGCTTGTTGGCTGGTCAAGACCGAACCGGACGACTACTCCTTCGACGACCTCGTCCGCGACGGCCGGACGCGCTGGGACGGCATCAAGAACGCCCTGGCGCTCAAACACCTGCGGCAGATGAAGAAGGGCGACGAGGTGCTCATCTACCACACCGGCAAGCAAAGGGCGCTGATCGGGACCGCCACCGTGCTGCGCGCGCCGCATCCCGACCCCGAGAAGGACGATCCCAAGCTGGCCGTGGTCGACCTCAAGGCCGGCAAGGCCCTTCCGGCCCCGGTGACTCTGGCGGCGGTGAAGGCGGACCGCTCCTTCGCGGACTTCGCACTGGTGCGCATGCCGCGGCTCAGCGTCATGCCCGTCACGGCCGTGCAGAAGCGCCGGCTGATGACCCTGGCCC
>JAPUHK010000296.1 GCA_027297745.1 Planctomycetota bacterium | reverse complement strand
TTCCCGAGGTCCCGTCACTCCCCTCAGCCGCCAACACCTCCACCACCGCTCGATAGAACCCCCTATCCCTCTCGCACCGCCCCGTCGCTTGGGCCACGTTGTGCGCGTCTTGCCCCGCTCCGATTTGCTACCGTGGCCTCGCGGGGAGGAACCATGAAGCTCGCGAGAACGCTATGGGCTGTCCTCTGCCTAGCGTGTGTCCTCCAGGCGGACACGGTGACGGACGCCGCAGACAGAGTGCTGGAGGCCTTCAAAGCAAAGCAACCGCTCAAGGCGCTGGCGGCCGCCGATCAGCCGGATCCCTGGCGCGTGGCCGACGAACTTTCCCGGCGCGGCGAACTCGACGCGGCAAGGGCTTTTGCCAAGGCGGCGCCGCGGCCCGATACGAAGAAACTGCCTGCGTATGTCGCGGGCGCGAGCAAGCGCAAGGACGAGCCTGGCGCCCGGGCCGCGCTCGCGGCGTATCGCCGCGCGTACGACCAGAAGAAAAGCCCGGCGGAACAACTGGCCGCGCTCGCCAAGGTGGCAGCCGACCGCAACGACGTCACGTCCGCGTTCGTCCATTACCAGCGCGGGTGGGGCTACACGGATGCGCAGGACTTCGTGAAGGCCGTCGCGTCGTGGCGCCGAGCGGGCGACATCGCGAAACGCCTGGGCTGGTTGAGCTTGGCTGAACAGGCCTTCAACGGTGCGGGGGGCCAGGCGCTCGCGACCGGGGATATCAAGGCGGCGCTGGCGTGCGCGGAGGCGCAGCTCGAGGTGAGCACGAAACGAGGCCACGTGACGGGCGTGGTGTACGCGCGCAACGCGATCGGCATCTGCTACCGGAAGCGTGGCGACTACGACCTCGCGTTGAAGCACCTTCAGGGGGCGCTGGCCGCCGCGAGACAGGCCGGCATGAAGAAGTTCGCGGCGATGATCCAGCTCAACCTGGTCAACATCCTCGCGACGCGCGCGGACTACGACGGCGCGATCAGCACCGGCGAGGAGGCGCGCAAGGTCTTTGACGCGATAGGCGACGAAGTGCACATGGCGAAGATTCGCGTCGAGCTCGGGAGCGCGCATCTGCTACGCGGCGACCTCCAGCGCGCGAAGCGCCTGTACGAGGAGGGGTACACGCTGCTGAGCCAGCTGCGGGATCCCGCGGCGGCCATTGCACTCGTGAACCTCGCCGGCATCGAGGCCAAACTCGGCGACATCCGTGGCGCGGTCGGCAAGTTCAAGGCGTTGAGCACGGCGTTTACCCGCCGGCAGGACTTCCACCGCGCCGCCCAGTGCCGCTCGGCGCTCGCCAAGGTCTACGTCGACCTTGCCGACTACGACCAGGCGATCGTCGAGTTCCAGCGTGCACTCGAGATGCTTCAACGCGTCGGCGACAAGAAAACGATGGCGATCGCGCACAGCGACCTGGGCGGCGCCCGCGAGCGCATGGGCCGCACCGACCTCGCGCTCGCGCACTACGAGACGGCTCGCGATCTCTACCGCAAGGTCGGTGCGCCCAAGGGCGAGGCGTCAGTGCTGGCGGCGCGTGGGGCCCTGTACTGGACCATTGGCCAGGACGAGAAGGGCGAGAAGCTGCTGCGCGAGGCGCGGGCCATCTACGAGAGAATCGGCAACCATGGCGATGCCGCACAGGTCGCCGGGGTTCTCGCCGCGGTCCTTTCCGGCCGTGGCCGCCACGAAGACGCCGTGAGGGACCTGGAGAAGGCGCTGGCCTTCCACCGGCGCAGTCGGGATCCGGCAGCGGAAGCGCGCGTCCTCTACAACCTCGGCGTCACGTACGCCTCCCTGAAGAAGTACAAGAAGGCACTGCGGTCCCTGGAGCAGGGGATCAAGAATTACGAACAGCTCGGAAATCTCGAGGGCAAGGCGAGCGCGCTGTCGGGCGCCGCAGAGATGCACTATAAGCTCGGCCGCCCGAAGAAGGCCTTCGAGATGTTCGAGGAGAGCGCGAGGGTTGCGGAAGAGATCGGCGCGCAGCGAGTGCTGGTCAACAGCCTCACGTCGCAGGCCTGGGCCCGGCTCCACGGCGGCAGCCCGGATCAGGCCCTGGCGCTGGCGCGGCGCGCACTCGAGAGCTTGCCGGATCTGGTCCGCGGTCTCAGCGACGAGGAAGGCGCGTCGGCTCGCAGCGCCTATGGTGATGTGTTCGAGGTCGGTTCGGCTGCCGCGCTCGAGCGCCGGGACGCCGCCGCCGCCTCCATGTTCCTCGAGAGCGGCCGGGCGGGCTCGTTGCTCGAGGCGCTCGGCGGCCGCGACAGCCTGCGCGGAGTCGTCATCGCGGAAGACCTGCGGATCGTCGAGGCGAAGGCGGAGAAGGGCGTGGCGGCGGCGGAGGAGCGCAGCCGCGCCGCCCTCGCATCGGGCAAGCTCAAGCGGGCGAGGGCGGCACGCAAGGAACTCGCCGCGGCCCGCGCCGAACTTTTCGACGCGCAAAACCGTATCCGCCGCGAGGCGAAGCGCGCCGCCAACGTCCTCTATCCCACCGTGAAACCGCTGGCCGAGATCCAGGCGGCGCTGCGCGCGGACGATGCGCTCGTCGTGTACGGCATATACCGCCGTTCGCTTGCGCTCGTCGTGATGAAGCACGGTGCGCGCGTCGTGCCGCTTTCCGCGGGGAAGGAGATCGAGGCCGCGTGCGCCGCGCTCGAGGTTCACGACCGCGAGGCTGCGTACGCCGAGTCGCTGGCCGCGTTGCGCGACGAGGTTGCCGCGCCGCTCAAACTGCCCGCGTCGGTCCGACGTGTCCTGCTCTCACCGCAAGGTGCGCTCGCGTATGTGCCGGCCGCGCTGCTATTCCCCGGCAAGGACGTGGCCTATCTGCCGTCCGGAACCACCTACCTGCACCTGCGAGAGCACGCGGCCGAACGGGGCGTCAAAGTGCTCGCGTTGGGGGATCCCGACTACACCGAGACGGACGGGACCGGCGGGTTGCGCAGGGTGGGACGCATGAAGCTGCAGCCGCTTCCCGCGACCCGTGCCGAGGCCAAGACCGTCGGCACGGTCACGCTCCTCGGCGAGGACGCCACCGAAGAGATGTTGCGCGACACGCTCCAGAAGGAAAAGCAATGGCGCGCCGTGCATTTCGCCTGCCACGGGATCCTGAACGCGGAGCATCCGCGTCTCTCGGCGCTGGCCGTGACCAAGGGAGGCGACGACGACGGGCTTCTCACGGTGCTCGAGGTCTACCGCATGGAAATCCCGGCCGACTTGGTCGTTCTCAGTGCGTGCGAAACCGGGCGCGGCAAGGTGTACAAGGCCGAAGGTGTCGTCGGGTTCACGCGGGCATTCATGTTTGCGGGCGCCCCACGCGTCGTCGTGAGCCTGTGGGAGGTCGACGACAAGGCGACAAGCGCGCTCATGGTGAAGTTCTACGCGGTCTGGAAGAAGGGCCGGTCCGCCGCGGGCGCGCTTCGTGAGGCCCAGGAGTTCATCAAGGGCCACGCGAAGTGGACACACCCGCACTTCTGGGCGGCGTGGCAACTCTGGGGGCTCCCGGACTGACTACCGGAAGCTACTCGAGGGCACCCATACGAGAGAGTACAAGGCGCAGGACGGCACGCGCGGCATCCTGGTGACGAACATCGTCGGCGCCGCGCGCAACGCGGCCGCCTCCGCAAAAGCACTCGGGCGGCGCCCCACACCTCACGGATGTAACCGGGTCGCGACCTATTCCCGGGGGATGACAGGCGTTCCCCCGCGGGCGCGCTGCTGCTCTTCGTCGCGGTCTTCCTCACCGCGCGCGCCTGCCGGGCATAGCGGCGCGGGACAGCCGGGTCGCCTCGAGCCGCTCCCGCTCCTTAGCCACTGACCAACGGGATCACACCTGCGCCGACAATGCAGGCCACTTGGAGCCAAAGGAGAATTCGACCTCCGGCAAGCAGGGCAGGACCGTTGCCTGGCTGGGAGAGCAAGAGCGGCACGTTGACCACGCCCAGGATGAATCCGACCAGCAAGAATTCGCCGACCATCGGGGGTGCCCCGTCGGTTGTTATCATCATGGACACTCCCCATACGAATATCGCGCACAAGAAGACCGATGCCCAAACGATATGAATCTTCTGGCGAAGTCCGTCGTCCATCGAATCCTCCTTCAGTTGTTCGTGCGCGACAGTAACGTGAGCGGCCGCGGCGCGTCAAGACGGGACGCTGGACAGCGGCCAGCGCCTTGTGCCACAGGGTCGCGCTCAGCCCTTAGAGCTAGCGCGTCTCGAGCGTGCGCATGGTCAGCCCGAGCCACCCAGGTGCAACCGGGAGCGTTAACTCGCGGCCGTCCCGCAAAAGGGCTACGGCGATGGGATGCGTCTCCAGCTGGCGCGCCTGGAACTCGTCCCACAGGTCGTGGTGGTCGCGCACGGCGCGGCCCCCGTAGCGCGTGATGATGTCGCCGACGCGCAGGCCCGCCTTCTCTCCATCGCCCGCGCTGTCCACTCCGATCACGAGCGCGCCGGTGACGGGCGGGCTGTAGGCCAGCAGCGCGGCGTGCAGGACGGCGCGCACTTCGTCGTCACGCTCGGTGGCCGCCAACTTGATAACTTGCCCCCGCGCCCACTCAGCGGCCCTCTCCGTTGCCGACCGTGAATCGGCCTGGGGGTCGCGTGCACGGCGCAGACGCGCGAGCTCGGCGCGCGCCTGGGCCCGCTCGGCTTCCGCGGCTTCGACCCGTCGCTGCAGGTCGACCGCCGCGCGCTCGGGGCGCCGCGATTCCCGGTCGCCGCCCTCCACGAGCACGAACGTCAATCCCGCGCCTGCGGCGGCCGCGAGTAAGGCGATGCGCACAACCTTGGCATTCATGCAGAACCGCTTCCTCTATCAGACGGCCGGAGGCATGCTGAGGTCAACCCGCTGCAGGGGGCGTCGTGACGCGGTCGGGCGGCGTCAGCACCGCCCGCGTGCTGCGTTTCAGGAACAGCAGCGCGAAGCAGGTGCCGAGCAGCTTGGCCTCCGGGTCGCGCCACTCGCCGCCGTCCCTTTGGTTGGCCAGCAGGTGCGCCGCGCCCGCCGCGTACCAGTCGTGGCCGCCGATGAGCTTC
>JAPUHK010000295.1 GCA_027297745.1 Planctomycetota bacterium | reverse complement strand
GGTGTGCACGCCGCGGCGCGGACGCCGTTCCCAGTATGTGAGCACCTCATCGGTCTTCAGCTGAAGATCCTCTGCTATCTTCGCGAGCGCTTTGTAGCTGACCGACTCCTGGTCGCTGCTCTCGCCGCCCGCGAACTTCTGCGCCTCGCTGAGCGCCCACTCTTCCCGAGTCTTCTCCTTGACCCTCTTGTCCAGCATGGATTTCACGGTGTCGCGCACCTTGGCCGCGACCTTCTTCGTGTAGTAGTCGACGCGCGCCGTCTCGCGCGCCTGATCGAGCTTGTCGGCCTCCTTGAGCAGATCGGGATCGTCGTACTTGGCACGGAACAGCGCCAGCCGCTCCGCAGCCTTGGCGAAGTGGTTGAAGACGATCTCGCGCTTGACCGCCCTCAGCGCGTTGAGCGCGTCCTGCTGCGACAAGAGCTTGTCGACGCGCGCGAGCGCGCGTCGTACGGCCTCGGGGTTGAACTTGCTGTCGGGCGACGCCAGGACCTTCTCGAAGTGGTGCTTGGCCTCCGGCCAGGCTCCGATCAGCATGCAGAAGTCCGCGAGGCGGTGATGATCTTGCGGGGACGCGGGCGGCGCCACCTTGATCTTCAGCTCGTAGAGCTCCTTCGGCGTGTACACCTGCAAGGAGGGCACTTGCTCCGGATCGGGCCCCTGCCGCACGTCGCGCGTCGGAATCTTGCGCTCGCCGTCGGCGGTCTTGAGCCGGTAGAAGCCCTCCTGCTCGGCGCTCTTGGCGTTCAGGAGCACACCCACGAAGACGTTGCCCGCGCGGTTGACGATCTTGACGCCGGCGACGTGCAGCTGGTCCTTGGTCTCGCCCGCCTCGAACCCGAGCCGCACGCGGTGCTTGTGTGCGATGTGCGCTTTGACCTTGTCCCACGGGATCGAGCGCTTGGCGCGGGTGCGCAGGTCGCTGACCACGAGCAGCTGGTCGGTGCACTCTTCGTCGAGCACACGGCCGAAGATCTTGTCGCCGCTCTTCAGAATGATGATCGTGGGACCGCCCTCGGCGGCGGTCGCGACGGGCACAAGTCCAATCAGGGCCGCCAGAGCGGCGGTCCACAAGAGGGCGCGCAACATCATGACATCTCCCCGGCGGCCCTCAACCGCCGCTGACCTTCTTCTTCTTCGTCGCCCTGTCGGTCTCCAGCGCTTCCCTGGACGGGCTGTAGTCGAACTCGCTCCACGGCGTGTGGGAACGGTTGAGGAACTCCTTGACCCACTCCTGCGACGTGTCCTCCTGGCCGCTCAGGCGCCAGAGCCGGATGTCGGCGATGACGCCCTCCCCGAGCGGATTGGACTCGAAGGTGATCTGGTACTTGTAGCCACGAAAACGCTCGGCGAGATCGCGCAGGATGGGGTCGCGCCGGATCGCTGCGCTGTTGGGATCGGTGAGGTCGACCAGCAGGCCGGGCGGCAGGCGCTCCTGCTTCTTGGTCTGCGATGGATCGTAATTGTCCAGGAGCAGCTGGGCGTGCTGCCGCGCGTACTGGCGCAGCTCGGCGACGCGGTTGTTCTCGATGCGCTGGGTCTGGAAGTGGAGCGCGCCGACGAAGATGCTGAGGATGGCGGTCGCGCCCACGACCAGCACGCTCATCGCGATCATGATCTCAAGCAGCGTGAATCCGGAAGCGTGATCCTTGGTGCGAGGCGTCATCGGAACTCCCTTCGGGGCCCATCCGCCCGGCGGGGCGGTTCCAGTCCTTATACCACGGCCCACGCGCGGCCGCCGGAAGGGGCCGGCACGCAAAACGTCAGTCGCGGTTGTTGTCATCGCGGAAGGACGGGATGGACAGCACAAAGTCCATCATGCGCCCGTAGTGCACCGCATTGTCGCGGCCATGGGCCACGGCGTTGGTGCCCAGCGCGCCCCGGTCCAGGACGAGGAAGCGGTCCCCCCGGCGCACGTCGCGGCCGGAAACACGGATCCACTCGTCGCCGATCTTGAAGTAGTGCCCGCTGATGTCGCCGCGCCCGACGGCGAAGTCGGTGGACACGACAGTGAACTCGCGTTCCCCCTCGCCGATGCCCTTGGCCAGCTCCGTGTGCTCCTCGACCACTGCCACGCGCACGCGCACCTTGCGGGGCCAGATGTCGTCCGACGTGAAGCCGATCGATTCGGGCCCCCGGGCCAGCTTGAACTCCTTCTTGGGCAGCAACGCGCGGGTGGAATCCCACGTGTAGGAAGGGCCGCTGGCGAACACGCGCACCTTCCCGTCCTGGCCCGCCTTGGGGCGCTGCACCACCGACGGCTCGCTGGGCGTCCACTCCCAGCTCGTCGTGAACTCGGTCCAGAACCAGATGTCGAAGTAGAGGACGTTCGACATGATCGGCTCGGGCGCGATCTTGGCACGCACGACCTCCAGATCCGCGTGGTTCTTGGGCTCCAGGAGCGTGTCCTTGCCGCCGATCGGACTGCGGAAGGCGCGGCACAAGTTACCCACGCCCACCCGGTCCTCGTCCGGCAGGTAGATCCACAGTACTTCCATCAAGCCGCCCGTGGCCTTGTGCTTCTTCTCCTTGAACTCCTGCTCGTCGTTCTTGCCGTCGATGTAAGCGTCGGCTTCCGCGCTCGTGCCCGCCCGGCGCACATAGGCGTCGAGCTCGGTCGGGCCGATCTCGCGCACGAAGGCCCAATAACGCGAGGGCACCGTGCGCTCCCCGATCTTGTACAGGTGCACGCCGCTGACCATGCGGTTGATGGCCGGCAGCGGAGACGGCTCCTCCTTCGGATCGGGGTTTTGCGGGTCGAACGGGATCAGGTCGGCCTGCGCGGGGACGGAGACCATACGCGCGTCCTCTTCCAGGCGCGGGAGGCTCTGCTCGAGCCGGTCCTCCTGTTGCGAGCTGGTGTTGCCGCCGATCCACATGTCGACGCCGGCCTTCATGAGCACCACGACGGCGAAGCCCACCACCGTGAACATGCTCATGGCGATCAGCACCTCGAGCAGGGTGAAAGCGCGCTCGGCGCCGGTGCGGCGGACTCTCATCGTCCCACCCTCTCTATGAAGAGCTCGCCGCTGAGCGCGATGCGGATCGTGCGCGAAGCGCCGCGCTCCCCTTCCAGCCGGAAGCGGACCGTCACGGCTCCCTGATGGTGGCGCGGATCCAGGCGCCGACTGCGATAGTGAATGCGGTAGAGCCCGCCCTTGGGCTTGCCGTCGGCGTCAACCCAGTCGACGGTCGGGTGGCTCTCGAAGCGGTCGTCGTCCTCCTCGAAGATGCCGCTGATCACGAGGCTGTCGAAGCCGCCGACGTAGCCCTCGCCGATCAGCAGCGGCGTATCCTCGAGGTTGAGCGGCCAGTTGAGATCCGTGCGCTGGCCACGCACGCGCCCGTCCACGAAGATGCTCAACTCGTTGCGGTCGTAGGAGATGCGCAGGTCGTACCAGCGGCCGGGGTGCAGGGGCTGCCGCCACTCGGGAATCTCCGCGGCGTCACGGAAGCCCGTGACGAGCGTCGCGGACTGTGTCTGGCCCGCGGCGCCCCCGGGGCGCACCTGCTCGAGCTTCACCTCGACTTCGACGTCGTAGCCGCCCTCGCTCCCCCGGCGCAGGCGTACCTGGTACGAGCCGCGCTTGTTGAACAGCGTGATGCCGCCGGAGCCGGCGGCCTTCTCCGGACGCAGGCGGACCTTCAGGTCGATGCCGTCTTTCATCTGCAGCCAGGAGTAGTTGCCCAGGTTCAGCGTGGCGCCGCCGTTGAAGGTGACATGGCGGCCTTCGCCGCTGGGGCTGTCCCCCTCCCCCATCGCGACGCCGCTCAGCATGAGCACGTCCTCGGAGGCACGCGACAGGTCCTCGCAGTTCCAGTTGAAGACCTGGTGGAAGCGGAAATCCCGCAGGAGCACGCCCCCCTTCTGCAGGCCCTCGAGCACGACGAAGGCCCGGTCGTTGCCCACCGACGCGTTGCGCGCTGACGCGCACAAGCTGGCCATCTGGTTGCTGGTCTGGATCAGCATGTTCCCCCGCCCGGCCGAGGCGAGGAAGGAGACCCCCAGGCTCATCAAGAAACCGACGATGCTGATGACGACCAGCAGCTCGATAAGCGTGAAACCGTGGTTCTTGCGCCGCAAGCTACTCCCCCGCCACCGCGAAGTTGGCCATGTCGTCGCGCGTGTCGTCGCCGGGCTGTTCCTGCTCGCCGTTCACTCC
The DNA here is from genome assembly GCA_027297745.1 of Planctomycetota bacterium. Taxonomy (GTDB): domain Bacteria; phylum Planctomycetota; class PLA2; order PLA2; family PLA2; genus JAPUHK01. The sequence continues at coordinate 199 of JAPUHK010000295.1, read as the reverse complement.
GAGCGAGATGATCTGGAACGTGCGCGGGTTGTAGTACGTGCCGTCCTCCTTCTTGACCGCTGTGACGGTCACTTCGCGCTCGTCGTCCATGATGTAGACGAACGACTTCCCGTAGTTGTTCTTGTCGATGTAGATCAGCGGGTTGCCGTGCCCGTCCAGCACCTCGTAGACGTTGCCGTCCCCGTCGAGCGGGTCGTGG
>JAPUHK010000294.1 GCA_027297745.1 Planctomycetota bacterium | reverse complement strand
GGGCAGGTTCGAGCTGCAACGCAGCGACACGGGCGACTTGAGCGCCGACGTCAATGCCGGGTCCGACAACAACAAGCTCGACTTCACGCTGCGGGCGGAGCAAACGCAGCGCGGAAAACTGCTGCTGACGGGCAGCGCGTTCGCGGACCTGGACTACCTCACGCGGCAGCTCGAGCCTCTGCGCCTCCCGCGCGGCCTCGGGTACTACGTCGGCGAGCTCGTCCTTCACGAGTTCACCCTGTCCCGCACGGCACAAGATCCGTGGAGCTTCGAGCTCGACGGCGAGTTGCGCGACTTCGCGGTGCGGAAACGGCCAGGCGGCAAACGCTTACTTGTACCGCAGAGCGACGTGCGGCTGGAGGGCTCGTGGGACCCCGCGCTCCAGCGCTGCGAGTTGCGGGGCGCGCTCGGCGAGCTGAAGGCCGAAGACTTCGTCGCGCACTTCCGCGCGGGAGAGCTTCAGGAGCTGGTCGGCAAGCTGTCCGGGCGCAGCCGGCTACTGCCCCGCTTCCTCAAGGCCTTCCGCCAGCGGTTGGAGATGCCACGCATCAAGGAAGCGGAAGGCGAGCTGGAACTCGACCTCGGGTTCTCCACCAAAGCGGGCAGCGTCGAGCTCGACGGCAGCGCGACCTTGCACGGGGCGCGTCTCGTGCTCGACGTCCCCGCGCCCTGGAACGAGCGGATGGTGCAGGACCGCCTTTCCTTCGACGGGCAGGCGACGTTGAGCGAGGGAACATGGTCGGGTGGAGGCACGCTCACAGGCGATCACTTCACGCTCGGCGTGAGGAAGCTGCGCCGGGACCCCGACGGCAACCTGCAAGCCGTGCTCGAAGGCACCGTGCGCGATCTGGCGGCGGTGCGCGGCCAGGGCCTGCTCGCCTTCCTACGCGACGACCACGAGATCGGGGGCACGTTGACGCTGGAGGAGCTGAAGGTCGAGCGCAAGGACGCCGGGTGGACGGCGGACGGAACGCTGCGGTCCGAGGGCCTCACTGCCCGCATCCGCGGGGACGGGCTCGCGCAGGATCCGTTGGTCGTCGAGTTGCACGCCGCGGGGTCCGGCCGCCGTTGGAAGCTGGACGGCACGAGCGTCCGCTCGGCCGCCTTGAATCTGGAAGCCGTCATCGACACGGGCAGCGTGCTGCTCCCCGGCCCGCACGGCCGCGGCGCTTTCGAAGCGACCGGCACCGTCGACGTGGACGCCGCGGCGCTGGTCGCACGCATCCGGTCGCGCGCCTTGCCCAAAGTGCGCGGCCACTTGCACTACGAGGGTCTGTACGAGCACGGCGAGCAAAGCACGCTGAAGGGCGGCCTCGACGTCACCGGCCTGGTGTTGCCGGTGGCGGGCCGCACGCTCACCTCGCGTCAGGCGCACGCCGACATCGTCGCCACGCTGCTCGCGGACGGGGACCGGCTCGTGATCGACGATCTCTCGGTGCAAGTGGAGGAAGGCCGATTGGACCTCAACGGTGAGGTGAGCGGCCTGAGGCACGAACGCAAGCCGGCGTTCGTCATGCTGAATTTCAAGGCCGAAGGAGAGTTCGGCCGCATTGGGGAACGCCTGGGAGGCCTCAACTGGGAAGGCCGCGTGACCACCGCGGGCCGTTTGTCGGGTCCGCTGAACCTCGCGGACGCCCTGGACCTGGCGGAGGGCCGCTACCGGATCAACGGGACCGCCAAGGCGGTGCGGCTCACGGCTCCCGAGACGAAGACCGAGCTCCACAACGCCACCGTGCGCTACTTGCTCTCGTTCGAGAAGCGGGGCCCAGACATCACGGACATCGACGGGAGCGTTACGACGAACGCCGCCCGCGCCTCTACGGGCGGCCGCTCCGCAGAGAAGCTGGAGCTCGTGTACACGGTGCTCGGGGAGCTGCGCGGGCAACGCGACGAAGAGACCCTCGACGAGAAGACGCTCGACGTGGAGACGCAGCTCACGGCAAGGACGGTCACGATCGACGGCATGCACTTCGAGCACGTGCGCGCGCGGTTGGAGGACCGCGTCTCGTCGGTTCCGTTGCGCGACCTGCGCCGCGTGGGCGGAGTGGGCAACGCGAGTTTCCGTACCGTAAAGGCCAAGGCCACCGGGCAATGGACCGACGGCCGTATCGAGTTCCGCGGCCAGAACCTCAAGTTCGACGTGACCAGCCTGAAGGTGCGCTACGCGGACGGCATCGTGACCGGGACGGGCGAAGTGGACTTGAGCCGGGAGCGCCCCGCCTGGGAAGCGGACGTGCGCCTCGACGACCTGCGCGTCACTCCCAGGCTCGCGAACGTGCTCAGCTACGTCGTGCCCTTCTTCCGGGCGCCGCTCGGCGGGGACGGCGCCGGCACGAAGGGCACCTTGAGCGGACCGATCTTCGTCTCCGCGGTGGGGTTCGGATCACAGGATCTGATCGAGACCCTCGAGGGACACGGCACGCTCTATTTGCGCAACGTCGTGGTCGGCGACTCGACACTTCTCGGGGCCATGGCGCCCTTCCTGAGGCGCGCACAGCGCAAAGAGCTCATGCGCTTCGACGACCTGGGCGTGCAGTTCCGCATCGAGGGCGGCGTCGTGCGGCCCGAGCCCTTCATCATCCGCGGCCGCCCGCTCGACTTGCGCGTGTCCGGAACCGTGCGGCTGGACGGGACCGTCGATTTCGCCGTGCGGCCCATCGAACCGCGCAGCGGCATCACGCTGCCGACGACGCTCAAGGTGGAAGGCTCGCTCGACAAGCCGAAGCTGCGTGCGACCCTGCGCAGCCCGTTCGACTAGGGCACGGTGGCGATACGCTGCATGCGCTCGAGCGTCCAGCGCGCCTCGTGCTCGAGGCCGTGCTTGCGGTAGAGTGCGAGGAGGCCGCGGTAGCGCTCTAGCACGTCAAAGCCGCGGTTGACGTGCAACTTGCGCAGGCAAGGCGGGCAAAGGTGCAGCGGACCCCGGTCGGACTCCTCCAGCGAATTGCTCCCGTTCATCGTGCACTCGTACTCGATGCAGTGCTCGACGCCGAAGGTGTGGCCGGTCTCGTGCACGACGAGCTTGAAGCTGCGCCGGAGCGCCTGCAGGCGCGTGGCCGGCGTCTCCTCCCGTCCCCAGAACTTCGCGAAGAAGCGCGCGACGGAGTAGATCCCCACGCGCCTGTGCAAGGACGCCTGGCCGAAGACGTAGTTCCAGCCGGGCTCCGGATACAAATCGCCGGCCGTCACACCCACGAGGCAGACGGCGTCGTCGGGCCGTTGCGGAGGGAGCGCGTTGTCCAGGAACCAGTCCGTCAGGTACTGGGTTACCGGTTCGTCCACCCAGGAGAAGCTCCGTTGCCGACTCCAGTCGGCCCCCGGCAGCGGTAAAGCCTCGAGCGTGCGCGTCTTCAGGTCGAACCAGACGCCCGCGAACTCGATCGTGGCTTGGACGACGGCGCGCTGTGTCTCACAGAAGCCGCCGACCGGCTGAAACGCGAGCACGTCCTGCCCCGGCCGCGCCCGCACCGGACGGCTGCGCAGATACTCGGCAAACGACTGGCCCGGCTCCTTGAAGCTGGCCAACCAGTCCCCCGCTCTGGGCTTGGGCATCTTGCTGAAGCCCGCGGCGTCGGTGAGTGCGAAGCGCAGCTGCTTTGCGGTCTGGGGTCCGGTCGGCACCACTGCGGCCACTGCGGATTCAGGCGCGCGGGCGACGGGCAGCGCATCCGCGTGCATCTGCGTCCCGCGAACCGGCTCCCGGCCACAAGCCGCGAGCAACACAAGAGCGGGGCACGAGAGTAGCCGGTGCATGTGCATGGGAAACGGTACGGACGCGAGGCGGTTCAATGCCCCCATAACGAGGTTTCATCGACCGCGATGCGGGGAGCCGGAAAGCGCTCTGCTAGAATCACGCGCATCCATGCGGCAGCGGTTGAAGGGCTGGTGCCCTCCACGGACTTCAAATCCGGCGTGTCGGGTTGCACTCGGCAGGTAGGTTCGATTCCTATGCGCTGCCGCCAGTTTTTCTCGAGCTAGCAACACATGAGCGGTCTCAGCTACAGCCGGGTGGGCGTTGACACCGACGCCGCGGCCAAGGAAGTCGGATCCCTCGCGCGCGTTCTGGCGGCGACGGCGTCCCTGCGCTCCGGCCCGGGGCAGCCGCTGGGCGAAAACGGCTACTTCGCCAGCGCGGTGCGGCTCACGGACGAGCTCGCGCTGGCGCTCTGCACGGACGGCGTCGGCTCCAAGCTGCTCGTTGCCGAGGGTATGGGGCGCTACGACACGGTCGGCATCGACTGCGTGGCGATGAACGTCAACGACCTGATCTGCCTCGGCGCCGAGCCGCTGTGCATGGTGGACTACGTGGGCATCGAATCGCTCGGCACCGGCGTGCTCGAGCAGATCGCCAAGGGCCTGCTGGAAGGGGCGCGCCAGGCGCGCATCTCCATCCCGGGTGGCGAGACGGCCCAGCTGCCGGAGATCATCAAGGGTGCCCGGCCAGGCAGCGGGCTCGATCTCGTCGGCACGGCCGTAGGCACGGTGCGGATGGACCGCATCAATACAGGCAAGCACGTGCGGCCGGGCGACGTGATCGTCGGCCTGCGCAGCAGCGGCCTGCACAGCAACGGCTACACGCTCGCGCGGCGGGCGTTGCTGGACCCGGAACACGGGGGCTACGGCCTCGACACGCACCTGGACGAGCTGGGCCGCACCGTGGGCGAGGAGCTGCTCCAGCCCACCCGCATCTACGTGGCGGAGATCCTGGCGTTGCTCGAGGCGGGCATCGACTGCAAGGCGCTGGTGCACATCACGGGCGACGGGCTGCGGAACCTCACGCGCGTGGCCGCGCCCGTCGGCTTCAAGATCGACTCGCTGCCTCCGCCGCCGCCTGTCTTCGGCTTGATCCAGCGCGCCGGGGACGTGAGCCGTGAGGAGATGTTCCGCGTCTTCAACATGGGCATCGGGTTCTGCATCGTGCTGGACCCCGCAGACGTCGGGCGGGCGTCGGAGATCGTGCAGAAGCACGGCGCTGGGCCGCACGTCATCGGGCACGCGACGGACGGCCCCGCGGGACGAATCGACATCGACGCCTGACCGGCGGTGCACCTGCCGCTGCGGCGCGCGTTTGGTCCCCCGCTTGCCTCAGCCGGGACGAACCCGCATGATGGATCGCGCCGGGCCGTAACCTCGTCCGAGGAAGCGTCAGCCCATGGTGTCGGCGGCCCGGAGGGATCGAAAGATGACGGAACAAGTCGATCGGCGCACTTTTGCACGCAAGGCGGTCGCCGCCATCGGCGCCGCCATCAGCGCCGTGTTCGGGATTCCCGCGGCAGCGACGATGCTCGACCCCGCGCTGCGCTCGAAACGGGCGCGCTGGACGCCCGTCGGCACGTTGTCCACGCTCGAGGAGGCGCAGCCCCAGCGCGTGACCTACGAGGTTGCCGTCGGGTGGGAGAAGCGCGAGGTTCCCATCTACCTGATCCGCACGGGCCAAGACGTGCTGGCGCTCAGCGCGAAGTGCACCCACGCCGGTTGCCGCGTGCGCTACGCGGACAAGACCGACCAGTTCAAGTGCCCGTGCCACGGAGGGATCTTCAGCAGCACGGGAGAGGTGGTCGTGGGCCCGCCCTCGAGGCCGCTGGACAGGCTGGAGACGCGCGTGACCAAGGGGCGCGTCGAGGTCAGGGTCTGACGATGGCGCACACCAAGTACGCGTTCGTCGTCCCGGACCGCTGGGACCCGCTGCCGACGCTGGGGCTGTTGGCGCTGGTGATCGCCGTGGGCGGACTCGTGACGGGGATCTTGCTCGCCTTCAACTACGCCCCCACCTTCGAGGCGGCGCAGCCGTCGATCGTGAACATCAGCTCGAACGTCACGCTCGGCGGCTTCTTGCGCGGACTGCACTTCTGGGCCGGCAACTTCGCGTTGGTGCTGGCCGCGCTGCATGGCATCCGCGTCTTCTGGAACGGCGCCTACAAGGCGCCGCGCCGCGCGCTGTGGGTCGTCGGTTGCGGCATCTTCCTGGTGCTGCTCGGCTTCGCCTACACGGGCTACCTGCTGCGTGGGGACGAGCGCGCGCTCGCGGGCATAGTCGTAGCGGACGGCGTGGCCTCGTCAACGCCCGTGGTCGGCGGCGCCGCAAGCGCGTTGCTGCTCGGCGGCGAGGTGATCTCGAGCGTAACGCTCGTGCGGCTGTACGCGATCCACACGCAGATGCTCCCGGTGGCATTGGTCGGGCTCGTGCTCGCCTTCCTGTGGCTTTGGCGGCGCGCCGGTCCCGCGCGCGCCCATACGGACGCGAGCGACGACACGGCACCGGCCTGGCCGCGCGCAATCCTACGGGACACCGTCTGGGCGGGCGTAGTGGTGACATTGCTCGCGGTCTTCGCCGTGGCCCTTCCGCCGGAGATCGGCCCCAAGGCGGACCTGGGCGGGCCCGGCTCTCCGGACGCGCAACCCGAGTGGTTCTTCCTGTGGGTGAATCAGTTGCTGCACCGCGTGGACGGCATGACCTTCCTGATCGGCGGGCTGCTGCCCGGCTTGCTGGTCGGCCTCATGTTCGGCCTGCCCTTCATCGCGCGCGGCAAGGAACGCGCGCCGCGGCGACGCATCCCCGAGATCGCGATCGCGCTGCTCGTGCTGCTCGGCATCGGCGGGCTGACCGCTGCGGCGCTGAACCGCGAGCACGTGGAACATGAGACGGAGGCCGAACAACCGGCCGATACCGCGCCTGAGGCGGGCGCCGAGTTCGACATCGCTCCGGTGCTGAAGAAGTTCCGCTGCGCCCAGTGCCACACGATCGATGGGGACGAGGACGGCGGCGACACCGGCCCCGCGCTGAACCGCAAGGTGTTCGGGGAGCTGTACACGCGCAAGTACTTCCGCCTGAAAGTCTCCAACCCGGGCGAGTTCTGGGAAGACACCGGCATGAGCTACCCCCGCAACCGGCTGCCGAACGACGAAGAGCTCGACGCGCTGACCGAGCACTTCTTCGGCAAGTAGCGGGCTACGTGAGCGCTTGGTGGCCGCGGTAGCTCCAGCGGTACGTGCCCCCGCCGGTTCGCAGCGCGCTGTCGAAGACGCCCGAGCACGACTCGAAGAAGCTGTCGTGCACGTCCTCGGCACTCAGCGGCTCGTACGTGGGGTCTTCCTTTTGCAGGTCCACGACGTTGAGACGGTCCGGCTTCACCGCCGGCGAGTAGCTGCGCACACCCGCGGCAAGGAACTCCTGGAAGTCCCCCATCGAGTCGAAGAGCGACGACGAGAAGCGCTCCGTACGCGCCGCACGGGCTGAGAAAAGCGGCTCGCCCCCGCCGTTGTCGATCTCGAGCGACCAGGCGCCTTCGCCGGACTCCTCGACACGGGCCTTGACGTAGACGTGCTTGCCGGGAAACCCCAGGGATGACACGAACGCGCCGAGACGCGAATCCGTGTTGCGTTCGTGTACGTAGACGGCCGGCTCGGCCGTACGCTTGTCGATGACGCCGAAGCGTTGTGCGCAGTTGATGTTGGACACGCCGAGACGGTCCGGCACCGGCCCAAAGGTCACGCGCTCGAGACACAGGACACAATGCGATCCGACCGCGGAGCCATGGATCACTTGCGGCTCGAGCCATTCCGGAAGGCGCTCTGCCAGCACTTCCGGCGGGACCCGGTAGTTGAAGATGAAGCGGTGAACCAAGTGCGCGCGAATCTCCGGAAGCTGCATGCCGTGACCTCCCACGACCCAGCGTAGGCGCGCCGTCTTGCTTTCGACGCGAGCGCGCGCGGTGATCGAGCGTTCGAAAACCGAGCAACCCACCCGCGACGCAGAGACACGGAGACGCAGAGACGCGCGTACTATTCGGGGCATCCGTTCGCGACGCGCTCGACACCTGCGTGAAGAACAGGCACGCAGAAGTTGATCAGCAGGCCCAGCCGGCCACCGAGGATCGCGCCACTTATCTCATTCAACCCTCTGTGCCTCTGTGTCTCTGCGCCCATCTATTCGCGGACGGAGACGCCGTCGTGGGCACGGGCGAGGTCTTCCAGGAAACCGTCCCAGGTCTTGCCGAGACCCTGGCGCGAGCCGGCCTGCACGCAGTTGATCTCGACCAACCGGTAGTGGTTCAGGAAGGCGATCTCGC
>JAPUHK010000293.1 GCA_027297745.1 Planctomycetota bacterium | reverse complement strand
GGTGGGTGCGTCAGTCTAGTCTGCATGGCTCTCAGCCTGGTTGTCCTGGGAAGGGTGTTCGACGCGGAGACCTACGCGATTTGGTCCATGTTGAGAGTGCCCGGTGTCTTGTACGTCATAGCGGGATTGAAGTTGCGGGGCGTAGCCGGCGACAGCGAGATACCCGGATCGTGAAGGCCGGCGCAACATCCAAGTTCGTACCTCCCAGCGCTCTGCGAGTTGCTCGGCTGTAAGCTGCGGGCCCTGTACGCACTGGCCTGAGCGCCCCCCTCGCGCTCTATGGGGGTGCGGATGGGGGTGTGCGCATCGGTCAACGTTGGGTCACGTTGAAATGCGTTGGACACCTGCGCATCTGGCGTAAGTCCTGGGCCTGCAAGGGCCTTGCGCCGGAACCCCGTACCCGGCTTGCGTTTGCGGCGAGGCACTCGTTTCCCGCCGCAGGTTCGGTTACGATCCCTGCGCTCATGACGAGGAAACGGCTCTTCCCCGCCCTGACCTTCCTGGCTCTCCTGGCTCTCGTAGCCTGCGCCGGCAACCGGAAAAAGAGCAAGCTCCTGGACGATCCCCGTCCCGAACTGGCTCCGGCTACGGGCAGGACGACCGAGTGGTTCGAGGTCCGGGACACCTATGACCGTGAGCGCCTCGGCTTCGTCAAGACCGTCCAGTACAGCAACGGTCAGGTGCTCAAGTGGGTGCTGGACCCGGAGCGCGAGGACCAGCTCGGCTACATCACCGCCGAGGGCATGGCGGTCAAGCTGGTCTGGTCGCCCGGAGCGACCCGCGCCGTGCACGAGCAGCTGGGCATCGACACGGTGACCGTCGGCACGCGCAAGATCCTCGACTACGGCGACGACGTGGTGCTGCACCGGACCACCATGCAAGCCCTGGCCGAAGAGCTGATGGACAGCTGGAAGAAGGACGCCGCCGCCGCCGGCGGGGGCGCAGGCAGCGACCGGTAGTGACCGCCGGGCGCGAGAAGGTCGCCGCGGATCCGGCGACCGCGCGATTCAGCTTCGTCGACCTCGTCATGCAGCTGCTTGACGAGAAGCGCGCCGAGGACATCGTCTGGCTCGACATCAGCGAGGTGACCAGCCTGGCGGACGATTTCGTGATCGCGACCGTGCTGAACCCGCGCCAGGCGGACGCCGTGGTGGGCGCGCTGGAGAAGGAGCGCAAGAAGCGCGACCTGCCCCGCCTGGGCATCGACGGCCGCGGTAGCTCCGGCTGGGTGGTGCTGGACTACGGCGACCTGATCGTGCACGTGATGACCGCCGACCAGCGCGAGTACTACGGGCTCGAGTACCTCTGGTCCGACGCTAAGCGGGTGCGCTAGCGGCGTGCCGCGCGCCTCAAGCCCTTCGGCGGGCCCGCCGACAATGGACCCGGGCTACGGCGATGGACATCTTCGGCTCGATCTCGTTCGGCGTCGGCATCTTCACCGCGCTGGGCGCCCTGGTCGTGCTGTTCGCCGTGATGCTCGCTGCGATCGTGGCCAACCTGCCGCGCGAGCTGAAGTGGACCGACATCGCGGTGGAGGACCTGCACCCGTCCCACCGCTCGGTCACCGAGCGGGTGGCGGCGCTGGGCTTCATGCCCATCCGCGATCCGATGCGGGTGCATCTGCTTCCGCCGGCGACGCTCGTACCGCTGTTCCTTCCGAACGAGGACATCAGCGGCGCGACCTACCGCACCCAGAGCTCGCCCCCGCAGCTGGTGGTCGAGTTCTTGACGAGCCTGCACGACAAGCGCGGTTATCTGAGCACGGTCAACGCGGCCACGGGCGACGCCCTGCCGCGCGGCCCAGGGGACTTCCGTCAGACATTCCCGCGTGCCGAGGTCGCGGAGCTGCTGCAGCGGCATCGCGAGGCGCTGGCCTGGCTGCGGGAGCAGGACGTGCAAGTGGATCGAGTGGAGCCGTCGAAGTCCAAGTTCGAGGAGAACCTGCGCGAGGGCGTGCGGCGGCAGCGCGTCATCTTCCTGCGCGCCGTGGTGCGCAACACGTTCAAGACCGTCTACCGGGCCGCGTCGAAGCGCGTGCCGGGCCGCGGGCCGATCACGTCGCAGCGCGACACGCCGGGGCGCATCGCCTTCCTGCTCGGGACCCTCGAGCTGGAGCAGGGAACGGTCCAGATCTCCCAGGGCGACCTTTTCCGTGCCGAGGGCCAGCTCGACCAGCTGGACGCCGTCGGGAGCGCTTCACCGTCAGCGAAGGCCGAAAAAGTCCGCAAGCTGGACTAGGTGAGCCGTCAGCTATCAGCTGTCAGCTCGCAACAGGTGCACGGTTCGCAGCCGGGCTGCGCCCGGCCACCCGCCCTTGCGTCTTCAGCCTCGGATTGACAAACACCCACAGCGAGCTGAAACGGCTGATAGCTAGCGGTATCCGACCAGCCGGTCCTTGCGCGCCCCGTAGCAGCGCTTGCACGTCTGTTTCCAAGCGTGCTTGCCGCCGTTCGCGGGCTTGACCGACACGTAGTTGGACAGGCCGTCGCCCCCGCAGCTGCCGCAGGGCTCGAGACGCACCGTGACCACCTCGAAGAACTCGGGCAGCCGCTCGGCACCGTAGGCCTTGAGCCAGTGTTGCCGCGCGGTCACCTGGTAGTAGCGGCGCCACCAGCTCTGCGGGTCGCCGGCGATGCGGTTCTTGGTGCTCTGTCCGATCGAGGCGCGCTTGTTCATGATGAAGCTGCCACCGCCGTAGCCGGACCAGTGCAGCCCGCCCGTACCGCGGTCCTCGGCCAGCGCGCGGTACTCGTCCTCGCTGAGGTCCATGTCCGTCATCAGCCGGCGCCGCAGGATGTTCGGCAGCTCGCCGGTCACGAACGCGCGCGCGTCCTCCAGCTGGCGATTGCGGTACAGGAAGCGCTCGATCTCGCGGTCGTACTCCAGGTGCTTGCGGTGGTGGAACTCCCGCCGCTTGTGCTCGGCCTTGACCGCCAGGATGCGCTTCTGCTCGATCTGTATGGTGCGCTTGTGCTCGGGGTGCGCCGCCGCGAAGGCGCGCAGCTGCTCCAGCGCCTCGTCGTGCTCACCGCGCAGGTTGCTCCGGGAGCGGGCCTTGCGCAGCACCAGGCGCACCTGGCGGTAGCGCGTCAGGCGCTCCAGCTCGTCGAGGCGGGCGCCCACGCTCGAGACGTCCGCTCCGAGCGCGACGGCCCGGTCGTAGTGCTCCTGGGCGCGCTCGAAGTAGCCCATGTCGTAAAGCACGTTCGCGTACTCGAGGTGCTCTGCGCCCGTGCGCGGCCTGCGCCGCTCGAGCGCACGGCGGTAGGTCTCCTGCTTGGAATAGACCGCGTCCTCACGCAGCTTGACGGGGTGCTCGACCCGCTCCACGCGCGAGGTGGGGAACGGAAGCAGCATCCCCTTCACCTGCAACAGGTAGTTGCCGTGCGTGTCCATGCGGATCAGCAGCCCGTCCTCGTGGCCCCCCCCATGGAAGTACAGGCGGTGCCCTTCGAGCACGCCCAGCTTCTCCTCTTCGTTCAGGTCCAGCTTGAGCTCGCGCCGCAGCTTGTTGGCGTCCTCGGGCACGAGGTCCTGCCAGCGCAGCGTGCGGCTGCGCGACCTGGCGCCGAACTCCGCGAAGGTGAAGGTCTCCTGGTTCCAGGCCGCGATGTAGCCGCGCGCGGGGGAGTCGGGATCTGTGCGTAGCCGGAACGAGGCGATCTTGCGCTCCCCGGCGAACGCCCAGGAGCCAAGCAGGAGCAGCACCGTCAGCAGTCGAACCATCGGGATCCCTCGCTCTTCTCTAACGGATGCCGGAGGGGTTTGGCAAGGGAAGGGAGGAGACCCCGTGTCTCCCCGCGAGACCGCGACCGGCCGGACTCGCAAGCCAGGCTTTGGTCGCCCTCAGCGGAAGCCGACGATGCGCTCCCGGGCGGCTCCGAAGCACTGGGGGCAGGTCTCCTTCCACGAGTGCTTGCCGCCGACCGAGGTCAGGCTGCCCACGTCGCGGATGCCGTCGCCGCCGCAGCGCTTGCAGGGCCTGAACTGGACGCTGACTACGTCGAAGAACTCCGGCAGCCGCTCCGCGACGTAGGCCTTGAGCCAGTTGCGCTGCGTCGAGATCTGGCTGTACTTGTCCCACCAACCTTCAGGGTCGCCCGCCACGCGGCTCTTGGTCTTCTTCCCGATCGAGGCGCGCTTGCTCAGGATGAAGCTGCCCGTCCAGTAGCCGGCCCAGTGCAGCGCCCCGTGGCCGCGGTACTCGAGCAGGCCCTCGAACTCCTCGTCTTCGAGCCGCATGTCGCGCTTGAGCCGCTCCTTCAGGATCTCCGGCAGCTCCGTGACCGCCCATTGGCGCGCTTCGGCCAGCGTGGGCTTGCGCCGCAGGTAGCGCTCGATCTCGCGGTGCAGCCGGTCGTGCTTACGGTAGATGAACTCCGTGCGCTTCCTTCTGTAGGCGCGCTTGCGGACGCGGCCCAACTCCCGCTCGACCAGGCGCTCGAACTCGGGATGCGCGCTAGCGAACTCGCGCAGCTTGCCCAGCGCCTCGCCGTCCTTGTGGCGGATGCTGCTCAGGTAGCGCGTCTCGGCGATCAACGCGCGCACTTCTTCGTTGGCCGCCAGCTCCCGGATCTCGGCCAACCGGTTGCGAAGCTCATCCTTCAGCTGCGGGTCGAGCCCGAGCGCCTGCTTGTAGTGGTCCCTGGCCTCCAGCAGCGCGCCGCGGTCGAAGAGGTGGTCGGCCAGCACAAGGTGCTCGGCAGCCGAGCGGGGCGTGCCCTGCTCCAGCGCCCGCACATAAATCTCCTCGCGCGAGTAGACCTCGGTCTCCTTGACCGCGATGTCCTCGACCTCGTCGATGCGGTCCTTGGGGTAGGGAAGCACCATGCCCTGCACCTTGAGCAGGTGCCGCCCTTGGGCGTCGATCTCCAGCAGCAGGCCGTCCTGGTGGGTGCCGCCGCGGAAGTGGAGGCGGTGTCCCGGGATCAGGCCGAGCTTTTGTTCTCGTGTGCGCTCGAGGCCGACCTCGATCCGCAGGCGGGTGGCGTCCTCTTCGACCAGGTCCTTCCAGGCCACGCGGCGCGTCCTACGCGTCGGCCCGAGCGCGCGATAGGTGAAGCCTTCCGGGGTCCACCCCTCCAGATATCCACGCAGCGTGGCCAGCGGGTCGCTCTTCAGGTGGAAGCTGACGATGCCGCCCTCGGCCGCATGCAGGGGCGCAAGAGCCGCCAGTAGGAGGAGTATTGAAAGCCGGCGCACGGAGGATCCGTCCCATTAAACGCCGCTCCGGCCTTCGTTGTCATGCCTGATTCTCATCGCCCGCCGAGTCCGAGCCCGAGTCCCAGTCGGAGTCCGCTCCACTAGCCCGAGCCCGCTCGACCCTGTCGGGATCGGGTTCGTGTGTCGGACTCGCACTCGGACTCGGGCTTGGGCTTGGGTAAGGTGGCCGACACCGCGGTGGGCGCGAGGCCGCCCTAGCGATAACCGACCGAGCGGTCCTTGCCGGCCCCGAAGCAGCGCGGGCAGGTCTCCTTCCAGGAGTGCTTACCCCCGTCCACGGGCGTCAGGCTGCCGACCTTGCGCTTGCCGGTCCCGCCGCAACGATCGCAGTCCCTGTTGCGCACCATGACCACCTCGAAAAACTGCGGCAGCCGCTCGGCGGCGTAGGCCTTGAGCCAGTTCTTCTGGATCCCGACCTGGTTGTACTTGGCCCACCAACCTTCGGGGTCGCCGGCCACGCGGTTCTTCGTCGACTTCCCGATCGAGGCGCGCTTGCTCATGATGAAGCTGCCCGCCCAGTAGCCGGCCCAGTGCAGGGCGCCGCGGCCCTTGTTGTCCATGAACGCCTTGAACTGCTCCTTGGAGAGGTCCATGTCGCTCATGAGCTTTTCCTGCAGTTGCTTGGGGAAGTCCGAGGTGGCCCAAGCGCGCGCCTGCGCGAGGTCCGGCCGCTTATAGAGGAAACGCTCGATCGCGCGGTCCGCCTCCTTGTGCTTGCGGTACATGAACTCGATGTGCAGGCGGTAGTGCCGCCGCGCCTCGACACGGCCGATCTCCCGCTCCGCAACGCGCGCGTGCTCGGGATGGCTGCGCATGAACTCCTTGAGGATGGCGGTGGCGCCGTCGAAGTCGTTGCGGATGTTGGCCCTGTACTTCGCGTTCTGGATCACCTCGCGCACTTCCTCATGACGCGCGTACTGCTCCAGCTCCACCATGCGGTCGGCCAGCGACTCAGCCAGCGAGGCGTCCATTTCGACGGCCTGCCGGTAGTGATCGCGGGCCTTCGCGAAGTTGCCGCTGTCGTAGAGGAAGTCCGCCACCTCGCGGTGCTCCTGCGCGGTCGAAGGCGCGCGCCGCGTGAGCGCCTTGGCGTACGCCTCCTCCTTGCTGAACACCTGGTTCTCGCGCAGCTCGATCTCCTCCACGCGGTTGACCCGGTCCTTCGGGTAGCGGAAGAGGATGCCCTTCTGCTTGAGCAGGTAGTTGCCGTCGACCAGCTTGTAGTCCGGGCCTTCGCGCTCGTTCTCGATCAGCCCGTCCTCGTAGCCCGATCCGCGCAGCCAGATGCGGTGGCCCTGCATGAGCCCGAGCTTCTCCTCTTCGCTCAGCTCGAGCTTGAGCTCGATGCGCAGGCGGGAGGCGTCCTCGGGGATCAGGTCCTTCCACTTCAGGTGCCGCGTCGACGGGTTGGGGCCGATCGGCTGCAGCGTGAAGCCCTTCTGGCCCGGCTCGGTCATGCGCCCTATGACCGTCGCGGTCGGGTCTTTCACCAGGCGGAACTTGATGATCTTGCCCTTGGGGGCTTGGGCGAGGCCCGCGGTAGCGACCGCCGCGACGAGGGCGAGAAGGATCCAGGCGCGTTTCATGTCGGGTTCCTCAGGGGGACGATTATAAGTCGCCGGAAACTACGAACGGCGCGGATTGGATCCACGCACCGGAGCACACAGGTTCATCCCATGGACGGTCGGGCGGCCGGTCCCGGACGCAAGAAAACGCCTAGCCGGGGGGCGGGAACCCCTTGAAGGTGGCGGCGAAGATCAGGCTCACGATCGTCATGAGCTTGATCAGGATGTTGAGGCTTGGGCCGCTGGTGTCCTTGAAGGGGTCGCCGACCGTGTCGCCGATCACGGCCGCCTTGTGGGCGTCGGAGCCCTTGCCGCCGAGCTGCCCCGTCTCGATCCACTTCTTGGCGTTGTCCCAGGCGCCGCCCGCGTTGGCCATGAAGATGGCCATCAGCACGGAGCACAGCAGCGCGCCGCCCAGCATGCCACCGACCGCGTCCACGCCCAGCGTGACGCCGATCAGGATCGGGGCGATCACGGCCATGAGGCCGGGCAGGATCATCTCCTTGAGCGAGCCGCGCGTGGCGATGGCGACGCAGCGCGCGTAGTCGGGCTCCGCTTGGCCCTCCATCAGGCCGGTGATGGACTTGAACTGGCGACGCACCTCCTCGATCATGCGGTTCGCCGCGCGGCCGACCGCCTTCATGGTCATGGCGGCGAACATGAAGGGCAGCATGCCCCCGATCAGGAAGCCCGAGAATGTAGTCGCGTCGAGGATGTTGATGCCCTTGTCGAGGATGCCGGTCTTGTTGGCGTACGCGTAGAACAGCGCCAGCGCCGTGAGTGCGGCGCTGCCGATGGCGAAGCCCTTGCCGATCGCGGCGGTCGTGTTGCCGAGCGCGTCCAGCGCGTCCGTCCGCTCGCGCACCTCCGGCGGGCAACCGCTCATCTGAGCGATGCCGCCCGCGTTGTCGGCCACGGGGCCGTAAGCGTCCACGGCCAGCGAAATGCCGAGCGTCGAGAGCATGCCGACCGCGGCCACGCCGATGCCGTACAGGCCCGCGAACCAGAAGGCGCCGAAGGTGGTGGCGGCGATCAGGATCAGCGGCACGGCGGTCGACTGCATGCCGACGGCCAGGCCGTGAATGATGTTCGTGGCAGCGCCCGTTTCGCTCTGTGCGGCGATCTCCTGCGCGTGCCGCTTGCGCTCCGACGTGTAGTGCTCCGTGGCCTTACCGATCAGCACGCCCAGCACGAGGCCCATGATGACCGCGAAGTAGATGCCCCATTCGCCCGTGTACGTGGCCTGGGCCGGCTGGATTTCATGGGCGCCCAGCAGCATGAAAAGGCCCGCCGCGAGTCCCGCGAAGAGCAGCGAAGCCACGAACAGCCCCTTGAACAACGCCGCCGAGAGGCCCTTCTCGTCCTTTGCGCGTACGAAGAAGGTGCCCACGATGCTGGCCAGGATGCCGACGCCCGCCAGCGCGATAGGCAACACGATCAGGGTGTTCGTCCGCTCGGCCCCAAGACCCGTGGCGGCGTAGCCGAGCGCCATGGCGGCGATGATCGAGCCCACGTAGGACTCGAACAGGTCGGCGCCCATGCCGGCCACGTCGCCGACGTTGTCACCCACGTTGTCCGCGATCACGGCCGGGTTGCGCGGGTCGTCCTCCGGAATCCCCGCCTCGACCTTGCCGACCATGTCGGCGCCCACGTCCGCGGCTTTGGTGAAGATGCCGCCGCCCACGCGCGCGAAGAGCGCGATCGAGGAGGCGCCCAGGCTGAAGCCGAAGATCAGGTTCGGGTTGAAGTCGATGGCCGGATCTCCGCCGGCGTTCCCGCGCCAGAGCGTCAGCGCGACGATGCCGATCAGGCCGAGGCCCACGACGCTCAAGCCCATCACGACGCCCGAGCTGAAGGCGACGCGCAGCGCGTCGCCGATGCTCGTCTTGGCCGCCTCCGTGGTGCGTACGTTGGCGTTGGTGGCGGTGCGCATGCCTATGAAGCCCGCCAGCACGGAGCACAGCGCGCCGGCCAGGAATGCGGCTGCGGTGCCGCCCTTGCCGCCGGTGCCGAAGATCAGGTCGCTCAGGCCGCCGGAGGATAGGACCTGCTGAAAGCCGGCCCAGCTGCCGCCGTCGACGAAGATAGTCAGCGCGACCGACAGCAGGATCACGAAGATGAGCAGGATCGTGTACTCGGTCCGCAGGAAGGCCATCGCGCCCCGGCGGATGGCGTCTGCGATGCGGCCCATCTCCTCCGTGCCGGTGGGCCAGCGGAGGATGCGGCGTGACGCGAAGACGGCGAACACCAGGGCCAGGACCGCGAAAACACCGGCTCCGATCAAGAGGGTCTTGCCGTCGGTGACCAGCATGGCGGTCAGCAGCGCTTCGTTCACGATCCGACTCCTGTGTGCAGGCCGAGGCCCGGGGCGGGGCCCGGGTACAAGCGCGTCAGGCTAACCGTGGGCTCTTGGGGGTCAAGCATCGGGAGCGCCTCCTGAGGCCCCAAACATGCCTGTGGCCGAAGGCTGAGGCCAAGGCTTCGGAGATGCAACCGGCTCCGACGAAGGGGGGTGCGCAGCCCGCCCGGCACCTACTTCGCACCCGCTCTACTGCTAGCAGCCTGGGGGGCGTGGGAGCTAGTGCGTACGGTCGTCGAGCAGCATCCCGAACCGGCCGTGGTGTGTGCGTTCGTTGAGCGCAGCCGGATCGCGATCGACGTGAACCGAGCGGCCGTGCACCGGCTGCAGCTGCTGCCGGGCATCGGGCCGGCGCGCGCAGCAGCGATCGTCGCGGACCGCGCACGTGGGGCCTACGAACGGCTCGACGAGCTCCAACGCGTGCGGGGTATCGGCCCCAAGACACTGGAGGGGCTGCGGGCGTGGGCCACGATTGGCGGTGGAGGAGGCGGGGGCAACGCGTACCGGGACGGCCGGCGGCCGCCTACGGCAACCGCTCCAGCACCTCGGCGAGATTCAGAAAGCCATCCACGTCCCGGCGCACCAGGGTTCGCAGCAGGCGATCGTTGACGCGCTCTTGAATCTGCGCCATACGGGGCTGCAGCTCTCGTGCGCGCTTGGCCGGGGCCAGCAGCCGCTTGCGGCCGTCGTCCGGATCCGGCTTGCGGCTGACGAGCTTGCGCCGCACCAGCTCCCGCACGAGGCGGCTCACCGTCGAGGGGTCGTAGCCCGTGCGGCCGGCGAGGTCGTGGGCGTGCAGCAGGCCCTCGTCGAGCAGGCAGAGCAGGATTTGAGCCTGGGGATAGTCGAGACCGAGGGGCTTATAGGCCCGGTTGAAGAGACGGTCGACGCGCCGGTGCGTGGCACCCAGGCGAAAACCGATACAGCCGCTGAGCGGAGGCTCCACACCGTGGATTCTAGCTCGATCGACGAAAACCACCGCCACCATGGCGTACACGGAGCAGAAGCAAACCGCCAGGACGCCAAGGAGCACTGATCCACCGGCACGCTGTCGAGAGCACACCCCTAACCCATATCTCCGTGGTCTTCGTGGTTCGGTACCAGCTGCCTGCGTTGTGCGAGGCCAAGGATAGTGTTGCGCGCGGGCGGGCTGCGAGCCAGACTGGGGCGCGTGGTGGGACTGGATCTGGAGGCGCTGCGCCCGCTGTTGCGCAGCGCCCTGCACGAAGACGTCGGCCCGGGCGATCTGACGGGCGAGTTGCTCATCGACGCGCAAGCGCGGGCGACCGGGCGCATCGTGGCCAAGGACGACGGCGTCCTGGCGGGAATCGACGTTGCGCTGGAGGTCTTGCGCTTGGCTTGCGGCGGTGTGCTCGAGGTGCGCTCCGTGCTGGAGGACGGCGTGTGCGTCGAGGTGGGCTCCATCGTTTGCGAGGTCGACGCGGACGCGCGCGCACTACTGGCCGGCGAGCGCACCGCGCTCAACTTCCTGATGCGCATGTCCGGCATCGCCAGCTTGACCGCGCGCTTCGTCGCGGCCGTGGCGGGGACCGGCGCGGACATCTTCGACACACGCAAGACCGCGCCGGGGCTGCGCGTGCTCGACAAGGCGGCCGTGGCCTTCGGGGGGGGCCGCAACCACCGCTTTGCGCTCTACGACGCGATCTTGGTGAAGGAAAACCACCTCGCCTTCCGGCCCGACCTGGCTGCAGCCCTGGCGGGGCGGCCGGAGGGAGTGGAGGTGATCGTGGAGGCCGAGTCGGTGGACGACGTGCGGACCGCCATCGCCGCGGGCGCGGACGTCGTGCTGCTGGACGACTTCACGCCGGAAGGGGTCGCCGCCGCGCGGGACCTGCGTGGCGCTGCGGACCGTCCCGCCCTGGAGGTTTCCGGCGGGATCGATCTGGACAACGTGCGCGCCTACGCCGAAGCCGGTGCGGAGCGCATCTCCGTGGGCGCGCTCACGCACAGCGCGCCGGCACTCGATCTGTCGCTCGAGATCAGTCCTCGGACCGCGTGACCTTGATGATCTTCTCGCGCGTGCCGATCTTCGCGCCGACGTAGGCCATCACGAACATGCCCGCCAGCATCAGGGCGTACCAGAAGTTCTTCAAGGCATCGACGACGAATCCGATCGCAGGCAGCACGGCCAGCAACAGAAGCAGCTTCATCTTGAGCCCGTGCCCCAGCACCTTTACGCCGAACAGGTCCATCGCGATGACCGCGAGGCACAGCACGGACCCGAGGAAAATGCACGTCGGGAACCAAGTGTGCTTGAACAGGAAGTCCCACTGACTGGAGAGGATGAACCCGAGCAGCGCAGCGGTGGCTGCGATGGCGAGCATCTTCTCGGCGGCGGGCAGCGCCTTGAACGCCGCGACGACGTTGGGGCCGCCTACTCCTTCAGCGGAACCTTCGCTGGCGGGGGCCTCAGAGCTTTCGGGTGTTTCTTCCGTCATCCCAGCAAGTCCTCCTAGCCGGGCCGCTCCTCGAGCCGGCGCGCCTGAATTGTACTGAGGCGGGGGCCCCGCCCTGCGGCGTTTTCCGGGCGGACCGCGCGCCCGGCGCGCTTTTCCCGGCCCCCCTAAGCCCTGTCCGGGCAACGATTTGGGGGCCGCTTGGCCCGGCACCCCGATCTTCCGATAAGTAGGATCCCCGGCTCAGGCGGGGAAGCACCATGACGCGCATCGTTGCCATTGCCATTCTGGCCGGGATCGGTCTGTGCGGATGCCGGTCCACGCCCCGCGAGCCGCTCCCGGCCAGCCGCCGCCTGCGCTTACCGCCGACGGCTCGTCCGGTGGTCCACGTCACACAGCACCGCTTGATTCCCTATCCCGGGCTCGAGGTCGCGTACGTGACGGGTGCGAGCCGTGAGTGCTTCTACTACCGCGGCACATACTACTGCTTCCACGAGGAGGAGTGGTTCCACTCGGCGCGCCTGACGGGCCCCTGGAGCTACGTCCCGATGAAGTACGTGCCGGCCGACCTCTTCCGCGTGCGCGGCCACCGGCCCCAGGGCACGGTGGAGGAGCCGCAGCCGCCGCCGCCCGGCTTGCCCTCCGACAGCGAAGAGAGCTAGCCCGCGTGCGGCACGCCTGCCGCACTTATCGACGCAACAGTTACCCTTCCGTGTCGTCGTATCGTGCTGTGGTCGGCCGAGTTGTGCCGTTTGTCCCGCGGCATGCATGCCGCAGCTGCGAGGTAACTGTTACTTCGGCTAGTAGAGCCGGATCAACTCGTGGGTCGTGTGGGTCGTCGCGAGGTAGTTGAAGTCGGCATCCAGGGCGAACAGCGGGTCCTCATCCCGCGGATCCCCGAGCAAGCCCAGTGCCACGGCCGCGAACTCCCGCGTCACGGTCCTTTCCCCCTTGTCGGTGAGGATGCCCAATAACGGCGTCACCACCGCGGAGTTACCCAGGTGACCCAACGCCAGCAGGATCCTGCCCTGGACGCGCGCGGAGCGAGCCTTGGGCAGCATCTCGACCAGCGCAAGGGCCGTGCCGCGGCGGCCCATCAGGCCCAGCGCCAGGGCGGTGTCCTCGAGCAGATCGTCGCGCGAGTCGTGCATGACCTCGAGCAGCACGCGTTCCACCTCGGGTGAGCGGCGGCCCAGCAAGCCGATGGCCTGCGCCGCGCCCCCGCGCAGTGCGGCGGGCTTGCGCGTGTCGCCCACGATCTCAAGCAGCGCCTCGCGTGCCTCGACGATCCCTCCGAGGCCGATGCCGATGCACAGCGCGCTGGCCAGCTCGGTGTCGTGGGTTTTTTGCAGCTCGCCCTGCAGGAAGTCGGCGATCCGCCGCGCGGTCTTGTCGTCCACGCGCGGCCGCGCCAGGCCGAGGCCGATGGCGCTGAACTGCTTGGCCACGTGGTCGCCCCCGCGATCCACGGCGTGCATCAGGTCGTTGATGCCCGCGGGTGTGCGCCCGCCGCCGAGTCCGACGGCGCAGAAGCCGCGCAAGACCGAGTCCGGCGACGTGCGCAGCTGCTTGAGCAAGGCCGCCGACGCGGTACGGGTAGCGGTCTCGGAAAGGTCGCACTCGCGCAGCATGCGTCCGAGCGCGAGCGCGGCGCTACGCCGCGTGTGCAGTCCGGACTTGCGCGACTTGAGCAGGTAGGCCAGGCGGTCTGTGAGGAAGGGAGATCCCGTGAGACCGAGCGCCTGCGTCGCGTGGGCGCGGTCGATGTCGTTGAGCCGCAGCCGTCCGATGGCGCCCTTGCGCGCAATCAGCACCAGCTCCGGCACGATCATGGGATCGTGCGCCAGGCCTCCGGCGAACGTGAGCACGGCGGCCTGCTCGCTCTGCTGGATCTTGCTGCTGTAGCTCTGGATCAGCGCAACCAGCAGCCGTTTGTCCTGCCGGGCGCGCATGCCGGTCGCGATCACGGCGAAGCCGTGCGCGCGCCGAGGCAGGAGGTGCGGATTGCGCAGGAAGTGGATCAGGTGCTCGCGCACCGCGGCCTCGGTCTCCTCGTCGTCGATATCGGGCAACATGCCGAGCGCCAGCGCAGCGGCCTCGAGCACTTCGTGCGGTTGCCTCCCGTCCCTGAGCAGGCGCAGGAAGATGCGTGCGTCCTGCATGTCTCCCGTGCGGCCCAGCGCCAGCAGTGCCGAAGCGCGCAGGGCGGGATCCCTCTCCTTGGCCGCGATCGTGCGCAGCACTTTGCGCACCTCGTCGCGGCGGCCCTCGAGGGGATCGATGCGATGCTCTTCCGCCCGCCCGGTAAGCGTGGCGGAGCGGCGCAGCTTTCTGCGCAGGCCGACCAGGTGCTCCCGGTTGTACTCCCACCAGATGCGCCAGGAACGGTTCTCCCCGGAGGAGCGCCGTCCACTGCGTACGGGTTCCCGCGGGCGGGCGCGCCGGTGCCTCGGAGTGGTCGGCCCGTTGCCTTCGCCGCCGCTGCCCGGCGTTTCGGGCCGGGTGAACGGCCCGTCGCGCGGCGTCACCGGCCCCTGGGGCGGCGGCGGCTCGGGCGGAAGCTCGGGCGGCGTCGTGGGTCCGGTGCGCCGCCGCTCCGGAGGGGTAGGCGGGGGGCGGATCGGCTCGGGCGGGTCACGCTCCGGGGGCGGCGGCGGGCTGGTCGAACCGTGCGCCCAGGCGGCCTCCGTGGCCAGCACCACGGCGAGCGCACAGAGAATCCATCGCATGCAAGCCAGCACCACTCTGTTTATAGACGGTATCGCGGGGGTGCGCGGACGCGAAAACCCGGGGAACCGGCAAAATTGCCCGGATTCGGTCATTCGGTGCCGCTCTTGAGCGCCTCGACCTCGACCAGACAGTCGAAGAACGTTGCGCCGTAGCCCATGTCCGTCACGTGGTCGCTCGTCAAGACGTTCACGCTCATGCCGTCCCGGCTGAGCCACTTGCCGGAGTACACCACGGCCACGCCCGGGCGCACGCCCTCGTCGCGGCGCACCGGCATCTTGATCGCGCCGCGGTCGTTGTAGACGCGCACTTCCTGGCCGTCTTCGAGCCCGCGGGCCACGCAGTCGTCCGGGTGCATGCGTATCGCGTGCTCCTCTTCGGCCTGGTTGAGGTGCGGGTCGTTGCCCCACTGCGAGTTCTGCCGGTACTCGCTCTTCGGCGTCAGCAGGTGCAGCGGGAACAGCTTGAAACGCTCCGGGTCGGCCTGCGCCGACTCCTTCGGCGGCGCGTAGAAGGGCAACGGGTCGCAGTGCCACGAGATCTCGGCCGCCGTGCTGAGCAGCTCGATCTTTCCACTCGGCGTGCGGAAGCGGAAGTCGGCGAAGGGCACGTGGTCGGGACCGTGGCGGTCGAAGGACTCCTTGCGCAGGCGCTTCACGCTCAAGCCCGCGGGCAGCACCTCGTGCAGCACGGCCTCGGCGTCGAGGTCGAACTGGTCGGTGGGGTAGCCCATGGCCTCCGCCAGCGCGCGGTAGATCTCGCGTTCGGTACGCACGCCCCCGGGCGGCTCGATGCACTTCTCCTTGATCTGCAGGATGCCGTGCCACTGGCCCGGGTGCACGTCGGTCTCCTCGAACATCGTCTTGGCGGGCAGCACGAGGTTCGCGCGCCGGGCGGTGTCGGTCAGGAACTGGTCGATCACGCAGACGAAGTCGAGCCGCGTCAGCGCGTAGTGCACCGTCGAGGAGAACGGGTTCTGCGTCATCGGGTTGGCGCGCTCGATGATCGCGGCGCGGATGCGCGGCGACTTGGCGCCCAGCAGCACGCGGCCCAGCTGGCTGACCGGTCCCAGCTGGCGCACACGCGGTTGCGCGGGCACCTTGAACGGATAGGGCCGCGCGAGAAAGGCCGCTTCGTTGGTGTAGTCGAAGCCGCCGCCGACGTTGCCGATGTTGCCGCAGATGACCTGCAACGCGGCCAGCGAGCGAATCGTCTGGCCGCCGTTCCGGTAGCGCTGCACGCCGAAGCCGGCGTTCAGGTTGGCGGGCTTTTGCGCGGCCAACCGCCGCGCGAACTTCACGATCGTGTCTTTCGGGAGGCCGCACACTTCCGCCGCCTTGGAAGGCTCGTACTGCCGCACCATGCGCCGGTAGTCTTCGAAGCCGTGCACGTGCTCTCGCACGAACTCCGCGTCGTGCAGGTCTTCGGACAGGATCACGTGCGCCAGCGCGTTCGCCAGGAATCCGTCGGTGCCCGGCGTCGGCGCCAGATGCTCGTCGGCGAGGCGCGCCGTCTTCGTGCGCACCGGATCGACGCACACCAGCTGTGTGCCCTCGGCCTGCGCTTCCTTGACGAAGCGCATCTGGTGCGGGCTCGTAACGGCGGCGTTCTTGCCCCACAGCACGATCAGCTTGCTGTGCGCGTAGGACTCCGGGGGGGTGTGGTGCAGCGTCCCGAACATGAGGCGCGTCGCTTCCATGCCCGCCGGCCAGCAAAGGTCGCCGTACACGCTGCTGTAGCCGCCGTAGTGCGACAGGAACAGGTTCCCGAACTGGGTCATGACGCCGTCGTGGCCGGTGCACGCGTAGTACAGGAGCGCCCGCGGGTCGCTCTCGCGCGCCGTGCGCGTCAAGCTGTCGGCCATCCACTCGATCGCTTCGTCCCAGGAGATGGGCTCGAACTCGTCGGAGCCGGCCTCGCCGACGCGCCGCATGGGCTGCAGCAACCGGTCGGGGTGGTAGGTGCGTTCGACGTAACGGTCGGCGCGCGGGCACAGGGCGCCGCGCGTCACCCGGCTGTCTGGATCCCCCTCCACCTTCACGAGGCGCCCGTCCTCCACGTGCGCCAGCATGGCGCAGGCGTCATAGCACTTGCGGGGGCAAACGGTGCGGAAGATCTTCATCCGTCCCCGCCGTCCGGAGCAGTGCGCCGCTCCTCCGCCTTCGTGCGCTGCCAGATGCGCAGCACGTCCTCCGTCGTCTCCGCCTGTTCGTCGCCGAAGACGTGGGGGTGGCGCCGCACGATCTTGTCGCGCACGCCCTCCAGCACGCGCCGCAGGTCGAAGTTCCCGCCCTCCTCCCCGATGCGCGCGGCGAAGACGATGTTGAACAGCAGGTCGCCGAGCTCGTCCGCGATTTCCTGGGGTCCCCCCTCTTTGACCGCCTGCTCCACCTCGACCGCCTCCTCGCGGATGTAGCGAGCCAGGTCGCCGAGCGACTGCTCGCGGTCCCACGGACACCCGTCGGGGCCGCGCAAGCGTTCCATGATGCGAATCAGCTCGCCGAAAACCTGCTCAGGCACAGGCTGCTATCGTACTCTTGTTGCCGGAGCCTCCCGTGTCGCGTCTGCTGCTACTGCTCCTCCTCTCCCTGTTTCCCAATCCCCGGATCCAGATCCGGGCGGGAGAGCCGATCAAGTTGGACGGCAAGATCGACGAGGGCGAGTGGAAGGACGCGTTCAGCAGCAAGCGTCCGCTGCCGCACGGCCGCGCGATGACGATCCGCTTCAAGCGCACGGGCCCGTGGTTGGCCCTGGCGCTCGAGGCCGACCGCGCATATGAGGGCGAGATCATCCAGATGTTCGTGGCGGACCACGAAGGCTCGTGGATCTCGTCCCTGATCCTGGGC
This sequence comes from Planctomycetota bacterium, assembly GCA_027297745.1. GTDB lineage: Bacteria > Planctomycetota > PLA2 > PLA2 > PLA2 > JAPUHK01. Next base: position 9,610 of record JAPUHK010000293.1, on the reverse strand, counting down.
GTCGGGCAACCGCACCTGGCCCCGTGCGCCTGGCGCCGCGGGCCGCCTTCGCTGGTCGAGAAGGTGAGGCCGCAGACCCCGCGCGCCTGCCTCGTGCGACTGCAGTTGCAAGAGGGGGCGTGGTCCGCGGAGTACCTGATCCGCATGGACGCGCTCGGCATCGGCCGGGCCGACGGGCGGCGCTTCCGCGGTCTGCTCCAGGTCCTGCACCCGCGGCACGGGGTGCTCATGAGCGTCCCCGACCATGCTGTGACGAACCCGCTCGAGCCGTTCGAATACGCGGAGCTCGCAAGCGAGGACGGCTGGGGCGAGCAGGAGCAATGGCCGTCGCCCACGCCCGAGCAGTCGCTGGAGTTTGACGACAACGAGCTGCTGTTCCTGCTGCACCTGGAGCACAAGGGCGGGATGCAGGGCGGCTGGCCCGACCAGCTCGTGATCGCGAGCGCGGTGACGCCGCGCTCTCTGGCCAAGATCGACGCGCTGCGCAAGCGGCTCGAGGGCGGCCGTGAGCGGAATCCGGGTCTGCCCGGCTGGCAGCTGTACCTCGGGCGGCTGTTGCACGAGGCCAACTTCCACGCGGAGGCGCGCAAGATCATCGACGCGATCCCGCCACGCCTCATGATGCACGGCGCCTTCGTGAAGCTCGCCGCCGACCACTACTTCGAGACGGGCGAGCACCAGAAGGCGCTCGACCTGCTGGACAAACACCTGGGGCCGGACGCGAACAACGACCTCAAGAACGCGGTTCTGGCGGCCAAGGAACAGTGGGAGAGCGAGCTGAAGGCGCGCGAGCGCGACGCGCAGAACGTGGAGAAGCTACCGCTCGTGGTGCTCGTCACGCCCCGCGGGAAGATCGTCCTGGAGTTGTTCGAGGACGACGCGCCCGTGGCCGTGCGCAACTTCGTGGACCTGGTCCAAAACGGGTTCTACGACAATCTGCGCTTCAGCGTCGCCGGCGGCATGTTCGCGCAGTCCGGCGACCCGCGCACAGGGCCCGCTTCGAAAGCCAAGCTGGACGGTCCGGGGTGGCGTATTCCGCCGGACCCGAAGGGGCGGCATCTGGTGCGCGGCGCGATCGCCATGTTCCTCGACCCCACCGGCGAGATGGTGCACGGCAGTCAATTCATCATCACCACGGTCCCCCTTCCCGGCGATGATGCCAAGTACGTCGTCTTCGGCCGCGTGGTCGAGGGCCTGGACGTGTTGGACGCGCTCGAGCACGAGGACCGCATCGGGTCGATGAAGGTCATCCGCAAACGCAACCACAGATACATGCCGCGTGGTCGTACGAAGTAGCTTTCTCGTCCTTGTTCTGCTGGCCGGCTCGCCGTATGCGCGGGGCCAGGGTGCGGCCGGGAAACCGGAACCCGTTCTGCTCGTGCCGGAAGGCCTGCGGCCCGAGCTGGACGGCGCGCTCGGGGCCGAAGAGTGGAGGGATGCAGCCGAGTTCGAGGTCGGGCATGCGGAGCGGGTCGCGGGACGGTTGCGCATCAAGCGTGTGGGGCGCGACCTCTACATCGCCATGACGAGCGAGGTCCTCAATCCGTATGCCGTCAACGTACGCCTCGCCTTCCTGGACCCCGGGGCCAAGACCGAGGTCGTGGCCAACATCACTCCGCTCAAGCCGCCGCTTCCTCCGCTGGTGCTGCACCGCAGGCGGCTCCACGGCGGCGGCGAGCAGCGTGTTCCGGCGGGACCCTCCGACGTGCGCTTCCGGTTCCCGCAGGAGGGCGGGTTCAGCTTCGAGGCGAAGCTTCCGCTCGACGAGCTGGGTTTCGGCCGGCAGGCGTCGCCGTACTTGTTCAGCGCGCAGGTCTGGGAGCTGCGGCTCGAACGCTGCATCGCGTTCTATCCGTCCAGCGCCAACCCGGCCTTCTTGGTGCCGGGCTACATGACGCTGAAGCCCGGCGGCAATCAGGGTTGGGGCCTGAACGTGGCGCTACCCACGGAGGTTCCGGTCGCGCAGCCGGCGCTCAAGTTGCTGGAGGAGATCTGGCGCGAGGAGGAATGGCGCCGTGTGGGCCGCGTGGGCGCCGCCCCTCCCGTGCCCGTCATCGACCCCTTCGTCGGGAGCCGGGACGGCAGGCGTCGCGACGCGCCGCTTGCGAAGGTGGAAGCGAGCCTGAAGGAGTACTGGAAGCAGTATCCGGACTACGCGAGCTTCGGCCCGGCGTTGCTGCGGGTGCAGGTCGCGCGGAACGACTTCCTGGGCGCCAAGGACACGATCGAGGCGCTGGCCCAGCGTTACCCTCCGCTCGCAGACACCGGCTTCCTGCTCAACGCGCGCATCCGGACCTTGCGCGACCTGGGGCATTACGAAGCGGCAGCCCGCTTGCTCAAGCAGCACTGGAGGACTCTGGCCGACTCCGTTCCGGGGATTGCAGACCTGCGGCGCCAGCTCGAGGCTTTGAGTCAGGACTGGGTGCTCGAGCAGCAGTACCGGGCCCAGGACGCCGAGAACGATCTGCCCCGCGTCGTGCTGGAGACGACCAAGGGCAAGATCCTGTTGGAGCTGTTCGAAGACGACGTCGCGAACGCGGTGGCCAACTTCGTGAGCCTCGTAGGGCGCAAGTTCTACGACGGCACGCGTTTCCACGAGGTGGCGGGCGGAACGCTGGCCGCGGGGGGCGACCCCAACTCGCGCGACGGAAACGCGGCTAACGATGGATACGGTGGACCGGGGTACATGATCGAGACCGAGATCTCCCGCCGCCTGCACATGCCCTACACGATCAGTTACCTGGACCGCGCGCGGCGCAAGCACAGCGAGGGGAGCATCTTCATGCTCTCGCTGGCTCCGCTGCCCGAGTTCGACGGAGTGCAGACGGTCTTCGGGCGCGTGATCGAGGGGCACGAGGTCGTGCGCAGGCTCGAGTACGGGGACATGCTCGTGGCGGCGAAGGTCGTGCGCAAGCGCAACCATCCGTACAAGCCGGTGACACGCCGCCGCTAGTCGCCTAAGAGGCCAACTCGTTTTCAGAACTTGGGTTGCTTGGCTCCGGGACGACTTAATCCCCAAAGCTCAAGTTCACGGCGCGCGCAACGGTCAGCAGAGGATCGTCCGCTTCCACGGTGCGGTGGCGGCCCGCCGCGCCGGTGATCGGGGCCAGCGTCACCTCGCCTCGGTGCCAGGCGCTGAACAGGCCGCCGTGCCCTTCGAGCAACGCCCACGTGGCGTGCGTGGCGAGGCGGGTGCCGAGCACGCGGTCGAACGGGGTAGGCGGCCCGCCGCGCTGCAGGTGGCCGAGCTGCATCGCGCGCACGCCGTGCAATCCCTTCAAGGCGTCGTGCAACTCGTCGGCGACCAGGTCGCCGACGCCGCCTAGCCGCTCCCCGCCGCTGCGCGCGGAACGCACCGCGTCGGCCACCGCCCCGCGGCCCTCGCGTACGGCGCCCTCCGCCACCACGATCAGCGTGTAGGTGCGGCCGCGCGAGCTGCGCCCGCGCACGACCGCGGCCACGTTCTCGGGCCGGTAGGGGATCTCGGGCAGCAACACGACGTCGGCCCCGCCCGCCAGCGCACCGTGCAGCGCCAGAAAGCCGCTGTGGCGGCCCATGACCTCGACCAGCATCACGCGGTGGTGGCTCTCGCCCGTGTCGATCAGCCGTCCGCACGCCTCGGCTACGACGCTCACGGCCGAATCGAACCCGAATGTCAGATCCGTGCCGACCACGTCGTTGTCGATCGTCTTCGGCACGCCCACGACTTTCACGCCGCGCTCGTGCATCTGTGCGGCGATGGTGAGCGTGCCGTCTCCACCCACGGCCACCAGTCCGTCGAGGCCGAGCTCCTGCATGCGTCCTACGAAAAGATCCGGGTTGCCGCGGTACTGGTTGTTGCAGCGGAGGATCGAGCCGCCGCGCCACAGCAGTCCGCGCACGGAGTCTTCCTTGAGCTCCACGGTTCCGTCCGCCTCGACGAATCCGCCGAAGCCGTCGCGAATGCCGAGCACTCGTACGCCGCGTCCCAATGCGGTCAGGACCACAGCCCGCAGCACGGCGTTGAGCCCCGGCGCGTCGCCGCCGCCCGTAAGCACTGCGATCTTCTTCACGCGCGCAGTACGCTACCAGGATGGACGCCCGCCGGCAGGCCGCCGCCCTCCTCGTGGATCTCCACCGTCGCGGAGGAACCGCGCGCGACCGGTGGGACGAGGAGCGCTCGGGCGCCGAGACGAGTCTGGTGCTGGGCACGCTGCGCAGGCGCGCGACGCTGGACGCCATCCTCGCGCGGCACTCCTCGCGGCGGTTGTCGTTGATCAAGCCGGAAACCCTCGCGTGCCTGCGCGTCGGATTGTTCGAGATCCTGTTCCACGACGACGCGCCCGCGCATGCCGTGGTGGGGGCCGCCGTGCACAACACGAAGAGCTTCAAGCGCTTCGCCGACGCGGGGTTCGTGAACGCGCTCTTGCGCGGCATCCTGCGGCGCGCTCGGAAGGTGCAGCCGGCCGGCAACGCGGACGCGCGCCGCACCTTGCCCCGGGAGACGACCCGCTGGGAGTTCGACCGGGCCGTGTTCCCCGATCCCGAGCGGAACCCCGCAGCTTTTCTGGCGGCACGCGGCTCCGTCCCGCTGTGGATTGCCGAAGCGCGCCTCGCGGAGCTGGGCGCAGAGCGTGCGCTCACGTGTCTCGACTTGCAGGCGCGCACGCCGGACACGCACCTGCGCGTCTCGGGCGGCCCCGTGAATGGGGTGCCGGAAGTGCGCGCGGCGCTCGAGAAGGCCGGCATCGAAGTACGGCCGGGGCCGCACGACTTCATGCTGACCGTGCCCGCGAGCGTGCGCGTCTCCGCCATCCTGGAGGCTTGCGGGGACCGCGTCGTCGTGCAGGATGCGGTGGCCGCTGCCGTCGCCCCGTTCACGGGGCCGGCGCGCGGAGCGCGCGTGCTGGACTACTGCGCGGCCCCCGGCGGCAAGACGACGCACCTGGCGGACCTGGTGGGCCCGGAGGGCAGCGTCACGGCTTGCGACATCGACGCCGGGCGGCTGCAGCTCGTGGCGCAAAACGCGGAGCGCCTGGGTCTCGGTAACATCGCATGCAAGCACCTGCCGGCAGATCTGGATGACGACTTCGACGCCGTGCTCGTGGACGCGCCGTGCTCCAATTCCGGTGTGCTGGCGCGGCGCCCGGAGGTGCGCTGGCGCGTGCGGCGCAAGCACTTGCCGGGGCTGGCCGAACGCCAGCTGCACATCCTGCGGCTTGCTTCGGCCCACGTCGCACCGGCCGGCGTGCTGGTGTATTCGACGTGCAGCCTGGAGCCCGCCGAGAACCGGGGTGTGGTGGAAGCCTTCACCGCCGCGGCCCCCTTCGAGCTGGAACAGGAGCGCACGATCTACCCCGACGAGGGGTGCGGTGACGGAGGCTTCCACGTCCGCCTGCGGCGGGTATGATCTGCACTCTTCTCCACAAACGGCGAGGGACGAGCATGGCTTCGCGTACCCGCACTTCGGCGCGCAACTATCAAAGCAACCAGGGGCCCAGCGCCGGTGCGCGCATCGCCGTGATCGGCGGCGTGGTCGTGCTCGTGACCGTGCTGGTCCTGGTGGGCGGCGGTGGCGGTAAGCAGGCGGCCCCCAAGCAGCAGCCGTCGGGCCAGGATCCCAAGCCTGCGACGGCGGCGCCGCCGAAGACGACCTCCAAGAAGGTGCCCGCAACGGTCCCGCTCGATTTCAAGCAGCGTGTCGAGCGCGTATGGCCCGGTCTGGAGGCCAGGGGCAACGATGCGCTGGTGCACTTCAACGCGGCCAAGAAGGCCAAGGTCGCCGGCGACCGCGCCGCGCTGCAGCGCGAGGTCGAGGCCGGCAAGGCGGTCTACGACGAGATCATCCCGGTCTGGAGCGAGATCTACTACGCCATCGACGAATACCCGGAGCACGTGGGCGACGCCTGCCGCTCCTGGGTCAGCTCGAGGGAGAGGGTGGCCAGGAAGTGGTCGAGTCGGTTCAAGGCGCTCAAGGAGCTTTGGACGCAGTAGGTGACGCTGCGGCTCGGCTACAACACCAACGGTTTCGGTCATCACCGACTGCTCGACGCTCTCGATCTGCTCGCCGACATCGGCTACACGTCGGTCGGGCTCACGCTGGACGTTCACCACGCGCCGCCCGACACGACCGACTTCGGCGCGCTCGGCGGTGAGCTGACCGCGCGTGGACTGTTACCCGTGGTGGAGACGGGCGCGCGTTTTCTGCTCGACCCGCGCCGCAAACACCATCCCTCGCTGTTGAGCGCGGGGGGCGCGGACCGGCGGCGCGACTTCTACATGCGCTGCATCGACGCCGCCGCGGCCGTGGGGGCGCCCTGCATCTCGCTCTGGTCGGGCCGCGCCGAAGGGGACGACCCGTGGGGGCCGCTGGTGCAGGGCTTGCATCAGGTCTGCGCATACGCCGACGCCGCGCGCGTGCACGTCGCATTCGAGCCGGAGCCCGGCATGTTCGTGGAGACGATGGCGCAATTCGCGCAATTGCGCAAACGTCTGCAGCACCCGCGTCTCGGGTTGACGCTGGACGTCGGGCACGTGCGCTGCCTGGAGGACGAGACGCCCGCGGTCGTCGTCGAGCGCTGGGCGGTGGAGCTCGGCAACGTGCACCTCGACGACCACCGGCGGGGCGTGCATGAGCACCTCTTCTTCGGCGAGGGCGAGATCGACTTCCCGCCGTTGATGGAGGCGCTCAAGCGGGCCGCGTCCGACCGGGAGCTGCCGGCGACCGTCGAGTTGAGCCGCCACTCGCACGACGCTGCGGAGACGGCACGGCGCGCCTACGAGTTCCTGGCGCCGTTGATCTAGACCCCCGTACACCTGCACCGCGTGCGGGTGACGCGAGCCGCTACTTGGGCCCGGCGTTCTTCTTGCCGCCGCTGAGGTTGATCGCGAACTCCATGCTCGCCTTCGCCAGCTGACGCTGCGCCTCTTCGGAAGCGAGGTACTTCTCGTACTGCTCGTCGTTGAGCAGGCCGCGCACGCGCTCGCGGCGTCGCGCGAGGACGTCGTCCAGACGGTGCTGGACCGCGTCGGACTCGAAGGTCTGGTCCCCTTTGAAGAGGTCCATCCACATCTGCACGTTGTCCGGATCCTCTTCGTCCTCGCGCCAGATGGCGCGCAGCTCCTGCCGCTGGTGTTCGTTCAGCTCGGGGATGCCGAGCCCGTTGATCTTCGTGTCCAGCTCGGCGTTCTTCTCCTGCCGCTTCCTCTGCTGCAATTCGCCGTTCAGGCTCTCCATCTGGTTCTGGCTCAGGTGCCGGCTCAGCGCCTCGGCGCTCTCCTTCGAGAGCAGCCCTTTCTGCTCTTCTATCTGCCAGATCTTCTCGACGTCGATGTCGCCCTGCTTCGAGAAGAGGGTGAAGAACTCGTCGATCTCCTTCTTTTTCTGCGCCTGCATCACTTCGGCCAGGATCCGGGCGCGCTCCTCGTCTAGCCCGAGCTTCTGCGCCAGGTCCGCAGCCAATGCGGCGACTTTCTTCTGCTCGTCGGCCTCCCAGAAGGGCCGCATGGTCGTCATCAGCTTGCCGAAGTTCTCGGCCATCTCATCGTCCTGCGCCCCGTCCTTTTCACCGGATGAGGCGGCGAGGAACTTGCCCAGCGCCGCGAAGCCGTCGGACTTCTCTTCAGTGGCTTGCGGCTTCGCTTGCGCGGGTTCGGGATCCGGCGTGGTCTTCGCCGGCGCGCCTTCCGCTGTTCGTCCGGCGGACGCCTCCTCGGCCGCGTCGGATCCTCCCCCTCGAGTTCGAAGAACGTCGCGCGCCGTCCGTGCGGTCCGGTTCGGAGCCGTGTCCTCGCGATTGCGGTCGCCCAGCCAGTAGCCGATGCCGATCCCGGCGATGAGAGCCAGAGGGATGAAGATCCGCGCGCTCATGGCATCTGCCCCGAGGCGTTACTTCTCGTCCTTCTTCTTGCGGGACGTGTTTGCGAAGGAGACGGCGAACTGCATGCCGGCCATCCTCATCTCCATCTGCGCCTTCTCCGACTCCTTGTACTTCTCGAACTGCTCGGGGCTCAGGACGGCCCGCACGCGCTCGCGGCGCCGCTCGAAGCTCGCCTCCATCGTCCGCTTCAGGTTTTCCTCGGTCAGCCCGTCGCCTTTCCCCGTGAGCATGTCCCTGAGCAGCTTCTTGTCCATGGCGCCGTTGTCCTCGGGGTTCTGCAGGATCGTGCGCATCTGCGTGCGCTGATCGTCGCTCAGGTCGGGGATACCCATCGTGTCGATCTGCAGGTCGAAGGCCTCGCGGATCTTGCGCTCCTTCTCCGCCTTCATGTAGTCCTTGATGCCGTCCAGCTCGGACTGACTGAAGTGGCGCGCCAGCTCCTCTTCGGCTTCGTCGCTCAGGAGGCCGTCAGGCTTCTCCATCTCCATCATCTTCTCCAAGTCGAGGCCCTCTTCGCTGTCGAACATCGTGAAGACCTGCTCCATCCGCTTCGTCTTCTCGGCAGTCAGAATCTCCGCCAGGAGCTTGGCGCGCTCCTCGCCGAGGCCGAGCTCTTCGGCCAGCACCTTGGCCAGCTCCGTTGCCTCTTTCTTCGCCTGGAGCTCCATGAAGGGCTTGACGGCCTTCATCAGCGTGCCCAGGCTCTTCGCCATGTCCTTCTTGTCGTTGGAGTCTTCGGAGTCTCCGTCGCCCGCGAGCAGCTTGGCCAGATCCGCCAGTCCCGCCGTGTCCGCGTCTTTCCTCTTCCCCGGCAAGGCGCCGCCCTTGCCGACGCCGAGCCCGATGGGCTCACCGTCGATCAGTAGATCGTCGTCGCGCTCGGAGGGCCGCGCGGGCGGTGCGTCCGCGCGCGCGGTGCGCGTGGTGCGCGTGGGGGCGTCCTCGTCGTGGCTGCGCTCGCCCAGCCAGTAGCCGATGCCGAGACCGGCGATCAGTGTGAGGGCGGGATCCAGAATGCGTGCGTTCTTGGGACGTGCCTGCGTCTTTTCGTTTTGTTCGGCGCCGGAGAGAACATCTCCATCTGGCGCCGCATGTTCTCGACGATGTTCTTTTGGGACTTCTCCGCCGCCTTGAGCTGCGCCGGCGTCAGGATCGCGCGCAATTGCTCCTGCTGCTTGGCTCCGCCCTTGAGCATCTCCTCCGCGAACTGGTCCGGATCGCTCAGAAGCCTCGTCACTCGTTCAGGCTCGCGCATGAGCCGCGCGAAGTGCGTGTTCAAGTCGCGCATCGGGTCCGTGCCGCCGTAGACCTGGCGTAGCCGGTCGCGCTGCCCGTCGCTCAGGTCCGGGATGTTCATCATGTCGATGGCCATCTCGACCATGCTCTCCTGCTGCTTCTTGTGTTCCGCCTTGTACTCGTCGCGGAAGTCGGCGATCTCCGCGTCGCTCATGAACGCAGTCAGCGACCGCTCCAGCTCTTCGGAAGGCTCGGGCGACATCATGCCCTGAAAGACACCGAGCACGTCCGGGTCGATCTCGGCGTCGCCGAAGATCATTTCCCAGGCCTCGTCCAGCTGGCGTGCGGCTTCAGCGCCCAGGGCGTCCGCCAGCTGCTTGGCCTCGTCCACCTCGAGCTTCATCGAGCCGGCGATGCCCGTGGCGCGCCCCTTGGCCATCTGGGAAACCTGCATCTCGAACATCGGGCGCATGGTCTCGAACATCTTGGCTACCGGGTTGTTCTTCGGGTCGATC
>JAPUHK010000292.1 GCA_027297745.1 Planctomycetota bacterium | reverse complement strand
CTCCTGCTGCCGCGTGATGCGGCGCAGCGCCTCCTGGTGCTCCTTGATGGCGCGCGCGCGGTCCTCGACGGAACGCTTGCGGCGCAACTCGCTGAGGCCCTCGCGGGCGCGGTCACCGAGCCCCTCGAGCTCGCGGTCCTTCAGGCTGGGCGGCGCCGAGTTGACCGTGAACAGGGCGTTCTCGTAGTTGCGCTTGGCCCCGTCCCACTTGCGCGCCTCCATGTCCTCCGCGGCGCGCACCAGCGCGGCCTTGATGACGACCTTCTGCTCTTCGCGGCGGATCTTTTCGCCGGCGTCCGCGTCCGCGAGCAGCGTGGTGGCCTCTCCGCCGCGGCGTCCGAGCGCGCGCTGAATCTGCGCCTGCAAGTCGAACGCCTCCTGCGAGGAGGGATCGAAGCGCAGTGCGTCGGCGCTGGCGGTCTCCGCCAGCTTCAGCTGCCCGGCGCGCAGGTACCGGCGCGCGTCGCGTATGCGACGGGCGTACATGACCCGGCTGTACTCGCCCTCGACGCGGGACTTCTCCGCCTCGTCCTGCAGCATGGAGTCGCCGCCGGCCGGCATGGCCACCTCCGGCGTGTCGCCCTCGCCGGGCGCGGGCGTGGCCGCCTTCCTGGCGCACGCCGCGGGCAGCACGAGCAGAAGCAGCAGAACGAACAAGCGCGAACTGGATGCGAATAGCTTCGTCTTCATCCGTGTGACCTTTTTCCGGGGAACTCGCCCTCTAAAGGTTTCAGCCCGGTCCGCATGCCCTCGCGGACCGAACAGCGCCCAAAAAACCCGTGTCCAACTCCCGGCCGCCGGCCCGACGGCCCAAGGAGGCGGAAGCCTACAAGAACGGCATAAACCGTGCAACAGCCCCGATTTCGACAAGTCAGGATCGATCACGAGGCGCCCATAGAGGAGCCCGGCGCTGTCACGGCCGGGTCACCGGATCCGGGAAGTCGGGGCCGGAGCCTCAGGCGCCGCGGGGGGACGCGGCGGGGCCGCGGATGCCGGCAGCCGTACGAGCCCCCAGGGCGCTACCGGTGCGCCGGCTGGCCGGCAGGTTGCGCCTGCGCGATGGGGCAGCATGACGGCTGGAGCTTGGAGGGCGGCCGGGCACTAGCTCACCGCGGAGTCGTAGAGAAACAGCGTTCCTTTGCAGACACCTGCGTCTTTGCGCCGAGACGGAACTACGGAGGCGCGGCGACTAGCGCGGCTCCGGGTAGCGCATGAAAGGGGCACCGCGGTCGGCGCGCGACGGCCGCCGCGTGCCGACCATGCGCACTTCACTCACGTCGGCCGCAAGGAACAGGTCCATGACCGCGATCACGTGCTTGTGGGGCACGGTCGTGCCGGCGCGGATCTGCCCGGCCACGGGCAGGCCCCGGTCCAACTGCCGCGACAGCTGCAAGAGCGCCCGCAGGTGGGCCCCCAGCCGCTCGACGTCGTCGAACGACGAGTCGCCGATCTCGTACGCCACAGCTGTGGGCACGCGCACGCGCCGCCGCGCGCCCGCGGGCCCCCACCAACGCTGCTCGAAGTCGCGCGCCCGCAGGCGTACTTCGATGCGCAGCTCATCGACGGGATCGTACTCGCGCGGCTGCATGCCGCGGTCGGTGGGTAGGAAGGTCTGCAGCTTGGCTTCCAGCGTCTTGAAGGGCAGCAGCATGAAGAACACGAGCATCAGGAAGCTGATGTCGATCATGGGCGTCAGCGGTAGCTCTTCGGCCTCCTGACTCCGCGCCCTGCGCTTGCGCTCACGTTCACGTCTCGGCTTGGCCATGGTCATCTCCTCGGGATCGTATGGACGACGCAGAGGCGCAGAGACGCGGAGGATGACTTGAATCGCGGGGCCAACCGGGCGGCGCGCCTATTGACCCCTCTCTGCGTCTCCGTGTCTCCGCGTCTTTCATCAGTCCTCTTTAGCGAGCTTCAGGGAACTCGACCCCGAACTCGATCTTGCGCAGCCGCCCTCTCGCCAGCTCCTGCAACAGCCACTGCACGTGGAGGGAAGGGACCGCCGCACCCGCGCGGACCAGGATCAGCAGCCGGGAACCCTCTCCCTCACCGCCGGGCCGGCCGATGCGGTCGAGATCGTCCAGGCGCACGAGGTGGTCGAGCTGCGCCGCCAGCTCCCGCAGGCTGACGCGCTGCCCGCGAAAATGAAGCTCGCCGTCGCGGTTGAGATTGACGATGTAGCGCCGCTCGCCGGTAGGCCCCTCGGGCACGGCCTGCGTCGCCTCCGGGAGCGTGATGTCCTCCAGGTCTTTCTGCGTCAGGTCGGTGACGACGAGAAAGAAGATCAACAGGTTGAAGACGATGTCGACCATGGGCGTGATGGGAAGCTCGGTCCGTCCGCCCTCGCCGTTCCTGTCCTGGGGTCTGCCCACTGCGCGCTCCGATCCCGGGCACGGGGCACCGTTCACCTCGCGAGAACCTATCCCTCGTGAACGGCCTGCGCCGCGTCCGGTTCGATCTGCCGAGGGGTCCGATCCGACCGACCGCGGGGCCCGGCCGCTCAGTTCCCGAGCGTCTCCGCGAACTGTGCGCGGTCTTCGGGCGTCAGACGATGGCCGTGCTTCGTGAACCAAGCCCGCGCGTCCTCCATGCGCTTGGCCTGGATCAGGACCACGAGCAGCAGCTTGTGCACGTCGGGGACGTCGTAGCCGCGCTCGTAAGCCATGCGCGCCGCCTCCGCTGCCTGTTTCAAGTCGCCCAGCATGCGGTATGCGCGGGCCAACTCCAGACAGGGCGCGGGGTTCGACGCATCCTCGGCCGCGAACAGCTCGAGATTGGGCAGATGCTGCATCAGCAGCCCAGGACGGCGCGCGGCGATCAGCCGCCGGACCTCGTTCAGCACAGCCACGTCCGGAAGCGCCTCGCGCACGTCGCGCAACTTCCGATTCTCCGCGGGCGGCAGGAACGCCGTGCGCTGCATGCGCGCCGACCCGTACGGCGTCTGCACGCCCACGAGCGCACCGCCCGCGCCTCCGACGCTTGCCGCGCGATAGCCGAGCAAGGCCTTGTCGAGCTGCGTGGCGCGCGCGCCCTCGAGGGGGCGCTCCTCCCCCGGGTCCCGGCTCAGCTCGAAGAGCTCGAAGCGCGGGCCCCCATCGACGAGGCTCACGTGGCCGTCGTACGCCGCGGTCTGCTGCGCCCACCCGTAGAGGCGGTACGCGTACAGGCTCTCGGAAACGACGGCGCGGTACGCCTCGAGCTCAGGAAGAGCCAACCCGAGCAGATCGATGCCGTCCCCCTGCCGCGGGGGCAGATCGCAGAGCGTGCGCAGCGTCGGCGCGACGTCCACCAGTGAGCACGGTCGCGCGTCGATCTCCCCGGCCGGAACGTCCGGTCCGACGAGAACCAGCGGCACGTCGAGCGTCGCCCCGTAGCACAGGTAGCCGTGCGTGACCTCGCCATGCTCGCCCAGGCTCTCGCCGTGATCGGAGCAGACGACGACGATCGTATTCGCGAAGTCGATGCGGCTGCAAATCGCTTCGAGCGCCGCGTCCGCGCGGCGCGCCTCGCCGCGGTAGCGCATCTCGGCGGAGTCCTGCGGCCCCGTCGCAGCACGCCGCGCATCCCCCTCGTACGGAAGATAGGGATCGTGCGGGTCGAACAGGTGCACCCAGGCGAAGAACGGCTTGTCCGTGCGGCGCGCACGCCACCACGTGTCGAAGCGCGTCACCTGCTCTTTCGCGTTCAGGTAGCGGAAGACCGGGTCGCCGCGCTGTTGCTCTGCAGGCCGGTCGTATCGCTGGAACCCGGAGTCGAGCCCGTAGCGCGGGCTCAACACCGCGGCCGCCACGAACGCCGCCGTGGCGTATCCCGCCTCCCGAAACTCCTCGGCCAGCAACGTGTAGGGCCGCTTGTCGGCCGGGGGCAGCGGCGGCGATGCGTTGTCGCGGATGCCGTGCCGCGGCGGCAGCAGGCCCGTGAGCAACGACACGTGCGCAGGCAGCGTCAGCGGGATGGGCGTGCGCGCGTGCAGGAAGCGCGTCCCGCGCTCCATCAGGCCGTGCAGGTAGGGCATGTCCCCGGCGGTCACGGCGTCCCGGCGCAGCGTGTCGATCGTCACCAGCAGCACGCCCGGCGGCGGAGCGCTGGAGCCACGCAGGGAGAAGAAGGCGGCGGCCGCGAGCACGGCGGCCGCGGCAAGAAAAAGAACGGGGCGGCCGCTGTCGACCGCCCCGCTGTCGTTGGAATCAGGCAAACGCGCTAGCGGTGGGCCTCTTCCCCGACCCAGTTGGCCTTCGGGTAGGGCAGAAAGCCCGCCTCGCGGATGTTCTTCGCCGGGATCTGCGTGCCGTAGAACTCCACTTTCGTGACGCGCAGCTCGTTGAACTGGTTCAGCACCGCGATCACGTACTTGAACGGGATCTTGTGGCCGGCGCGGATCTCGCACTTGATGTGGTCGTCCGTGATGCCCTGCGCGCGGGCGGTGTCGATCATCTCCTTGACCCACTTGCCGACCTCTTCGATCTTCTCGGTCTCGCGGTCCTTGACCTTGTAGACCACTTTGGACGGCATCTTGACCGTGCTGCGATTGTTCTCGGGGCCCCAATCACGATCCTTGTGCTCGCGCGGAATGACATGCACGTCGATGTCGAAGCTGTCCACGGGATCCTGCGGGATGGGCTGGATGCCCTTGTCCGTCGGCAGGAAGGCCAGCAGCTTGCCCTCGAGCGTCTTGAACGGCATCAGCATGAAGAAGATCAGGATCAGGAAGGTGATGTCGATCATGGGGGTCAGCTCGAGCTTGATCTCCTCCTCGGCGGCCTCCCGGGTGCGGCGGTGGCGATCTCTCTTGGCCATGCCTAGTTCTCCTTCCACTGGCCGCCCAGCGATTTGACCTCTTCCAGGCCCGCGGCCTTATCGGGCTTGAGGTAGTCGCCGTCGGCGTACTGCTTGGCGCCGAACTGCAGCTTGTACAGCTTCTCCTCGGCCATGATGGTCATGATCCACTGCACATGCTGCCAGGGCGTGTCCTTGTCGGCGCGCACGAGCACGAAGAGCTCCGAGCCATACTGGCCGCCGGGATCGCTTCCGTGCTTCTCGACCCTTTGGGGCTTCGGCTTGCCGAAGTCCTTGTACCTGCCGTAGCGGCGCTTCAGGCGGTTCAGGAGCTGCTTGAGCTCACCGAGGGTGTAGCTCTTGCCCTTGTACTGGATCACCCCCTGCCTATCGACGTTGACGATGTAGCGCGTGTCGTTGTCGTTGCTCTTGTCTGGCTCCGCCGTGATGGCGATAGGCAGCGTCAGATCGGCGAGATCCTTCTGGGTCATGTCGACCACCACCATGAAGAAGA
>JAPUHK010000291.1 GCA_027297745.1 Planctomycetota bacterium | reverse complement strand
TTGCGCTGCTCTGGATCGTGGACCGAACGGCGGTCGCGGAGCGTATCGGCGTCCCCTACCGCGGACCCAACGAGGAATTGAGCGCCCACGGCGGCGGTGACGGAGACGAAGATGACGGCGGCCCCGAAGGGGCCGTCGGCGAAGGGGGCGGCGAAGGCCTCAGCGGGGGCGGCGGTGGTGGAACCGGCCGCGGAAAAGCTGCGGCTTTCGACGGCAAGCGCCTCTGGAACTGGTGGTGGGAGTACAACAAGGACCCCTATCTCGCGCGTTCGACCGTCCCCGACCGGGTCAACTTCGGCAGCGCCTACTACTGGTTCGGCGGCGGCGCGAAGTTCCCGCCCCGGAACATCGATCCGGTGTCGCATGCGGTGCGGGACACAGAGATCTTCCCGGCGCTCCTCAAAAGACTCAACGACAAGAACGTCGCCGTGCGCACGGAGGCCTGCATCGCCCTGGGCCGGGTCAGCAATGCCGTGCGTGCCAAGTCGGTCGAGAAGAAGGAGGGCCAGAGCGACAACCTGGTCGTGGAAGCCCTCAAGGGTGTGCTCGCCAAACCGGCGACCTCGAAACCGGGGCAGGAGCTCCGCTACAGCGCCATCCTGGGGCTCGGCATCAGCGGCGATCCCGACGGCTGCCAGTACCTCATGAGGAGCTGGAAGGCCGCTACGTCCAAGGAAAAGCCGTACATCCTCATCGCGCTCGGTTTGGCGCGCCACAAGGAGGCGATCCCGCTCATCGTGCGCGGGCTGCCGCCCAACAACCGCCACAAGCCGAAGGAATGGGGCCTCGCCGCGATCCACGCGCTCGGGTTGCTGGGCCCCGACGCGGTCGAGGAGCTGGAGAAGGCGGGCGCGATCAAGTCGCTGACCGCTCTGGCCAGCACGCGTGGCAGCCAGGACGCCGTGATCGTCCAGGCCGTCGCCACCCTGGGGCGCCTGCAAACCGCTTTCAAGACGGTGCGCAAGGCGTTCGGTGCGCGGTCCAAGGACGTGCAGTACACCGCGGTGCTGGCCATGGCCAACTACACCGGCGACAAGGGCAGCAAGGACGCGGCCAAGTTCCTGCTGACCAAGGCCTTCAAGGCCGGCGAGGGGCAGATCAAGAACTTTTCCGTTTTCGCGAGCGGCGTCCTGGCGTCCGAGCTCGATCCCAACGGTGCGACCTACGGCAGGCTCATCAAGCACCTGCGCAAGCTGCTCGAGAAGAACGACATCTACCTGCAGAGCTGCGCGGCCATTGCCCTCGGCGTCGCCAACGACACCGCCTCGAGAGACGCCCTCATGAAGGTGCTACAGGAGTCGAAGGACACGCACGTGCTGTCGGCCGTCTGCATCGGCCTGGGGCTCCTGCGTCACACCGAAAGCGCTCGGCTGATGCACGACAAGGTCATGCTCCAGTCCAAGTGGGAAGCGGACGGGCGCGGGGACGCCGCAGTTGGCCTGGCGCTCAGCGGCGACACGACCCGGATCGGCGACCTCGAGAAGTTCCACAGCACGCGTGGCCTCGACATCCGGATCAAGCGCCATACGCCGCTCGCGATCGGCCTGTTGGGCAGCAAGGACCAGGTGAAGATTATCATCGCGATGTTCTCCAAGGAATCGAAGACCAAGGCCGAGGTCGTGAACGCCTCCGAAGCCGTCCGCGCGCTCTCCTACCTGCGCGACCAGAGCCAGGTCGCGCGGCTGGTGGAGCTGACCGGGGCCCGCAGCGCCCAGGTGCGCGGCATGGCGGTCATCGCGCTGGGACGCATCGGCGCGCGCGACACCGTCGATCCGCTCACGCGCTGCTTCCGGAACATGAGCCACAACAACAAGTTCCGCTGGGACATCCTCTTCGAGATCAGCCGGATCGCGTAGGACTCGACTCCGCCGACGCCCGGCTCGTGCTGCATTGCGGCAATCTGGACGCCGGTGCCGGATGCGGCCCTGCGGTACGCTGATGCCGTGAGAGCCGCACCGATCAGCCGTTTGCGCTCGGTCATGCGCGACGCGATCAGCTCGACGGCCGTCCTCGTGCTCACCTGCGGCTGGGTATCGGCGCAGACCGGCCCGGAGCTCGCGGTTGCGACCTACTTCGGCGGCGAGCACTTCGATCGCGCGCAGGGCGTGGCGGTCGACAGCGAGGGGTTCATCTACTTCATCATGAACACCGAGTCGACCGGGCTGCCGACGCGGTCGCCGAATCCGAAGGGACCGTTCCAGCGGCGCAAGGCGGGACCAAGGGTCGGCGAGATCCGGGCGCGCTATCACGTCAGCGATGCCTATGTGGGCAAGCTCAGCCCCGATGGGCGGCGGCTGATCTGGGGCACCTACCTGGGGGGGCGGCACTCCGATCGAGGCTATGCACTCAAGGTCGACGCAGAGGGCTACGTCTACTGCTCGATCTGGACCAGCTCGGCGGACTTCCCCACGACCGCCGGCGCTTTCGACCGCACCTACAACGGCAAGCCGGGGCAGGGCGACGGCAAGCGGTCGATGGACCTGGCGTTGGTCAAGCTCCAGCCGGACGGCTCCGGTCTGGTCTGGTCGACGTATCTGGGCGGCGGTCGGACCGAGCAGGCGCGCAACGCTTTCGACATCGACGCGGCGGGCAACGTCTATGTCGCGGGGCTGACCAACTCGCCGGACTTCCCGGTCACGCCCGGCGCGCCGCAGCGCAAGCTGGCGAGTGCGGAGGACGACGCCTTCGTCTGCAAGCTCGCCGCCGACGGCTCGAGGCTGATCTTCTCGACGTTCCTCGGTGGCGTCGGCCGCGAGTCGGCGGTCTCCGGCGTGCGCGTGCACCGCGACGGCACCGTCTTCGTCGCCGGCATGACGCGCTCGCCGGACTTCCCAGTCACCGCCAAGGCGCTGCAGCGGGCCTACGGCGGCGACGGTGGGCAATACAAATGGATGGGCGACGCGTTCGTCACTCGGCTGTCCGCCGACGGCAAGACCCTGCTCTACTCGACCTACCTCGGCGGGTCGGGAGCAGACGCAGTCGCGGGCAACGACGGGCTGGCCGTGACCGCCAGCGGCGAGGCGGTCGTGATCGTCGACACCACGTCGCGCGACATGCCGTTGGTCAACGGCAGCCCGTGCTTCCAGGCCCGGCATCGTGGCGGCGGCAAGTGGCCGACGGACGGCTACGTGGCGCGGCTGTCGGCCGACGGCTCCACGCTGAGGGCGGCGACCTACTTCGGCGGCACTGGCACGGAAGAGATGTCCGGCATCGACCTCGACGAGGCCGGCAACGTCCACTTCAGCGGGAACACGTACTCGACGGACTTCCCGCTCAGCGCCAACGCGATCCAAGCCAGGCACGGAGGCAAGGCGGATGCGTTCTACGCGGTGCTGTCCGCGGACCTGACCAGGTTGAAGTTCGGCACGCTGCTGGGTGGCCCCGGCGTCGATCGCGGACGCGAGCTGGTCTTTCACCGGGATGGCTTCGTCGTCATCTCGGGGGACACGCAGGGCCAGCTGAAGGCGACGCAGGGCGCCTTCCAGCCGCGCTGGGCCGGTAGCAACGACGCTTTCCTGCTCCGCTTCGACCTCCACGGCCTGCGGTGAGCCGGGCGCGGATTGTTTAGGATCCGGCCATGGCATTGGTGCGGGTGGGCAGCGTCGAGGAGATCCGCGAGGCGGGTTGCAAGGTCGTCTCCGTGGGCGACGCGCCGGTGCTCGTCCTCAGCCACGACGGCTCCTTCTCCGCCATCGACAACCGGCTGCCCCCACATGGGGTTCCCGCTCCACCAGGGCGACGTGCGTGACGGGATCCTCGACTGCCACTGGCACCACGCGCGCTTCGACATCAGCTGCGGTGCCACGCTCGACCCCTGGGCCGACGACGTGGACGCGTACCGGGTCGAGCTGCGGGACGGCGATGTCTTCGTCGATTCGGAGCGGCCGCGGCGCGATCCCGCCGAGCACGGCCTGCAGCGCATCCGCCGCGGGCTCGACGAGAACCTGAGGTTGGTCCTGGCCAAGGCGACGATCTCCATGGAGGCCGCGGACGTGGACGCGTCTGTGGCCATCGCCGCGGGCGCGCGGTTCGGCGCGAAGGAGCACCGCGCCGGCTGGCTCTCGGGGACGACGATTCTCTCGTGCATGGCGAACGTCCTCGACGTCATGGCGCCCGACGATCGCACCCGCGCGCTGACGAAGGCCCTGGCCTGGATCGCGGAGGAGTGCCAGGGCCAGCCGCCGCGGCGGCCGCTGCCGGGCCTCGACGGGACGCAGCGCGACGCCGCCGGCCTGCGGCGCTGGTTGCGCGAGACCGTCGAGGTGCGCGACGCGGACGGGACCGAGCGCATCCTGCGGGCGCTCGTCGAGCAGCACGGCTCCGACGCCGCGCTCGACGCCGTGCTCGCGGCGTGCACCGACCATCGCTATTGCGACGCCGGCCACACCCTCGACTTCACGCTCAAGTGCGCGGAGCTGGCCGAGCGCCTGCCGGAAGACGCGCCCCTGCTGTTCACCGCGCTGGCGCCGCAACTCGTCCAGATGCAGCGGATGGAGGAGACCTCGGCGTGGCGGCGGCCCGTCGATGTCGCCGCCCTCGTGGCCGCGGGCGCCGAGCGGATTCCCGCCGAGTTCGGCAAGGCGCTGCTGGCGGACGAGGACGCGCTGGTGAAGGGGATGCTCGACGCGGACCCGGCGCGCACGGTCGATGAGATCCTGGGGCAGCTCGAGGACGGTGTCTCGCCGGTCGCGCTGGCGGACGCGGTCGTCCTGGCGTCCATCCGGCGCATCCTGCGCTTCGGAACGGTCAACGAGGTGCCCGACTGGGAGACGGTGCACCACACCTACAGCTACGCCAACGCGGTGGCGGAGGGGCTGCGCCGGGTGCCGTCGCGTGAGCTGTTCCGCGGCGTGCTCGACGGCGCGATGTCGGTCTACCTCGACCGCTTCCTCAACGTTCCGCCGGCGAAGATGCCCGCGCCCTCGGACGCGGACCTGCTCGCGCTCTACGACCAGCGCGCGTCCGTGGACGAAGCAGCCGCCGCGGCGGCCGGTTTCGCCGGCGAGGAGTGGGACCTCTTCCGGACGCTGGCGCACGCGGTCCTGCGCGAGGACGCGGGTTTTCACGACTACCAGCAGGTCGACCTGATGGCGCGGCTGCTCCAGCGTCGCGGCGGCACGGATGAGGCGAAGCTCGGTCTCATCGCGACGGCGCGTTGGCTCGCCGCGCGTTACCCGACGCGGCGGGCCCAGGAGCAGACGTATTCGATCGCGTGGCGGCTCCACCGCGGCGACGCGCTTCACGAGATCGAGTAGAGCGCATGCAGGAGGTCCAGGAGGGATTACGGACGCTGATACCGGTTCAACCGTAGGCCGCGGCGTCCTTTAGGACAACGCCTCGAGCGCCGCGACCGTCACCTCCGGTTCCGGCCGCCGGGAATAGTCTGCGTCCGCGCTGGCGTACCGGATGATTCCATCCGCGTCGATCACGTAGGAGCCCGGCACCGGCAGCGTCCAGCTCGGTTCGCCATTCGATGCCTCCAGGTCGACGCCGAACCCCAGGTAGAGCTGCTTGAGGTCGTCCGTAAGCCGGTTGAGGACGTTGAACAGGCCGGCGTAGGCATTGGCCTCGTCGCGCAGGATCGGGAACGTGAGCTTGCGGGCCGCGATCAGCTCGCGGCTCTTCTCGGCCGTCTGGGGCGAGATCGTCACATACGACGCGCCGGCGTCGCGGATGCGGTCCTGCACCTTGCGCAGAGCGTCCAGCTCCGCGTTGCAGTAGGGTCACCAGTGGCCGCGGAAGAGAGTCAGCACCAGCGGACCGCGGGCCAGCAGCTCCGCGGAATCGACGACGTTCCCGTCCTGGTCGGACAACCGGAACGACGGCGCCGAGTCCCCAACTCCGAGCCCGGGCTGTTGCGCGATCTGCGCGGCAAGGTCACGCGTCGCACGGTGCATGACCTCGAGGGCCTCGGGCGGCGCCTCCTTTTCGAATCCCTTGCGAATCGCGTCTAGTCGATCCTGCAGTCTTGCCATGAGCGGGGATTGTAACCGCCGCGCTCCGCGCGCCGGGTGGCGATGAGCATCCGGCCACCGCCCGTTCCTGCGGCCCCGGCCTGCCAGAATGGTCTTCCTCCTTGGCGGACCCTTCCGGCATCCGGACGTGATCCTCGACGCGAATCCCCTCCTGACCCTCTCGGTCGTCCTCGTCGCCGGAGTCGGCTTCGGTACGCTCGCAAAGCGGTTTCACCTGCCGGCGGTGACGGGCCAGATCCTCGTCGGGATCCTCATCGGCCCCGCCGTCATCGGCGTCTTCCGGGGGGAGACCATCCACGACCTGGAGCCTGTCATCGACTTCGCCCTCGGCCTCATGGCGGTCGACGTCGGAAGTCACCTGGCGCTCCGCCGGCTAGGCAACGCGAAGCGGCGACTCGCCCTCCTCCTGGCTTTCGAGGCGGCGCTCACGCCCGCACTGGTCTTCGCCGGCGTCTTTCTGCTCTCCGGGGGGATGAGCTGGTACATGAGCAACCTGCTGGCGGCCATCGCGATCTCGACGGCGCCCGCCACGATCCTCGCGATCGTGAAGGAGACCCGCTCCAAAGGCGTCTTCGTGAAGACCCTGGTTGCGGCTGTCGCACTAAACAACCTGGTCTGCATCCTCGCCTTCGAGCTCGCCCACACCGTGGCCCGGGTCTCCGTGGTCGGCGGCTCGGAGGGGTTCGCCAGCATCCTGATGGTGCCGCTCAAGCAGCTTGTCCTGTCGGCGCTGCTCGCGTGCGGCACCGGGCTCGCCCTGGTGGCCGCGACCCGCCGCATCGTTCGGCCGGATCGTCTCACTGCCGTGTCGATCATCGCGATCCTGCTCACGATCGGCCTCGCGCAGCACCTCGAGATTTCGGTGCTGCTCTCTTGCCTCTTTCTCGGCGTGCTGCTGGCGAACGTCACGCCGGACAAGGAGGAGATCGGCCACGAGGTGTTCGAGAACTTCGAGTACGCCATCTACGCCGTCTTCTTCACCGTCGCGGGGATGGAGCTGCAGTTCCGGTACCTGATACCGGCAGGCGTGGTCGCGCTGGCGATGTTCTTGGGACGCTTCGTCGGGAAGGTCGCGGCCGCCTCCATCGCCATGAAGGTTGCCGGCGCCACGGACCGCATCCGGAAGCACCTCGGAGTCGCCCTCATACCGCAGGCCGGTCTCGCGGTCGGCCTCATGCTGCTCGTCACCGAGGATCCGGCCTTCGCCGCGAACGCAGCGGTGAGAGCCGAGCGAGACACGTTCCTGGCAGTCGTCCTCACGGTCGTGCTCTTCAACGAGCTCATCGGGCCGATCCTCACCCGCCGCGCGCTGGTCCGTTCGGGTGACTTCGGCAAGGATCGCGCACGGCTCATCGACTTCCTCCACGAAGAGCACATCGTCTGCGGTCTTCAGGCCGAGCATAAGGAGCAGGCGATCGAGCAGCTCGTCGACCACCTGATTCGGACGCACGACCAACCGATCGAACGCGACGCCTTCCTCGAGGCGGTCCTCGAGCGTGAGCGCATGGCCTCCACCTGCCTCGGCGACGGTCTGGCGATGCCGCACGCGGAGCTCGAGGAAGGCGAGGCGATTGTCGGCGTGATGGGCATCAGCCGTCACGGCCTGGACTTCGACGCTCCAGACGGACATCCCGTCCACTGCATGGTTCTGCTCGCCACGCCGAGCTCGCAGCGCGCCCACCATCTCGAGGTCCTCGCCGCCTTCGCGCGAGCGATCGGCCACACCCGGAACATCCGGCAGCAGCTCTATCAAGCGGACAGCTCCGCCCACGCCTACGAGCTGCTTCACGCCGACGAGGAGTCGGAGGACTTCAACTACTTCCTCGAAGAGGACGAATAGCCGACGCCGTCGCCGCTAGTCGGCCGTACCCGATGCGAGCTTGAGGCCGACGATGCCGACGACAAGGGAATCGCGCCCGCGCCGGGCTGGGCTCCGTTTGCAACGGGTTAGGCGTTCCCGCGGATTCGATAGGGGTGCCCGTCGCACTCCAGGCTCTGCCGCCCGTGGCCGGCCACGGTCACTTCGGCCGGGAAGACGGCCGCGGCCTTTACGCGTTCGGGGATCCAGGGCCGGCCAACGGGAGCGAGGACGAACAGGCCGTGCTCATCACCCACGAACATGGGCGAATGGTGGTACCGGCGGACCCCCAACGCACCCATGATCTGTTCGCCCAGCTGCTCCTGGTCGCCGACCAGGCCGATTTCGCTCGCGTACAAGATGTCCTCGACACCGAAGGCACCCCCTCGCGCGTTTTGAAGCGTATGGCGCGCGATGAACTCCACGATGTTGCCGGCGGGGTCGTGAAAGTAAGTCGCATGGGCGTTCCATGCCTCGAAGAACAGTTCGTCGGCACCCGTCCAGCTGTCGCGCAAGAGCGGGCAGCGGGGGATGAGCCACTGCTTGGCCTTCGCGAGCTTGTTCTCCGGGATGTTGAAGGCGAAGTGATAGAACGGGGCAGCCTGATCGCTCGCTTGCTCGAACTCGAGAGTCGTCCCCCCCGCCTCGATCGTGAACGATTGCTTCGATTCCGCGACCACCGGCAGGCCGAGGGTCTTTGAGTAGAAAGCTCGCTGCTCGTCGAGCCGGTGCGTGTGGAGCTTGAGGTGTGCGAAGCGACCGCGGGAGGCGGCCTCCGGCGGGCGATCGCGGCTGGTCGTCGGCTGCGTCTTGCCACAGCCGAGCCCCGGCAAGTGCATCAGCGCGAACAGCGCCGCCGATCGCCGCAGGAAGTACCGGCGCGTGCGGTGGTCTTGGGCCTGAGACACAACTTGGTTCTCCTCTTGGGCGACCGCGTGCAGTGTATTTGATGTGACCCGGCACCAAGGCGAACGAAGCGGCTCGTGCGTCGCCAATCACGGCCGGAATCCCGTCAACGCGCGTTGGCACGGCGCGGACGTGTGCGACAATGGCTGCGGCGCGATATGACAGCTCGTCGTGAGGGGTTGCGTTGGCTCTGGCTCGCTGGAAGCTCGATCCTGGTGGTCGCCGGCGTGGGAGCGCTGTTCTTCCTCGGCAACGATGAGGAGCCGCAGGCGGCCGGCGCGTCGAAGGGAGTGGAGGCGGAGCACCACTACTACGTGCTCCTGACGCTCATCGAGGTCACCCCCAAGACCACCGAAGGCAAGAAGTGGGATCCGGACGGGTCGGGCCCCGATCTCTACTACCGGATCCACTGGCAGGGCCACCCCGTCTTCGAGAGCGCTACGAAGTCGGACACGCTACTCGCCAAGTGGAGCAACGCCTCGGTCGGGATCGGTGCCTTCACAGAGCAGGTCTCGCTCGACGACAGCATCAAGGCGGCGCGCATCACCGCCCGGGCCGGGGACGAGCTGGAGATCGTCATCCTCGACCGCGATGTCTTCAAGGACGACGTGGTGGCCAAGTGGAAGGTGCCGGTCATGACGCTCCTGGTGGCCGATCAGCGCTGGGACGCGCCGTCCGGGAATGTCGTGAGCGTCATCTGCCGGGTGTTCCCCCTGGACCGAGTGAAGCTCGAGGACCTGACGCGGTAGCCGCGGTGTCTCTGTGCAAGCCCTCCCTGAGCATGCTCGTCGCCCTGAACTGGGTAGGGCACGGGCTCCTGGCCTGCGGTCTCTTCGCGCCCTGCATGACGATCACGCCGCGGCTGGAGCCGCACACCGGCCTGGCGGAGTGGCTTGGTCTGGTTGACCGGCCGGAAACCTACTCCATCTTCTCCGGCGTCTGGAAGCTGCTGCGCGGCGGCAACGTCGCGATCGGTGTCGTGCTCCTCGTCTGCTCGGTGCTGATTCCCCTGGCGAAGCTGGTCGCCTACCGCGCGGGGCTCGCCGACCTGCGCGGCGGACGCCCCGTCACCCCCACGCACCGCCTCGCCGCCGCCATCGGCAAGTACTCGATGGTGGACGTCTTCGTGATCGCGCTCTTCGTCTTCTCCAGCCAGACCTTTCCCGGCGGCACCGAGATCGAGCTTCTGTGGGGCACCTACGCCTTCGGCGGAGCGGCGCTGCTCTCGATCGCGGTCGGCTTCGGGCTGGGCCGCGCTGCGGAGGACGACTAGCAGTCAGCTCGCGGCGTGGGGGGCACCGTGTTCATTCTCGAAGGACAACGGTCGCACCCGCCTTCGGCCCGGCTAGCCGCCGCTTGCGGCCGTCGGGCCAGGTGACCTCGAGCCACTCCGCCTGCTCGTCGTTGCCGAGGCCGAAAAGAAGGCGCGGGTCGTTGCTCGACACGAAACCGGCGCCGCCGCTCTTGAGCTGCGTCTGGATCCCGGCGCTCGTCTTGATGCGCACGACGGCGCCGAACGCGTCGCGGCCGCGCGTGCGCCCTTCCAAGAGCACGCGCACGAAGTTCTTCCTCTGGCCGACCTCGTTGCGGAAGAGAAGGTGTGCGGGCCCGTGCATCGCGCGGACGAAGATGTCGGTGTCGCCATCGTCGTCGTAGTCCCAAAAGACCGTCCCGCGCCCGTCGCCGACGTGGTCGGCGCCGCTGAGTCCCGAGATGTCGTTGAACCCCTTGCCGTCGTTGCTGTACAGGCGGTTGTGCTCGTAGCCGCTTAACGAAAACCCGCGCTGCAACATCTTCAGGTGCTCACCCAGAAACTCGCCCGGCTTGTTCGACGCCACGACCTGGCGCCAGAAGTGGCTTCACGTGTCCTTGGCCGTCGTGTTCGATAGGTGGCCGTTGGGCGTGTAGAGGTCGAGCCAGCCGTCGTTGTCGAGATCGAAGAACCCGCCGCCCCAGGCCCA
>JAPUHK010000290.1 GCA_027297745.1 Planctomycetota bacterium | reverse complement strand
CTTGCGATACGGAGCGCTGGCGCGAGGCCTTCAGGGCTTACAGCGAAGCGGCCGACGAGCAGGGACTCGAAAGGGTCCGCGCCGAGATCCCCGACTACGAGCTCTGGAGCCCGCAGGGCAAGTGACGCCGCCTGCGGCGGTGGAGCGGACGACCGACGCTACTCGATCTCCGATTCACCGTCCTCGTCCTCACCTTCTGTACCACCCCCGCCCCGCTTGGGCGGCTTGGGGGCGTCCTTGAGCACCTGCTCCAACAGCTTGTCGTGCTCTCTCTGCAGGCGCGCCCAGTCCGCTTGAGTCTTGATCCCGAAGATGTCGCTGAAGGCCTCGTAGATCTTCGGCCACTTCTCGACCGTTCCGGCGTTCTTCGCGTACTTCGGGGGCTTCTGCCGGCCGCGCAGCGTCATCCAGATGAAATCCTGGAACCCGTCGCGGTACTTGAGCTTGCCGCCTTCCTTGTACTCGTTCAGGAAGTAGACGAAGAACCACGACTGCGCGTACAGTGCCGCGAAGTATTGCGGCTGGCTGATGAACCGCTCGGCGTCGTCATTACCCTCGTCGGACACGATGCGCCGCGCCTCTTCCAGCCAATAGTTCGCGAACCACTTGTTGAACTCGGGGTAACTCTCGCGTTCGACCAGGAACCGGAGCGGGATCAACGGCAGGCCGCGCTTCTTCATGCGCCGCAGCGACTCGGCGCGCCCGAGCGCGTACCAGAAGAATTCCCATTGCCCGGTCTCGTCGTTCTTGTGGCAGGAGCCGCCGAAGTACTCGGCCCACCCCTCCTGGAACCAGACGGACGGGGCCTGGTCGTAGAAGTTGACGCCCTTGCGTGTCGGATGCTTCGAGAAGTGGAAGTGGACCTGGTGCGTCGTCTCGTGCGCGACTACGTTCTCGTTCGAGATGCCCCCCGACTCGTCGGACTCGCGCTCCGGCGAGAACACCCAGCGGTTCTGGCGCGAGAAATAGGCCAGCACGCTTGGGTGCATCGGGTTGCCCTCGGCCGCCACCTGGTACTTGTTGAAACCTTCGCGGTCTTCGAAGATCCACTGGTAGAGGATGTCCGTCGGCTTGAAGGGCGGCAGGTTGAGCGGCTTGCGATAGCGCTCCTCGAAGGCCTTCAGATAGGCCTCGTACACCGGGCGCCGCGTCTTGTTGGCGCGTTCCAGGATCTCCTTCGCCTTGGCCTTGACGCGCTCCCGCTCTTCCGGCGAGTCGTCGATCGCCTTCAGCTCGCGGGAGCCGAAGAAGATCACAAACGGAGGAATCTTCATCGCCACGGCTCCGTAGTTGCCCAGGATCGGGTGCGACCGCGTGCGCTCCACGGCCTGCTCGATGGCCAGCTCAGTCGGATTCGCCTCGACCCTCTTGCGGAACTCCACGTAGTCGTCGAAGGTGCGCGAGAAGCGCTCGAACTCCTCCGGCTTGAGCCACAGGTGGCCCTTGCCGTTGAAGTTGCGCTCCGCCAACTGGTCCAGGAACTTGTAGTACTTCTCCGGGAGCCAGGGCTCGGCGCTCATGCGCTTCCACACGCCCTCGAAGTCGGGGTAGTCGCGGATCGACTTGTTGCCCGCCACGCGGTTCGCCTCGCGGTTCTTCGGCGCCACCTTGATCAGCTGCGTGTAGAGCTCTTTCTTCTTGGCTTCCCAGCCGAAGCCTGCCTTGCCGGCGAACCCGTAGTCCTCACCCTCCCTGAGCAGCCGTGCGATGGTGGCCTTGTTCAGCTTGCGCGCCGACATATCGGGGTTGCGGGTCGCCTGCGTCCACCAATCCTGCGCGTCGGGGACCTTCGAGGCCGCGGCGGCGGCGCCGCCGGAGGTGCCCGTCGGACCGGCCGAATCCCCGCCGCCGGAGGCGACCACCGCGATGATGATGCCCACGACCACGATCGCACCGCCCGCGATGAGCGGGACCGGGGGTCCGGACTTCGCGGGCCGCCGCTCGCGCGCGGGCGCGCCGCGGCTGCGCCCTGCGGCAGCGGTCCGGCGCCGGGTGGACGCGACCTTGACCTCATCGCGCTTGCTGCGCCGCTTGAAGACCGGCCCGGCGTCGCTGAGCGACTTCTTGGCCGCGACGTTGTGGCCGACCACGAGCACCGTCCCGCAACTCGAGCAACTGAACTTGGCCCCCTTCTCGAGGTGGCTGATGTCCAGGATGGCGCCACAGCTGTGGCACTTCTGGGTCCGCATCCGAGCTATCCTCCAAACTCCGCCTCCGCGCGCCTACTCGTCCTCTGTCCTCGAGGGCAGCTCCCCCCAGAAGCCGAGCAGCGCCAGGTTCAGCGCATCCCAATCGGACTCGATCTTGATACGAAAGTTCTCTTCGAACTGCGAAGCGTCTCCGCGCTCCCCGCCCACGACCTGGCGCAGGAGCCGGGCGGTGGAGGCGCGGTACTTGGGCTCGTGCAGCGCCTCGACCAGCGACCAGCTCAGGTCCGGGAAGCTCCAGGTCCGGATCGCGACCGGCGGGACCTCATCGTCCCCCTCCTCCACCCCCGCGGGCTCCTTGTTCAGGTCGTACCAGTTGCGCTGCTCCACGATGCGCCGCACCTTGGGCAGTCGCGCCCCCTTTCTAAACTCGGTCAGCACGCGGCGCCCGATCTCAGGGTTCTTCACGCGTCGGGCGGCGATGTAGGAGGGCCAGCCCTCCAGCAGCCAGAGGGCGTGGGAGCGGTCGTAGGCCGTGCGGTTGCCTGCCTTGGGGTCCCGGGACCAGCGCAACAACAGTTGCTGAGCCGCCAGGTAGGCGGCGGTCTCGCGCACGGCGTCCTCGTTCCCCTCCGGATCGTCGTACAGCAGCGCCCAGCCCCGCGTGGGATCGAGATGGCCGCGCGCGCGCCGGCGCAAGATCGTGCGCTCGTCGATCAGGTCCATGTAGCTCTTGTAGTACGCCGCGTCCGAGAAGGTCCATTGGCACAAAACCTGTCCCTCAACGGGGTGCTCTTCGAGCAGCGTGGGGTAGAGCTTGCGCAGATCGTCCAACAGTTCCGAGTAGAGCGCGGCGCGCTCCTTCAACGTGCGCTCGTAGACGCCGCGGCGGGCGGCCACGCGCGCCTCCTCCTCTTCGGGGTCCTCCCTCTCGATGCGCGTCAGGTCGCGGCCGGAATAGAACAGCAGGAAAGACCCGGCTTCGAGGTACACGAACGGAAACCCGGACAACGCCGGGTCCGCCCGCACACGGCTGAGCGTCTTCTGGATCTCGGCGTAGCGCGGGTCGTTGGCCAAACGCGCGAGGTGTGCCTCGACCTGCTTCAGGTCCGCCGCCGTGAGGGTGTACTCGTCATCGCTCAGGAAGATGGGCAGGCCCTCGGACATGCGCGGCTGGAAGCGGTCGATCAGGCTGTCGAGCCTCTCGTTGGAAACCGTCGTAGTGTTCATGCGCTCCCACAGCTCCGTGAAACCGGGGTAGCTGCGCAGCGTGCGCATGCCCATCCCCTCGTTGGCTTGCACGTCCTCGGCGTCCAACTCGAGGATGCGGCTGAAGACCCAGCGGCGCCGCTCCTTCCACCACTCCGGGTCCATGTTGTGTCCGAGCCGGTCGCCCTCGGCGAGCAGGTCGCGCATCTCGCGCGGGCTCAGGATGCGCTCCTCGCCCGAGGGCAGCGAGGTGGCCAGCTTCCACCAGGCCGCGGGGTCCAGCGGCTTTTTCGCCGGGGCGCTGGCCGGATCGGGCGTGTCCTCCGAGCAGGTGCAAAGCGACAGGAGCAGGCAGCCGGCCAAGGCGTACAAGAGTCGGGAGCGGGACGCGGCTAAGTTCTTCACGGAGGTGCTTGCGCGAAAGGGCGCATTGTAGCCGCCGGCGGCGCGGGCCCGGAGTCGGGTTCGGGACCCGTTTCGAGGCCGGCCCGATCCGGGGCAACGCCCTAGGGCGCTACCACTTGATCCCGAGCTTCTTGGCATCGCCGGTCTTGGCCCATCCGCGGGCCTCCGTAGTCGTCTCGAAGGTCTCTCCATCGGTGATGGCCTTCATGGCGTCGCGCACGTAGGGATAGTACGCCTCCCAGGCCTCCCACCGCTTCCTCCAGACCGCCGGCGGCGGGTTGAGCGGGTCGTCTACGGACAGCGTGTTGCGCTTGACGGGATCATCGAGGTACGTGGCCAGATCCTTGAAGGCGGCCTTCGCCTTGATCAGGCCGAAGTAGCGCGCCGCGGCCTTGCGCAGCTCGTTGCGCGGCCCGTCGGTCTTGTAGTGCAGCCACTTCTGCGCCGCCTTGAAGCCCTTCTCGTTGCCGACGGTTCCCAGCGCCACGAGCTGGGCGCAGATGACGTCGTGCCGTCTCTCGTTCTTCAGAGCGCCGAGCAGCTTGTAGCCCGCGGTCTTCTTGTCGCTCTGACGCGCCACGACGATGGCAGCTTCGACCGCCATGAAGCGGTTCTTGCTCTTCAGGTGCTTCTTGGCTTCCTTCAAGATCTCGGGGTGGTCCCAGTCGCCGAGCTTGCGCAGCGCCTCCGCGCGCTCCTGCTTGTCTTTGGTCTTCTTCGCCGCGGCCTTGAATTGGGACACCTTCCTGCGCGCCACGGACCCGTCGGTGACCCTCACTCCGGGATCGCCGATGGCGATCTCGCCCCACAACACCGAGTCGCGCGGAGCCACCGCTTCCTGAGCCCACGACGGGACGGCGAGCGTGACCAGGGAGAGGACAAGCAAACCCGGCTTCACGTTATTCTCCCGAGGCTCGGGACTCGGCGTGCGCCTGCGCCTCGCGCGACAGGCGGCGGCCCAGGCGCCACAGCAACAGAAGCAGAATACCAATTACCGCGATGCCGATGGCCTTGAACCACAGGCGGTCCTGAATGTCCGCGAACAAGGGCTCCAAAGGCGCGGCGAAGACGGCCATCAGCGTGCACCCGACGACCGAGCCGAAAGCGATCGCGAACAAGGTCGTGCCGGGCCCGAGGCCGACGATGCGGCCCAGGATCGAGCCGCCCGGCGCGCCCGTCCCGGTCAGGGGGAAGAGCACGAAGGCCGCCACCCCGCTGAACGCCCAGCGCCGCATCCACGGGCGCGTGTCGAGCACGTAGCGGCAATAGTCGTGCAGCCTGCGGATGGCCGGCCCGAAACGGCGCAGGCGATAGACGTGGTGCAGGTTGTAGGCCAGGAAGTAGGCGTACAGGACGTCCATGAAGACGACCATCACGATCAGCTCCAGGACGTCGAGGCCGAAGGTTGCGTCGGGCGCTGCGCCGAAGACGATGATCAGCTTGCCCAGCGCGAAAAAGGACGTGGCGGCCGCTTGGGCGTAAGTGGCGAGGCGCCCGATCGACCACAGATACGCGGCGGCTCCCAACATCAGCAAAGGGGGCAGCGCCAGATGGATCTTGGTCAGGACCCGGTAGCGGCGGTCCAGCGCACGCTGTTCCTCGAGGATGCGGTCCAGATCCGATTCCATGTAGGCCGGTGCCTGCCACCGGCGTACGTATCGTAGCCGCACCGCAAGCGGTGGCGCGACAGCTTGCGGTGCATCGCCGCTCTCGTAACCTAGTGTGCCGTGCCGCCGCCGCTACTCATGGACCTCAAGGACGTCGATCTGGAGCAGATCGAGTTCGGGATCGACGCCATCCGGGAACACAACCCCCACCGTTTCGAGCTGGAGATGCTCTCGGGCATCGTCTGCTACCGGCCGGACGAGGGCCTCATCGTCGGCGTCTACGACGTCCCGGAGGATGCCTTCTGGGTGCGCGGCCACATCCCCGGGCGGCCACTCATGCCGGGGGTGCTGATGGTGGAGTGCGCCGCGCAGCTGTGCAGCTTCTATTGGCGCGAAACCTTCCCGGAGCAGGAGGGCTTCTTCGGCTTCGGCGGCATCGAGAACACGCGTTTCCGCGGTACGGTGGTGCCGGGCGACCGCCTGATCGTGGTCGGCAGCACCGTCCAGCTCAAGCCTCGGCGCGCCATCTTCGAGACGCAGGGCTTCGTCAAGGGGCGCATGATCTTCTCGACCCGGATCCTGGGGATGATGGTCTAGCGCGTTTGCGCCTCAGCCTCCCAAACGCACACTGGCGCGCACCTCTCCCTACCCTTATCTCTCCGCCTTTCGTTGCTTCGGTGGGAAGGGGGCAGAGGTAGGGGCGGAGGTAACGGTAGAGGTAGGGGTTTGGGGATCTCAGAACCGGCCCAGCACGCCCACGATGCACGCCGTCAGCTGACAGGCCAGCGTGCCGGCCACCATGGCACGGAAGGCCAGCCGCGCGAACGCCGGGCGCCGCTCGGGAGCGAGCGCGCTCAGTCCGCCGATCTGGATACCGATCGAGCCCAGGTTGGCGAAGCCGCACAGCGCGTAGGTGCTCAGCACCACGGAACGCGTCTGCAGCTGCGGCGCCGCTTCGGTCCCGAGCGCCAGGTCCCCCGGGCCGCCGCTGATCATCGTGCCCAGCCGCTCGTAGGCGATGAACTCGTTGAAGATCGTTTTCGTGCCGATCAGCTCGCCCACGGGCAGGCAGTCGCTCCAGGGCACACCCATGAAGAAGGCGAAGGGCGCGAACAGGTAGGCGTACATGCCGCGGAAGGTCCAGTCCTCCTGGCCCAGCACCGCGTGTGCGAACCAGCCCACGGCCGCGTCCAGCACGTGGATCAGGGCGATGAAGACCACGAGCATGGCGACCACGTTGACGGCCAGGCGCATGCCGGCCGTGACGCCGCCCGTCAGCGCGTCGAGCAGGTTGCTCCCGGTTTCTTCGCGCGTCACCTGCGCTCCGCCGAGCGTTTCCGGCGTCTCCGTCTCGGGAACGATCAGCTTGGCGAAGACGAAGGCGGCCGGCGCGCTCATCACGGAGGCGGCGATCAGGTCCGCGGCGCCGCGGCTGAATTGCGCCGCCTCGAAGATGCCCACGTAGACCCCCAGCACGCTCCCCGCGATCGTGGCGAAGCCGACTGCCATGAGCGCCAT
This sequence comes from Planctomycetota bacterium, assembly GCA_027297745.1. Classification (GTDB taxonomy): domain Bacteria; phylum Planctomycetota; class PLA2; order PLA2; family PLA2; genus JAPUHK01. The sequence goes on along the minus strand of JAPUHK010000290.1, from coordinate 14,752 downwards.
GATCTCGCTCTCGGTCATGCGCGGCAGGTAGGGCTTGACCACGAAGGGCGCCTCCGTCTGCCCCATGAAGACGTTGGAGGCCGCCGCCAGGGACTCGGCTCCGCTGACGCCGAGGGAGTGCCGCAGCACGCGCGCCATGAGCCCCACGAGCCACGGCAGGAAGCCCACGTAGTAGAGCACCGCCATCAGCGCGCTGAAGAGCAGGATGATGGCTACCGCGTCGACGACGAAGATGAACGGCCCCCCCGCCGCGCGCAGGCCGCGGCCGATGACGAAGTCGGTCCCCGCGTGCGTCGCGCCTGCCAGCCACTGCACGCCCTTGCCCATGCCGGCCAGCGCCCTGAAGACGAAGTCGTGGGGCAGCACGTCCGTCCACAGGAGCAGCACGACCGCACCGCAACCACCCAAGGCGAACGCGGTGCGCAACGCGTGTGCCATGCCGGGTGCCATGCCGCGGCGCCGCGCCCAAAGGACCAGGGCGAGCACGCCCACGAGCGCGAGCGCACTCGTTTGCGGATTCAGGTAGACAAGCGCCACGACGAGCACGGTGAACGCGCCCAGCAAGCCCAGCCCGCGCGAAGCGGCCGCCCACGATCCGCCCAGCGGCTTGAAGATGTCGAGCGCCAGAATACCGAAGCAGGTGGACGCGGCGGCCGTCAGGATCCACGGTACCCATTCCGTGCGCACGAGGAACAGCGCCAGGTAGACCTGCAGCAGGATGCCGACACCCACGATGTGCCAGCGGATGCGCTTGCGGGCGCTACTCATGAGGTAGCCGATCCCGAGCAGCATGCCGATCCCGGCCAGCGACGCCAGGCGCTCCGTCAACGGGGGCGCTCCTCAGGCCGCTTGGGGCGGGTCCGTGTGGGCATCGCGCGGAGCATACGCGCACCCGACCCTCCCCTGCAACCGGCGCAACTCAGGCGGTCAGGATCGACGTGATCGTGATGGCGTTGAACAGGGCGTGCGCCACGACGCCCGGCACGAGCGAGCCGGTGCGCTCGACAAGCCAGCAGAGCCCCATGCCGAGTGCGGCCAGCGGCAACGCCGCGCCCCAGCCGTGCACCGCACCGAACAAGGCCGAGGAGATGGCCGCGGCGGGCCAGAAACCCAGACGCACGCGCAACCCACCGTACAGCGCGCCGCGGAAGACGGTCTCCTCCAACAGCGGGGCCGTGAGCACGGCCATTGGCAGGACCGCCCACCATCCCTCTTCACGTTCGACCACCATGGTTACCGCTGACTGATCCGGCTGCGGGGCGGACATCTGGGTCAGCAGCCACGCCAGGCCGTAGCACACCGGCAGCAGCGCACCCAGGACCACTACGCCTTGCAGCGCGAGCCGGTACGCCGGAGCGCACGGTCGCGCCAGCCGTCGCCAGTAGTACCACCAGCCAAGCCCGGCAGCGGCGAGCGACGCGGGTGCTTGCACCATCATGAGGGCCGCGATCGCGCGAGGGTCCCTGATCGAGAGGCCGTGCGAGGCGAGCACTGCTCCCTGCACCGCGCCCACGAGCAGCACACCCATGAACATCAGCACAGCGACGCGCACTCCCTCGCCGACACTACGTGGCGGAAGGGCTTGCGAACGGTCCCTTTGGAAGAAGCGGCCTACGGCGCAGAGCACGACCACCGCCAGCAGAACCGGGACGCCGGCCCACGCGGAGTAGATCGTGAGCCAATCGCCCGAGCGGGCGGCGGCGATCACGAAGTGAACCGGCCCTCGACCGGGCTCGAGGGCGCGGCCACTTCACGCCGCGGAATGCGCCCGGACAGGAAGGCCAGGTGGCCGGCTTCGCAGGCCAGCGCCATCGCGCGCGCCATCGGGACGGGGTCCTGCGCCTGCGCGATCCCCGTGTTCAAGAGCACGCCGTCGACGCCCAGCTCCATGGCCAGCGCCACGTCGCTCGCGGTGCCCACGCCCGCGTCGACGATGATCGGTACGCGCGCACGCCCGAGGATGATGCGGATGTTCGTGGGATTCAGGATGCCCAGGCCCGAGCCGATCGGTGCGCCCAGCGGCATCACGGCCGCGGCACCCGCCTCTTCGAGCTGTTTGGCGGCCACGGGGTCGTCGTTCGTGTAGGCCAGCACCGTGAAGTCTTCCTTCGCCAACGTCGCCGTCGCCTCGAGCGTCGCGGCGGTGTTCGGCAAGAGCGTCTCCTCGTCCGCGATCACCTCGAGCTTCAGCAGATCACCGAGTCCCAGCTCGCGCGCCAGACGCGCCGTGCGCACGGCGTCCTCCACGTTGTAGCAGCCGGCCGTGTTGGGCAGGATCGTGTAGCGTTCGCGGTCGATCCGGTCGAGCAGGTTGCGTTCCTCGTGCTCGTGCTTCAGGTCGACGCGGCGCAGCGCCACCGTGATGCAGTTGGTCCCCGACGCCTCCCAGGCGCGCACCATCGTGTCGGGGTCGGGGTACTTGCCGGAGCCGACGATCAGGCGGCTCTGGAAAGCGTGGTCGCGGATCCTGAGCGGCTCCATCTAGCCGCCCCCCACCAGCGTAACGATCTCGATCACGTCACCCTCCTCGGCCGCCTGCTGGTCGTAGCTCGTGCGCGGCACGATCTCCTTGTTGCGCTCTACGGCGATGCGCGAGCGGTCCTTGGTGACGCCGTCCACCAAGGCACCGATGGTGGTGCCGGCCGCCACCTCGGCGTCTTCGCCGTTCAGCCGGATCCTAATCGCTTCTCCCATTTGTACAGGTCCGCCACCTTGGCCAGCGTCGATCCGTCCTGGATCTCCTTGCGTACGCGGTTCTCCATCTCCATACGCTCGACGGCGCGGTTTGCGATCTCCACGGCCCAGGCCTGCGGCACGACCGCGACGCCGTCGTCGTCGCCCACGATCCAGTCGCCCGTCGCGACCGGGATGCCGTCGATCTCGATCGGCACGCCGATCTCTCCCAGGCCGCGCGGCTCGCCGGCCCGCGCCGAGACGTGCCTGGCGAAGGCGCAGAAGCCGAGCTCGCGGATGACGGGCGTGTCGCGGATCGCCCCGTGGATGACGACTCCCGCGAGCTTCCGCTGCACCGCGCTGTGCGTGGCCAGCTCACCCCAGAGCGCCGGGGGCACGCCGCCCGCGTCGATGACGATCACGTCGCCCGGCTCGGCCTGGTCGATGGCTTCCACCGGCTTGGCCCAGTCGCCCGGGTAGGCGCGCACCGTGAAGGCGCGCCCGACCATGTGCACGCCGGGCACGACCGCCGTCATGCCCGTGAGCACCGGCATGTGGTGGTACCCGTCCGAGACGTTCGGCACCGACGGCAGCGCCAACAGCTCGCGAATCGAGTCCGCGCCGCCGCGCTTGAACAGCACCGTGCTTTCGGCTCGACCCGTGTCCATCACGCGCTTGATGCAGCGCGCGGCCTCTTCGGCGTCCTCAGCCTTGGTCAAGGCCCCGCCCACGACGACCACAGCGGCCCCGGCCTGCACGGCCAGTCCCGCGGTCTCGGAGTTGATGCCGCCCGCGACCGAGACCGGGAGGTCTACCGCCGCCACCACGGCGCGCAGCGCGTCGAAGGGGTCTTTGCCCTCCATCTGCTGATCGATCGGGCAGTGCACGCCGAGCAGGCTCGCGCCCCACTCCGCGGCTTGTTGCGCCCGTGCGGCCGGATCCGGGACGTTGACCAGGTCCACCGCGATGCGGATCCCATAGTTGCGCCCGGCTTCGATGCACTCGCGGATAGTCGCATCCGGGGCCGCCCCCAGCACGGTGGCCACGTGGGCCCCGGCCTTGGCGGCGGACTCCATCTCGACCCGCCCCGCATCCATCGTCTTGGTGTCGCAGACGATCGTGGCATTGGGAAACTCGTCGCGCAGCTTGCGCACCGCTTCGAGCCCCTCGGCCTTGAGCAGCGGCGTCCCGACCTCGAGCCAGTCCACGCCGCCGCGCACGGCCTCACGGGCAACGCCCAGCGCGCGATGCAGGTCGACGAAGTCCAGGGCCAACTGCAGAACGGGTTTCATGGGAGCGCACATTGTAGTAGGCGCAGAGGAAGCCAAGAAGCCCCAGCAAGACGACGGCAACCTGCCGCGCTCGGCAGCTTGTAGGGGCGGCCCTATGTGGCCGCCCTACCGTGCGCCCTCCCGTTGGCCGCGACCGGGTCGGGCGCAACCGGTTGTCGAACCGGAGGCGGCCACATAGGGCCGCCCCTACATCACGCCTTCATGGCCCCCGTATCGATGCTGAACTTGTCGATCCGGTATTGCAACGTGCGGCGCGTCATGCCCAGCAGGCGCGCCGCGCGCGACTGGTTGCCCCGCGTGCGCTTGAGCGCCAGGGTCAAGAGCTCCCGCTCGAACTCGCTGAAGGTGATCTGCGATTCCAGCAGGCGCTCCACGAGACCGTTCTGGTGGCTCGTACCGGCCCCGGGGGCCTCGCGCTGTCCCAATCCCAGGTGCTCCGCCGTCAGACCGGGGCCGGACCCCAGCACGACGGCACGCTCGATCGCGTTGCGCAGCTCGCGCACGTTCCCGGGCCACGAGTGCCTGACCAGCTGCGCCTCGGCCTCGCGATCCAGCGACTCGATGTTGCGGCCGTTGCGTTGACCCGCATCGCGCGCGAAGTGCCGCGCGAGCAAGGCCACGTCGCCGCTGCGCTCCCTGAGCGGCGGCACGTGCAGCGGCACGACGTGGATGCGGTAGTACAGGTCCTCGCGGAAGCGGCCGTCGCGCACCAGCTCTTCCAGGTCCTGGTGCGTGGCGCAGATCAGGCGCACGTCGGCGTGGATCGGCTCCGTGCCTCCCAGCCGCTCGAACGTCTGCTCCTGCAGCACGCGCAAGAGCTTGGCTTGCAAGCCGAACGGCAGGTCTCCGATCTCGTCCAGGAACAGGGTCCCGCCGTGAGCGCGCTCGAAGCGTCCGAGCCGCCGGCTGTCCGCGCCCGTGTACGCACCGCGCTCGTGGCCGAACAGCTCGTCTTCGAGCAGCGTGTCCGGAATCGCCGCACAATTGACCTTGATCAGCGGCGCCTCCGCCCGCGCCGAGGCGTAGTGGATGGCGTCGGCCACGAGCTCCTTGCCCGAGCCCGATTCGCCGAGCACGAGCACGGTCGCTTCCGTGCGGCTCACGCGGCGGATCTGCTCGCGCAGCTTGTCCATGGCCGGGGACGTGCCCAGCATCGAATCGCCCCCGCTGCGGTGCAGCAGGCGCTTCTTCAAGGTGACGTTCTCGTCGCGCAGCTCGTTCTCGCGGAAGATGCGCCGGAAGCGCAGCAGCAGGTCCTCGATGTGGATCGGCTTCTGGACGTAGTCGCTGACGCCTTCGCGTACGGCCTGGATGGCTGTCTCGATCGTGCCGTGGGCCGTGACGATGATCACGGGCAGCTCCGGCCAGTTCTGCCGGATGCGCCCGAAGAGCTCGATCCCGTCCATCCCAGGCATCTTGAGATCGGCCAGCACCAGGTCCACTCGCGACGAAGCGAGCTGTTCCAGGGCCTCGCGCCCCCCGGCGACGGTCTGGGTACCAAATCCCTCCAGCCCCAGAATGCGTGCCAACGCTTCCGCCTGGCTGGGGTCGTCGTCCACGATCAAGATGCGCCGTTCACTCATTGAACTCCCTCCACCGCGACGGCCCTCGGCGCGCCGCAATCAATCGTCAATTCCCCGTGTTTGAGCCTGGCTTTCATCTCGCCTCCGTGCGCCTGGAAAACCGCCCGCGGCAGCGCGAGGCCCCGCTCGATGTCGTGCGGGCTCGGGCGCAGGAACAGGTCGAAGAGTTGTTTCTCGGCGCCGTGTTTCAAGGCCGCGGCCGGCCCGCGGATGCGCGCCGTCCAGCGTTTGCGGCCGTCGCGCAGCTGGATGCGCACGCGCGGCCGTTCGGGGTTCACCTCGCCGAAAAAGCGCAGCACCTCCACGAAGGCGATTTGCATGCGATCCGCGTCCACCTGCGCGTGCGCGTCCCCGCTCAGATCCACGTCGGCGCGCTCCGGTTCCCTTTGCACCGCTCCACGCACGACCGCGGCCACCGAGCCCGCCGCGACCTGCAGGCCCGAGGCGGCGCTGTAGCGCACCAGGTTCTCGAGCGTATCGCCGATGCGATCCGCCTCCTTGCGCGCCAGCTGGATCGCCCGGCGAGCCTCGTCGTCGCCCGCGGTGCGAGCCAGGTAGTCGAAGGACAGCGCTACGGTGTTGAGCGGGTTCCGGATCTCGTGACCGAGGCCGACGGCAAGGTTTTTGAGCGCCTGCGTGCGCGCGGACGCCTCGGCGCGCTCACGCCAATGCCGCACAGCGCTGCTGGCCATGAACAACAGCGCACTGAGCAGGACGTAGAACGTCAGGAACACCGGCGCCAGGCGGAAGGCCGTGCGCTTGATGAGCGCGGCCGCCACCGAGCTCTGCGCGGACCAGGGCCGTACGGTGTGCATCAACACGGCGCCGCGGCCTCCGGGCAGCGGGATCTTGATGCAGCCCATCGGGTCCGGGTTGCTCATCTCATTCGAGGGGTGCTCCATGTCGAAACCCCCTTCGATGTCCATGACCTGCGGCGGAACCGTGAGCTTCTGGAAGCAGTCGTTGCCCTCCGCGTCCTTCAGTTCCTGGTACGAGGCGATCTCCTCGCCCCTGGCATCAATGATCCAAATGGCTTGGATGCCCGGGCTCAAGAAAGCCAGGTCTGTGAGCCGGTCGCCGAGATCCTCGAGGGTGGCCCCCTGCTCCAGTTCCAACCGGGCGATCTGCTCCACCGTCGTGCGGTACCGTTCCTCCTCGCGCCGGCCGTCCTTTTCCATCATCTGCTGAAGCTCCACCGATTCCATGCGGCAGACCTGCCAGAACGCCACCCCGCCGAGCACCAGCAGCCCGAGCAGGAGTGCCAGCGTCACGCGATGGGGCGCCTCCCAGGGTAGCAGTGCACGAAAACGTGCACGCCAGCGGCCCCGGGTGGGGGCCGGCAGAGGGGCGCCCTCGCGCGGCTTCGTCATAAACGCAGAGGTTGTGACCGTTTAGGGGGAGTCGCGTGCTGCAGCGCCCGCATCCCCGGCGCCTCAGGAGCGAATCGGGGGCCGCGCGCCGGCTCCGGAGCCGCGCTAAGGTGGCGGGCGTCGCGTACGCGTGGCAGAATGGACGGGTTCGTGGCCCGGAGAGGCCACCGAGCTCAGGAAGTGGGCCCGGCCCACTTCCTTGTTGTTTCAGGCCAGGTACCTGGTTGCCAAATAGACCCGTGGAGGCCCCATGCAGGGTGCGGAATTGCTCCGGATCATCGACGCCATCCACCGTGAGAAAGATATCGATCGCGAGGCCCTTTTCGAAGGCATCGAGCTCGCGTTGCTGACCGCCGCACGCCGCCAATACGGCATGGAGGGCGAGCTCAACGTGAAGATCGACCGCGAAACGGGCAACCTGGCGGCCTACCAGGAGACTCCGGAAGGTCAGGTGGAGATCCCCCTCGACCTCGGCCGGATCGCGGCGCAGACCGCCAAGCAGGTGATCATCCAGAAGATCCGCGAGGCGGAGCGCGACGTCGTCTTCGACGAGTACCAGTCGCGCTTGCACACGATCGTCACGGGCTCGGTGCAGCGCTTCGAGGGCGGCACGATCATCGCCAACCTCGGCAGGACCGAGGCCATCCTGCCGAAGACGGAACAGGTGCGCGGCGAGAACTACCGGGTCGGCGATCGCATCCGCGCATACGTGATGGACATCAAGAAGCTCGGGCAGAAGGTCAAGATCGTGCTCAGCCGCAGCCACCCGGACTTCATCCGCAAGCTGTTCGAGCTGGAGGTGCCCGAGCTGGCCGAGGGGCTGATCGAGGTCAAGACGCTCGTGCGCGAGGCCGGCTACAAGACCAAGATGGCCGTGCAGTCGCTCGACGGTAAGGTCGACGGCATCGGCGCTTGCGTCGGCGTGCGCGGCACGCGCCTCAAGAACGTGATCGACGAGCTCAACGGGGAGAAGATCGACGTCATCCGCTGGAGCGACCAGTCGGACGAGCTGATCGGCAACGCGCTGAAGCCGGCACAGGTCAACGCGATCGCCCTGGACCCCGAGAACATGCGCGCGAAGGTCGTCGTCGACGACGATCAGCTTTCGCTCGCCATCGGGCGGCGCGGCCAGAACGTGCGGCTGGCCGCGAAGCTCTGCAAATGGGACATCAGCATCGTCACCGAGTCCGAGTTCCAGGAGGGTGACCCACAGGTGGACGAGTCCACCGAACGCATCGGCCGCTTCGACGACGACATGGAGCTCGGCGGCGCCGGCCTGACGCCCTCGCCCGAGTTCGAGTCGGAAACGGAGGAGAGTTAGTTGGCGATCCGTCTCTATCACCTGGCGTACGAGCTGCGCACCCAGCCCAGCAACCTCGTACAACTCCTCAAGGAGCGCGGGCTCGAGATCCCCTCGGTGCTCGACATCATGGACGACGAAACGGCCGAGCGTGCCCGCCGCGTGGCCACCGGCCAGGAGACGATCGAGGTGACCGCGCCCGGCAAGGCCACCGAGCTCAGGCTGCCGCCGCCGGTCGTGCCTGCCCCGAAGCGCTCGTTGCGGCCGCGCCCGGCGGCCACGACCAAGCGCCGCGCGACCGAGCGCCAGCCCCAGAGCCCGCGCAAGGGCATCCGCATCTTCCGCCAGAAGGAAGTGCGCGAGCGTCGCGTGGTCGACGCTGCCAAGGCCGAAGAGGCCTTCACCGGCCGCACGATCCCCGTCACCGTGCCGCTCACGCTGAAGGACCTCAGCCAGCAGATGGGCGTCAAGACGAACGACCTGCTGCTGCACCTGATGCGGCAGAAGATCAACGCCAACCTCAACATGATGCTGGACGAGGAGACCGTGCTCGTGCTGGCGGAGGCCTTCAACCGCACGGTCGAGATCCAGCACACGAAGACGGTCGAGCAGGAGCTGGAGCAGCTGCTGCAGGACACGGGCGAGGAAATCGCCGGCCAGGAGACCGTGCGCCGCCCTCCCGTGGTGGCGGTGCTCGGACACGTCGACCACGGCAAGACGACGCTGCTCGACTTCATCCGCAAGGCGCGCGTGGCAGCGGGCGAGGTGGGCGGTATCACGCAGCACATCGGCGCCTACCAGACCAAGACGGACGACGGCCAGATCATCACGTTCCTGGACACGCCGGGCCACGAGGCGTTTACGGCCATGCGCGCGCGCGGCGCCAAGATCACGGACATCGTGATCCTGATCATCGCGGCGGACGACGGCGTCATGCCGCAGACCGAAGAGGCCCTCGCGCACGCGAAGGCGGCCGGCGTGCCCATCATCGTGGCCATCAACAAGGTCGACCGCCCCGACGCGAACGTCGAGCGCGTCAAGCAGCAACTGAGCACGCACGAACTGACCCCGGAGGAATGGGGTGGCACGACCGGCGTGATCGAGCTGTCCGCGCTCAAGGGCACGGGCGTCCCCGCGCTGCTGGAGCGCATCGCGCTCGAGGCGGAGCTCTTGGACCTCAACGTGAACCCCGACGCCAACGCCGAGGGCTTCGTGGTGGAAGCCTCCAAGCAGGCCGGCCAGGGCGTGGTCGCGAACCTGCTCGTGCTCAAGGGCACGCTGCTGCGCGGCGACATACTGCTGGCCGGCTCGTGCCAGGGCAAGGTGAAGTCGCTACACGACGACCGCGGGCACGTGTTGCCGGAGGCCGGCCCGTCTATGCCGGCGCAGGTCACGGGTCTTGACGACGTTCCCGAAGCGGGCTGGCCGTTCCAGACCGTGAGCGACCCGGAGATAGCCCGGAAGGTCGCCGACGACCGCGCACAGCGACTGCGCGCGACGGCGCTCGCCGCGCGTTCGCACGTGACCCTCGAAAACCTGTACAGCACGATCAAGAACGAGCAGGTCGAGGAGCTGCGTATCGTGCTCAAGACGGACGTGAAGGGCTCTCTCGAGGCGGTGCGCGGCAAGCTCGAAGAGATCGGCACGGACGAGATCCGCGTCAAGATCCTGCATGGCGCGGTGGGCGCCATCAACGAGTCCGACATTGTCCTGGCGGACGCTTCGGACGCGGTCGTGCTCGGCTTCCACGTGATGCCGGAGGCGAAGGCGCGCGCGGCCGCCGAGAAGGCGGGCGTGCAGATCCGCACCTACCAGATCATCTACGAGTTGCTCGACGGCGTGCACAGCGCGGTCGAGGGCATGCTCGCCCCCGAGATCACCGAGAACGTGCTGGGCCATGCCGAAGTGCGCGAGGTTTTCAACATCCGCAAGATGGGCAAGATCGCCGGCTGCTTCATGACGGACGGCCTGGGGCGGCGGGACTCCAAGGTGCGCCTCGTGCGGGACGGCGCGGTGATCTACAACGACGGCCAGATCGACTCCCTGCGCCGCTTCAAGGACGACGTGAAGGAGGTCAAGGAAGGCTTCGAGTGCGGCATCCGCATCGCCGGCTACGACGACGTCAAGCAGGGCGACGTAATCGAGTTCTTCGAGCTGCAGGAGCAGAAACGCACTCTGTAGCTCCGCCGTCCCGGCGTCGCCGGGAGCGGGAGAGGGAACGGGAGCGGGAGCGAAACAGCAGGTCGATGTGCGCTCCCCCTCCCTCTGCCGCCGCAGATCCGCTCCCGTTCCCCTTTCCGTTCCTGTTCCCGTCTAATGGGTCCGTGTTCGTGGGCATCCTGCAGGTCTCGCTCTCCCTTGAAGCGGCGCGCTCGCTCAAGGACAAGCGCCGCGTGGTCAAGGGCATCGTGGACCGCGTGCGGGCACGCTTCAACGTGAGCGCGGCGGAGGTCGACGCGCTCGATCAGTGGAAGAGCGCCGGTCTCGGCTTCGCGGCCGTGAGCAACGAGGCGCGCCACGTGCGGGGGCTGTTGCAACAGGTGCTCAACCACCTGGGCAATCACCCGGAGGCCCGTCTCGTGGACCACCAGCTGGAGGTGCTGTGATGGCGGACCCGAGACGTGTGCGCCGCCTGGAACAGACGGTGCTGCAGACCATCGCGCCGATGGTGTCGCACGGGTTGAAGGATCCGCGCCTGCAAATGGTGACCGTGACGCACATCCGGCTCAGCGCGGACCTCAGCGTGGCGCGCGTGAACTGGTCCTCACTGGGCAGCGCAGGCGACCGCTCCAAGGCGGCCCACGCGCTCGAGAGCGCGCGCGGTCCGCTGCAGGCCGCGGTCGGCCGGCACATGCAGACGCGCGTGACGCCGCGGCTCGAGTTCCACTACGACGCGTCCGCCGAAAAGGCCCGGAAGATCCACGACATCCTGGACCGACTCGCCCTCGAGCGCGCGGAACGGGAGCGCTCGGCCGAGGAGACCGACGGCGAGCCCGACTCGGGGCCCGACTAGCGGACTTCGGGCGGCGGGAGCACCGCCGGGCGTGACTCTCAGGGCTACGTCGCCCAAGGATCGTTACTGCCGAAAGTCCACACGTGACCCTCGGGATCTCTACACGTGAACATCCGGCCCCCGAACTCGAAGTCGTGGATGTCCTCGAGGATGTCGGCACCGGCGGACTTCGCGCTCTGATAGAGCGCATCGGGGTCTTCGGTGTGAACGTAGAGGCTCTGCGTAATGCCCCCCGCCTCCGCTGGGACCTGGAACAAGGCCTCAATCGCTCCCTTGCGACCCAGCGACGCCAACATGATCATCGTGTCACCGCGGGTGAGCCGGGCGTGTTCGATGGCACCGTCCTGACCGGGAACCAGCAACCGTGTCTCGAATCCGAAGACAGAGCCCAGCCATGCGACTGCCGCGCCGGCATCGCGGTAGCGTAGGGCCGGAACGATTGTTTTCAACATCGCTTCATCCTCCGTCGTCCCGTCACGCCGCCTGACTTTGCTCCGCACAACGCCGTAGCCGGCCCTTAGAAGCTCCAGCCGCCGCCCCAAAGCGTCGGCGGCGCGAGCTCGACACTGTTGCCGGCGGGATCCCGGAAGTAGATCGACCGGCCTCCCACTTCCCACTCGACCTCGGACTCGATCTCGACGCCGTGCTCGTGCAGTCGCCGACGCCACGGCTCGAGCTCGTCGTCGCGCGCTGCGAACGCGACGTGCCCGGGCCCGTCCGCACCGTGGGATGGGACCGTGCGGCCCGGCACCGCCGTCTTGCGCGGATCAAAGATCAGCAGGACTCCCTCGCCGCACCGCAGCGCGAGCAAGACCTCGCTGCGCTGCACGGCCTCAAGGCCCACGACCTCTGTGTAGAACTTCTCGGCCGCCTGCAGGTCCCGGGCGTACAGGACCGTCTCGAAGACTCTCCGCGCGGTGACCATCGCGCCATCCTAGCGCGCGCTTGGCTGGCTGAACGAACCCACGGCGGAGCGGCCGGCTTGCACCGCCCGGTAGCCTAGGAGGGCAGGCAGATGAGCGAAGGGTCGGACACCATCGATCTGCGCCCGGCGGCCGGAGCAGAGCACGACCCCTTGGAGCGGTTGCAGGAGGAGATCGCGTTGCTGCGGGGACGGTTGCTTTCCCATCCCATGTACCGCGAGATCGACACCCGGGAGCGCCTGCGGCGGTTCATGGAGATGCATGTGTTCGCGGTCTGGGACTTCATGTCCTTGGCCAAGCGGCTGCAGCGCGAACTTACCTGCACCGAATTGCCGTGGCTGCCTCCCCGCTTCCCCGGTCCGGCCCGTTTCATCAACGAGGTGGTACTGGGCGAGGAGACAGACCTCGGGCTCGATGGGCAACCGAAGAGCCACCTCGCTCTCTACCTTGGGGCGATGGACGAAGTCGGCGCGGACACCGGGGTCTTCCGGACGTTTCTGGCACGCCAGCGCGAAGGGGAAGCGCCGGGCGCAGTCCTGAGGTCCATCCGGGTGCCGGCGTGTGTGCGGGAGTTCGTCGCGACCACCCTGCGCTGCGCCCTGCACGGTGAGCCGGTGGAGGTGGCATCCAGCTTCTTCTTTGGTCGGGAGGACGTCATCCCGGGGATGTTCGAGCAGCTGCTGAGGCTGTGGGAGCGGGGCGCTACCGAGGTACCGCACTTCGCCTACTACCTCAGGCGCCACATTGAACTCGACGGCGAGCAGCACGGACCGCTTGCGAAGAGGATGCTCGTCGCCTTGGCGAGTACGGCGCATTGCTGGGCGGCCGCGGCGGAGGCGGCTCGGAGCGCTATCCGGCAGCGCATTGCGCTCTGGGATGGTGTGCGACGCGAGATTGGGACTGCCTAGCCGGGGCGGGAAGTTACGACTAGTGATGAGCCGCGCGACGCTCCGAAAGAAGGCGTGAATCCGGCGCCTGCTACGCTCGGTGAGCCAAGGAGGATCGACAACCAGGAGTCGTGGCGAGTCGAAGGGGGGCCGCGCACGAGCGCAGGATGGCTTCAACCCGACTCACCTGGCGCCGCTGGAGTTCCACGGATGGACACGGAGGACCCGTGGTCATCGGGCACTCCGGGGCCGTGACCCGTCGCCTTGCCGGAGTCGCGCCCTGCCAAGCTGCCGTCAGGCGGACGGGGCGATGTCAAGGCTGGCCGAGTTACGGGAGCATCAGCGACCCCAGGCCGGTTGTACGGCCTTCAGCGAACGGGCTTGGGCGGTAGCTCCCGCCGCAACGAAATCGAACCGGCAGGCCTCGAACTGCACGCCGCCTAGTGGACCTTCCGGCAGGCCACGCTCACCCGCCGCGAGGTCCCCGAACGCACAGCGCACGAAGTGGTAGGTCGCCCCGGCGTCGATGTCGAACAGCCGCGCGAACGGCCCCCGGATGGTGCAGTCCTCCATGCGCACCAGCAGCGCCTGGTTGACCCGAAACAGCGTCCCCGAGCCGGGCCGGCCGCCGTAGCCGCCCTCGAACTTGCAGCCGGTGGCGTAGAGCGCGCCGTGGCGCACCTTGAACATCACCGAGCGGCCCGTGCCGCTGTCGAAGCCGACTACGCGCACACGGTCGAGGCGCACAACGAAGGGCTCCGAGTCATTCGTGTCGACGAAGTAGTGGTTTCTGCAGTCGATCGTCAGCTCGCGCATGGTGAGGTCGCGCGCGTTGGAGCCGGGCTCGATGGCCTGGTCGAGACGCAACAGCGTCGCGTCCATCCCCGCGCCCTCGACGAGCAGGCCGGCGGGGAACGCCTTGTTCCACGCGGCCGTGTCGAGCTGGAAGACTCCGGCGGGGAAACGCACGGTCGCGCCTTCCGGCAGCGGCTCGTCGGCGGCCAGGTGCGCGCCCGAGAGCAGCGGCCCGGCGGCCGCGGTGCGCGCCGTGCGCGCCCGCATCGTGTCGCCGTCGGCCACGAGCTCGGGCACGCGCGCACGCCGCTGGCCGATCAAACGCAGCAGCGTCCGCAGGTCGTCCTTCGGCGCCTGCATCAGGAGGTCGCGCTCCCTCTTGCGCGCTTCGGCCTCGCGCAGCAGCCGCTTCCGCTCGGGAGTGGTGGGGACCACGTCCGGCTGCGCGTCTTCACCGGACGGCCGGCACTCGGCGTGACCCTTCTCCAGCTCCGGCGAGGGCCAGTCCGTAGACGGCAGCGGAACGGACACAGGGACCGCCGGACCGCGGGTCGCTCGCGTGGGTGGCTGTCTATCTGCGGTCCCCAGCATGTAGCCGAAGATGCCGGCGGCGACGACCGCCAGGCTCCAGAACAGGTTCGCCCCGCGCACGCCTCCAGTGTACGGGCGGCGTTGTCCCGAGCAGATCCAAGGTGCGCCGCGCGAGAGCGACAGAGGGACTGCTCTCGCGACCCCGGCAGGATTCGAACCTGCGACCCCCGGTTTAGGAAACCGATGACCCGACGGCACGGAGTACGGAGTGGGGACGCTAGGATACGAACCCCGTGTCCAGCGAGACGAACCCCATCGAAGGCCGGCAACTGTCCACGACGTGGGAGCGGTCGGTAGCCCGTACGGCGACCGCGGTCGCGATCCT
>JAPUHK010000029.1 GCA_027297745.1 Planctomycetota bacterium | reverse complement strand
CGCACTGCAAGAAGAAAGAGTCGACGCCCGAGCCGGCCCAGAAGCCGGCCCCTTGCAGCTGCGCCAACGAGAAGCCCACGCTTACGACTCTCCACGGTGCCAAGCTGCACAAGCCCACGCTCGAGTTGGTGGCGCTGCTCCCCGAGGAGGCGCCGGCGCTGCACTCGACGTCCGCACGGATCGCGATGAAGACCTTCGCGACCCCACAGGCCGCACCAGCGCACGTTTCCCTGCCGCTGTTGCTGTAGGCCGCTTCGTCTCCGCTCTCGCTGACCCGGGTCCCGGTCTGTCTTGGAGACGAAGCGATGAAACGAAGGTTCCTCTGTCTGATCACAATTCCCATAGCCGCCTGCGTGGCCTACCGGCCACAGCCCGTTGAGCTCGCCGCGGTCGCGGACGAGGTCGATGCGCGCACGGTCCAGGCGCTCGACTTCGCATCGGCGGTGGTGTACGCACGGGCGAACAGCCCCGAGCTGAAGAGCCTGGCCGCCCAGGCGCGCGCCGCCGGCTTCGACGTCCCGCCCATCACCGTCGTCGCGGGCACGAACCTGAGCGGAGACCACGGCGCGATCACGACGGACCCGGTCGCGCTGCTGAAGCTCGGGCCGCGGGGCGCCGCCGCCAAGCTGGCCGACGCACGGCAGGCTGAGATCCTGACCGCGCTGGCCCAGGAGGAGCGCCGCATCGGCGCCGCTGTCGCCGAGGCGTTCCTGGTGGAGCGCACTCTTCGCGGCCTGCACGTTCCGCACATCGACGTGAATGCTGCCTCGTTCCATGCGGCCGGTCTGGCTTCCGACGTCGACCGGGACCGCGTGCGGGCGGCCCGCCTCGGCGAGACGGCCGAGAAGCGCGCGATCGAAGCGGAGCGTGAGGCCAACTTTGCACGGTTGCGGGCGCTGCTTGGGCTCGGCTCGGGCGCGCGGCTCGAGCTGGTGCTGCCCGAGGGCGCGTTCCCGGCCCTTCCGGAGCCGACGCGCCGGAACCTGCTGCAGCGTCCGGACCTGGCCGTGGCGCTGGCGCGCTACAAGACAGCGGATGCTGCGCTCAAGAAGGCGGTCGCCGACCAGTACCCATCGATCGTGATCGGCGGCACGCTCGAGTTCGACGGCACCCACTTCGGTGGCGTCGGGGCGATCCGCGTGCCACTCGGTGCAGGCAAACCCGCGCGCGCAGCAATCGAGCGGCGCGAGGCGGCGCGGCTGCAAGTCGAGGCCGTCTTGTTGCAGGCCCAGCAGGAAGCCGGCGAGCGGGCGGCGGAATACGACGCGGCGCAGGCCCGCGCTGCGGCCACGGCGTCCGCGGCACAGGTCACGGCTAGCGCGCTGCGCTCGTCGCTGGTGCGCCTGGAGGTCACGCCGGATGCTTTCCACGACGCGGCGCAAAATGCGAACAAGGCGGTCTTCGCGGCGGGCCTGGCGCGCGAGGCGGCCGTGCAGGAAGCGCGCGCCCGCGTGGGCCTGGCGTCGGCATACGGCTGGCCGTTCCCGGAGGAGATCCGATGAGCGACGTGGATCTTTCTGCGCTGCGCATGGAGGAGACCGCGCCGGTGCGCACACGCCGGCCGTTGGGGCCGCGGCTCGCGTGGGTCGGCCTCGCAGTCGTGGTCGTTGCGGTAGCGGCGAGCTTCTTGTGGCCGGTGCTCGCACCGGCCCGCACGGTGGTCACGGCCCCCGTGCGCGCGGCGGACGGCGCCGCTTCCGTTTCGCGCGCCGCCACCGCGGAGGCCGCCGGCTGGATCGAGCCTGATCCGTTTCCCATAGTCGTGCGGCCGCTGGTCGCGGGCGTGCTCGAGGAGCTTCCGGTGCTCGAAGGCCACGAAGTGCGCAAGGGCGTGACGGTCGTCGGCCGGCTTCAGAGCGCAGAGCTTCAGGCGGCCCGCGACCGCGCGGGGGCGACGCTGCAATTGCGCGAGGCGCAGCTCCGGAAGGCGGAAGTGGCCCTGCAGGTGGCCGAGTCGCTGCTGGAGCAGAAGGCGGACCTGCGCCTGGCCGAGTCGAATGCGCGTCACCAGGTCACGTCCTTCCACGCGCGGGTGGCGGCCTACGACGGGGTGCGCGAGCGTGCCGAAGCGGAACGCGACGAGCGCCGTGCCGACCTCGACGGACAGCTCAAGCTGCTCGAGGCGGGGGAAACCTACCCGGTCGCGCTCGCCAGGGCACGCGCACAGCTCAAGGCGGCGGAAGCGAACGTGGAGGCGAAGGCCCGGGACAAGGACGCGATGCAGGCGGAGCTCGAGCAGGCCACCGAAGCGCTGAAGATCACGCAGGAGGTGCTCGCCGACCCGCGCAACCTCGCCGGAGCCGTGGACAACGCGAAAGCGGCAGCGGTCGAGGCACGCGCCGAACACGACGCCGCCTCCGTAGAGCTCCGCATCGCGGAGCGCGAGCTCGGCTGGGCCACGGTCAAGGCGCCCATAGACGGCGTCGTGCTGAAGCTGCATGCCGCGCCCGGCGCGGACGTCGGGCCGAAAGGCGACGGCATCCTGGCGCTCTACGACCCGAAGCGGCTACAGGCGCGCATCGACGTGCCGCTGGCGTCCGTCGGCGGCGTGCGCGTCGGACAGGACGTCGAGGTGCGCAGCGAGGTGCTGGGCCGGGCGAGCGTGCGCGGGAAGGTACTGCGCATCCAGCGCGAGTCCGACCTGCTCAAGAACACGCTGCAGGTGAAGGTGCGGCTGATCGATCCGGATCCGCTCCTGCGTCCGGAGACGCTGTGCCGGGCGCGCTTCCTGGCTCCGGCCGGGGAAGAAGGGAAGACCGGGCCGACGCTGTTCACGGTCCCGCGCGAGGCGTTTCGCGACGGCGCGGTCTACGTGCTGGCCGCGGGGCGCGCGCGCCGCGTGGCGGTGGAGCGTGCCGGAGAGGAAGGGGGCGACCTGCTCGTGCGCGGCGCCCTGTCGGTAACGCAGCGCGTCATCCTGGACCCGGTTGCGGACGGCGAAGCCGTGAAGGAGATCGCACGATGAACCTGATCGAAGTGCGTGACGTCACCAAGACCTTCTTCGGCGCCTCGGAGGAGGTGACGCCGCTGCGCGAGCTGGACTTCGCGGTCGAGCGCGGCGAGTTCGTGGCGCTGATGGGACCCAGCGGCAGCGGCAAGACGACGCTGCTGAACCTGCTGGCCGGCATCGACACTCCCACCCACGGCTCCGTGACCGTGGCGGGCGAGGAGGTCTCGGCGCTGAGCCCGCGCGCGCTGGCGCGCTGGCGCACGCGCAACGTGGGCTTCGTGTTCCAGGGCTACAACCTGCTGCCGGTGCTGACCGCCTGGGAGAACGTCGAGATCCCGTTGCTGCTGCTGAAGTTGACGCGCGAGCAGCGGCAGCGCAAGGTGCGCACCGCGCTGCAGGCGGTCACGCTCGAGGACCGCGCCGGCCACCTGCCGCGGCAGCTCTCGGGTGGACAGCAGCAGCGCGTCTCCATCGCCCGCGCGATCGTTGCGGACCCGGAGGTGCTGCTCTGCGACGAGCCCACGGGCAACCTGGATCGCGAAGCGGCGACCGCGACGCTGGAGCTGCTGCAACGGTTGAACAAGGAGTTCCAGAAGACGGTCGTGATGGTCACGCACGACCCGCTGGCCGCCAAGGCGGCCGGCCGCGTGGTGCAGCTCGACAAGGGACGCATCCGGGCGCCCGGGGACGGGGACACGGTCCATGCGTGAGCTGTTCGCGTTCCTTCCCTACGTCTTCCGCACGGCGCTACGCGCGCGCATGCGCACGCTGCTCACGATCCTGGGCGCGGCTGTCGCGATGGCGTTGTTCGCCTTCGTGCGCACGGTCGACCGCGGCGTCGGCGAGCTGGCCGAACGCTCGGCGAAGCCGGTCCTGGTCGTCTTCCAGGAGAGCCGCTTCTGCCCGCTGACCTCGGACCTTCCGGTGCGTTACAAGCCGGTCATCGAGGAGGTCCCCGGCGTGGACCGGGTCCTGCCGACGCTGGTCTTCATCAACTCGTGCCGCAGCAACCTCGACCTCGTGACCTTGCATGGCGTGGAGCGGGACGCCCTCCAGGACGTCTACGACCTCACTCTGCTCGCCGGCAACGTCGCCGATTGGAAGGCGCGCTCGGACGGCGCGCTCGTCGGCGAGCGGCTGGCGGCGCGGCGCGGCGCCAGGGTGGGAGAGCGGGTGCGGCTCGGCATGGTCGACGTTCACGTCAGCGGCATCATGCGCAGCAGCACGGCGGGGCTGGACAACATGGCCTTCGTGCACATCGATCAGCTGGCGCTGGCGCGCAAGAAGCAGGGCGCAGCGACGCAGTTCATGGTGACGCTACTGCCCGGCGCGGACGAGGCGGCGGTGGCCGCGGCCATCGACGCCAAGTTCCTCACCGACGAGGCTCGCACGGACACGAAGTCGCTGCAGGCCTTCGTCGCCGGCGCGGTCGGAGAGATTGCAGAGGTCGTGGAGTTCGCCCGCATCCTCGGCTACCTGGCCGTCGTCGTGGTCGCGCTGGTGCTGGCGAACACGGTCTTCATCAGCGCCCAGTCGCGCGCGGCGGAGATGGGCGTGCTCGAGACGATCGGCGTGACCAAGCCGCGCCTGGCGCTGCTGATCGCGATCGAGGGGATCGGCCTCGGGCTGATGGGCGGCATCCTGGGCGCCGGTGCCGTCTACGCGGTGCTCTCCGTGAGCACCACGACGCTGGGGATCGAAGGCTACGGCATCGACTTCAAACCGAGCCTCGCGGTCGTGCTGCAGACCGTGCTGGCCTCGCTCGTCGTGGGCGCGCTCGCTTCCGTGATCCCTGCGGTGGACACGGCGCGCAGGCCGCTGCATCAGGCGGTGAAAACGGAATAGCGATGCTGCCCTTCTCGTACGCCCTCCGCAACCTCTGGCGCCACCGTGCGCGGACGATCGCCACACTGCTTGGGGTCGGCTTCGTGACGCTGCTGGTGACGACCATGGCGTCGTTCGCGGCCAGCCTCGACGGCGTGTCGAGCAGCAGCACGGAGGAGGACCGGGTCTATCTGCTCGGGACCTCCTCCGAGATGGACCTCGTGCGCTCGGTCGTGGCGCGCGGCAACGCGGAGGCGGCCGCCGCCGCCGTGCCGGGCGTCCTGACGGTGGACGGCGAGCGCGCGGTGTCGGTCGAGCTGCACCTGGCGACGCGCACGGACGACCGCATCGGGCTGTTGCGCGGAGTCCGGCCCGGCGCGTACCTGGTCCACCCCCAGCTCACCGTGATCGAGGGCACCGAGCCGCGCGGCTCGTTCGAGATCATGGTCGGCCGGCTGGCCGCTACGCGCATGGGGCTGCCCGAAGACCACTTCCGCGTCGGGCGCACGAT
This sequence comes from Planctomycetota bacterium, assembly GCA_027297745.1. Lineage (GTDB taxonomy): Bacteria > Planctomycetota > PLA2 > PLA2 > PLA2 > JAPUHK01. The sequence continues at coordinate 27,246 of JAPUHK010000029.1, read as the reverse complement.
CCAGCTCGAGAACCGCGACTGGAAGATCGTCGGCCGCTTCGCCGCTCCCGGGACCGTGCTCGAGGCTGAGATGTGGACGCGGCTCGACGACCTGATGGTCGCCACGAAGCGTGAGGACGTCTCGTGCGTCGTGGCGCGCCTGGCTTCTCCCGAAAGTCTGGCGGAAGTGCGCCTGTTTGCCGCGCGGCGGCTGGACCTGGAGATCGCCGTCGTCACGGAGCCGGAGCTGATGGCCACGCTCGCGGAGGGCCTTCGGCACGTGACCGCGCTGGCGCGCTGGATGGCCCTGCTCGTGCTGGCCGCCGGCGCCTTCGCCTGCGCCAACACGATGTTCGCGGCGGTGCTGGCGCGCACCAAGGAGCTGGCCACGCTGCGCGCGCTGGGTTACTCGCCGTTCGCGGTCTCGGTCTCGCTCTTGCTGGAGGCGGCGCTGGTCGCGTTCCTGGGCGCCTCCATCGGGATCTTCATTGCGCTCGCGGTGGGCGACATCCCGCTGCGCTTCCCGATGGGCGCGTTCACCATTGAGCTGGATGCGCCGCGCCGGGCCCTGGGGCTTGGTGCAGCGCTGTTTGCGGGTATCCTCGGCGGCGTAGTGCCGGCGGTTCGCGCCGTGCGCCTACCCCTCGTGGACGCCCTCGGAGGAAAAGCATGACCCGTTCCACCCTGATCGCCCTTGTTTGCAGTCTGACGCTCGCTTGCGGCAGCGCTGAAGACAAGCCCGCCGCGCCTCCGGCGAAAACCGCGCCCGGGATCGCGAAGCTCACGCTGTCGAAGGACCCCGGCGAGGCGCTGTCTGTGGCGAAAGCCCGCGAGGCAAAGGCCGATGACGAGGTGATCGTCGTCGGGCGCATCAGCAACATCGTGAAGGGCTACGCGTCCTTCAACCTGATCGACACGGCGCTCGACTACTGCGGTGCCGGCTCCGATGCCATGGAGCTGTGCGCCACCCCCTGGGACTACTGCTGCATCGCCAACGACGAGAAAGCGGAGAACACGGTGGTCGTCGAGGCCCACGGCGCGGACGGCAAGGTCGTCGCGACCACGGAAGTGCCGGGCCTGCGCCTGCTCGACCTGGTCGCCGTGAAGGGCAAGCTGCAGAAGGACGAGCACGGCAACGTGACCGTGCTGGCTTCCGGCTGGTTCCGCCGCGAACGCCCCTCGCTCCGCGACGGCCTGAGCTGGCCGAAGTAGCTGTTACTCTTCCGAGCCGACGTAACATCGCCGGACAGCGGTGCTTGCGGCCGCAGAAGTGCGGCACGCGTACCGCAACTGGCCGCGCCCTAGGGCACGGCGGGCGGCGCGCGCTCGACCGAGACTACGCGCCAGATCGAACCCGACAGCGCGAGCTCGAGCTGCGCACGGTCGAGCGTCACGCCCTCACGGGTGACGATCACGGCTCGATCGGTAAGCCATCCTGCGGAAACGGACTCGACGCCATCCAGGCGCGAGAGGAGCGCAGCGACCCCGGTCGTTCACGACTTGCCTCACAACCCGTCGAGCTGCACGTGGTACACGTTCTTGCCCTGCACGTCGGCCGGATCGGGGTCTGTCGGGAACGCGTGCGTCACGGACCAGCCCGCGAGGTGCAGGAACAGCAGGAAGCCCATGAAGATGCCCACGATCTTGAGGCCTGCGCGCGCGGGGCTCTGGCTTTGCTCGGTCACGGTGCCTGCCTGGTGGGGCCGCTAGCGGTACTCGGAGGAGACCGCGATCTCTTCGCAGTTCAGGCGGTAGATGCTGGCTAGAAGGCCTTCCTCGAAGACCTCGCCGACCTCCAGCTCGCCGAACACCGTGATCGGCCCGTTCGGCGTGAAGCTAGCGCCCTCGCCCTCCGGCATCTTCACGTGGATGGCCTCGTTGATGCTCGGCGGCCGCCCCCAGCAGCATCCCCACAGGGAGCGCACCAGGGCGAACTCCTGGATCTTTCCGTCCTTGGTCTGGATCGGGATCATGAAACCCTCGATCGCGACCTCGGTGCGGTTGAGCTCCTTGATGTCCTTCGGGATCTGGTCCGTCTCGATCTCCTCTTCCTCACCGTAGCCGGGGATCTTGTAGACGTAGTTGGCGAGGTGCTCGAAGCCGATCGGCAACGCCTCCCCGGGCTTGGTGCGCTTACGCAGGTCGGCCAGCGGGACGACCTTCTTGTTGTCCTGCCCGGGCGGCTTGTAGCTCGTAGGCGGCGTGTGCGGCGATACGGCGCCACCTTCCACGGGCTGCGCGTCGGGCTGCACCTGCTCCTCCTGCTCGGGGTCGACCTCGATCGACACGGGATCGACCGGCGCCGCGGACGCCTCCTTCGCAGGCTCTTCGAGGACGGGTGCCGTGTCGGGCGTGGTCTCTGCGGTCGGCGGGGCCGCGGCGGTGCCGAGCGCCGCGTCGAGACGCTCCCCGCGCACCTTCATGTTCTCGATCACCGGCGAGGAGGCCGCGTCCGAAGAGCACAGCCAGCACACCGGGCCGATCGTGAGAGCGGCCACGGCCAGGACGGCGAGGATCACCAAGCGCAAGCTCATAGGACTCCCGAAAATCCTACCTCAGGCTAGCCGTCCTCGTCGGCATCGCCCTGCCCCTCTTCGTCTACTTCCGCGATTGGGGCGTAGAAATCCACCTCTTTGTACAGCTTGCCGCGGATCTCGATGCGGGCCAGGACGCCGCTGATGCCGTCCGAGCCTCTCAGGCGCTCCGACGTCAGCTCGAACTTGGAGGTGTCCCCCACCGTCTCGCCGGTGAGCGGGTTCGCGACGGCGCTCAGCTTCAGGGCGACCTCCTCGTCGTCCAGGTCGGCCGTGATGGCGACCTCTTTGGCCTTGATGCGCACGGACTTCGAGACGTGGCCGTCCCACACGTACATCGTCAGCTTCCCCGCGGCGTCATCCAGGACGAACTCGAGGTGTGCAGAATGACCGTCGAGCGGCACGAGATCACCCCCGTAGCGCGGTTCGTGATGGGTTAGCGGGTCCGCTTCGCTTTCGGTCTCGGTCTCGGTCTCGGTTTCGGGCTCGGGCTCGGGCTCGGCGCCACCGCAGGCCAGCGGGAGCAGGCATAGCAACAGCAGAAAGCGCATGGTCACGACTGAGGCGCCAGGTTTTCGGCCACGTCGGTGGAGTAGGCCTTGAAGGCGGGGAGCAGGCCGGCCAGGGCGCCGAGCAGCAACATGCCCGCGGGCGTTGCCACGAGCGCGGTGTGATAGGTGAAGGGATCCAGCACGACCCCCGTCTGCGCGCGCACCACGACGGCGGCGCCCCACAGGATGCAGCCGCAGACGACGATGCCGAGCGCGCTGCCCAGCGCGGCGATCGAGACCGCCTCGGCCACGATGACGCTGAAGACCGTGGCGCGCCGGGCGCCCAGCGCGCGCAGAATGGCGAACTCGCGCCGCCGCTCGTTCATCGTGTTGTAGATGCTGGCCAGGATCGAGCCGGTGGCCACGGCGACGACGAGATAGGCGACCAGCGTCAGAATGCGCGTGACCCAGCCGAGCTTTTGGAACAGCTCCGCCATGACCTCTCCGATCGGATAGGCGAGCGTGGCCACCTTGCCGCGCGTGTTGATGTCCTCCACGAGCCGCATGCCCACCATCTTGCCGCCCCGGAACTTGAGCATGACGCTGCTGACTTCCTTGTGCTCGTCCGGAATCTCCTCCTCGGGCTTGGCCTCGTAGTCTTCGCCCGCGCCGCGCAGGTAGTGGCCGCCCATGCGATAGATGCCCTCGATCGGGATCCAGATGACGCGGTCGGAAGGCGAGTTCGTCGGCTCCAGCACCCCCACCACGACGTACTGCTCGCCGTGCTGGGCCTTCTCGCGGAAGTCGATGCCGTGATAGGGCGAGAACACGGAGCCGAAGCGCAAGCCGGTCTTCTGCGCGACGTAGCTGCCGATCACGGCCTCGCGCAGCTCCGGGTCGAAGATGCGCGGCCCGTCCGGGTTCGCGGGATCGTGCCCCTGAACGCGGAACTTCGTGCCCTTGCGGTATTCGAAGTCCGTGAAGATCTCGGGCGTCGTGCCGACGACGCGAAAGCCCAGGTAGTTGTCGCCGACCGCGTAGGGGATGGCAAGCTTGACGCGCGGATCGCGCTTGATCTCCTGGTACAGCGACCAGGGGATGTTCCCCGGCGAGGTCTCGAGGTGGAAGATCGTGTTCAGCACGAGTTGCAGCGGGCTGCCGCGCGCGCCGAGCACCGCGTCGAAGCCGGTCTCGCCGCCGGTGAAGGCCTTGTGGGTCTGCGTGTTGATGCTGAACACCGCCATCACCAGGCCGCTTGCGAGCGCCACCGCCAGTACGGTGATCACGGTCGACAGGATGTGCTGGCGCAGACTGCGGCGCACCAGGAACCACAGACCACGCATCAGGCCGTCTCCGCTCCCACGCGGTTGAGCTCGGCCAGCTCACGCACGTCGTCGAAGCGCTCCAGGATGGCGGTGTCGTGGCTGACGAGCAGCAGGGCCGCGCCGTTCTCGGCGCAGGCTTCGCACATCAGGTCGAGGGCCGCGTTGGCGTGGTGGACGTCGAGGTTGCCCGTGGGCTCGTCGGCGAGCACGAGCCCCGGGTCGTTGGCCAGCGCGCGGGCCACCGCCACGCGCTGCTGCTGCCCCACCGAGAGCTGCCGCGGCCGGTAGTGCATGCGGTCGTGGAGGCCGACGCGCTCGAGCAGCGCCTCGGCCGCCGCGCGATCCAGGCCCTTGCCGAACATCATGCCCAAGAGCACGTTCTCGAGTGCCGTGTAGCCCTGCAGCAGGTTGAAGGTCTGGAAGACGTAGCCGACGTTGCGCGCGCGCATCCGGTCGCGCTCCGCTTCGCTGAGCACGGTGAGATCGAGGCCGGCCAGCACGACGCGCCCCTCGTCCGCGCGCAGCACGCCGGCCACGAGGTTCAGGAACGTGGTCTTGCCGGAGCCGCTGGCCCCGCGCAGGGCGACCTGCCGCCCCGCGTCTATGCTGAACTGCGGGAGATCCAGGATCGGCGTGCGCTCCCCGTCGGGAGCGACGTACGACTTCTTCAGGTTCGTGACCTCTAGCACAGGCATGGGGACAGGCCGCGGCGCGGCGCCGGAGCCGGGAATTCTAACCGGGCCACGGTGTTAGGCTGGGCCGCCGTGTGGCCCTTCAAGAAGGCCCGGCCGGACGAGCGCAAGCTCACGACGGCGGCACTCAAGGCCCGCTGGTTCCCCGCAATCGTGCCGGAGGGGCATGCCGGGCTCGACGTCTTCGAGCAGGCCATCTCCGAAGAGGAGCGCCGGCGCCTGCCGCAGACGCTGGCCAAGCTGGCGGACAACGGCGTGCAGCGCATCCACCACGTGCGCAAAGTCGACCTCGCGCCGGACAGGGGCGGCGTGGCCTACCTGGACGAGATGCTCAGCCCCGCGGTGCGGGAGAGCCTGCTCTGGAACCAGCGTCCCGACGACCCGCAGAACCTGTTCCGCAAGGTAGTCACCGAGTTCGGCGCGATCCTCGGCGAGCTGTACGTGCGCGGCGGCAAGGGACGTTGGGACCCGCGCCGCGCGCCGAACCTGTGGCGCTCCGAGATCGTCTCGGGCGGCGGCGGGCGCTGCAACCCGTTCGACGCGGTGCTGCGCCAGCTGAGCGACGAGCACGAAGAGGGCGCGCTCTTGGCCCACTACGATCGGTTCGGGGCCTGAGCAACCGCGCCGGGACATCTTCGGTGCACCCGCGCCCGCACGGCTCTCCTAGAATCCCGCTGGATGCGAAGAGCGCGGATCCTGATCCTCGGCTGCCTGCTCGTAGCGTTCGCCGTCCTGATCCTCGGCGCGACGCGTCACGTGCGGGCGATCCGTACGTCGCTGCGGCAAAGCGAGGAGCGGCTCTTGAAGTCCTCGCTGAAGGTGAAGGGCCAAAGGCTCATGCGGAACTTGCGCCGGCGCCTGTCGGATGCGCCCGTCACCGCAACCTACGACCTCTCGGGCCGGCTGCTCCGGCCCGCGCCGCCGGCGGAGGCGCGTCCGTGGGAGCCCCCCTACGGCACCTTGAGCGCTCTGTTCCTGCGCCGGGGAGAGCTCGACCGGGCGCTCGCCGCCGCCAGCGACTCCATCGACCGCGCGATGGTTCGCATCGCGCGCGGTACGCGCGAGAAGCGTCCCGACGACCTCCGGGCGGCCTTACAAGAGAAGGCGTTGCGGGGAACGGACCTCTGGTACCGCGCCCGACTCGAGCTCTTCCGGCTGGAGGGAACGGCACCGGACGCGGACTGGATCGACGACGTCTCGGCGCTGATCGGCGGTCCGTCCGACGGGATCGGGCAGACCCTCCTGAAGCAGGCGGGCGTCGAGCCCGTACGCAGCCGGCGCGAACGCGCGCAACTGGCAGCCCTCGAGCCGAGCGTAGGACTGGGGCTCCACGCCGCGTCGTTCCAGGAGGTGCGCCACGGCGAGGCGAACGAGCTGGTCCTGAAGCGCATCCCGATCCAGAAATTCGGCTGGGTCCTTCCTTGCGGGTACAGGCCGGTTAAGTGGCGCGACGAGAGCCGCCTCAACTTCACCTCGACGTTCGACCGGCGCACCGGACTGATCTCGGAGCCGTTGCCGGCACCGCTCGGGGAGTTGTCGATCACCGCCGAGCTGGACGAGGAGAAGCTTGCAGGCGAGGTCCGGAGGGAAACCTGGCTCGTGGTCCTGCTCTACGCCTGCGCCGGGTTGCTCGTCGCGCTGGCCACGGGAGTCAGCCTCGTCGCGACGCGGCGGGCGCTGCGGCTGGCGCGCGACCAGAGCGACTTCGTTGCAAACGTCACGCACGAGCTGAAGACGCCGCTGGCCAACGTGCACCTGTACGCCGAGTCGCTGCGCCAGGGCCGCGTGAGGGAAGAGGACCGCGAGGCCTTCCTGGACACGATCCTCGAGGAGACCCGCAGGCTGGACGGGCTCGTGGAGGGCCTCTTGCACGCCGCCCGCGGCGCCAAGATCACGCGCGCGCGGGTGGACACGCGGGAGCTGGTCAAGCAGGCCGCGGCGCGCTGGCGGCCCCGCCTCGAGGAGGAGGGCTTCGAGTTCGAAGTCGCGCCCGGACCCTCGGTGGAGATCTCCGCTGATGCGGAGGCGCTGCTGCGCGCGCTGGACAACCTGCTCGACAACGCGCGCAAGTACTCCCGTGAGGACCGGCGCATCCATCTCTCGGGCAGTTGTAACGACGGGCTCGCGCGCCTGACCGTGCGCGATCACGGGCCTGGGATCCCGGTCCAGGATCGCAAGCGCGTGCTCGAGCCCTTCACGCGCCTGGAAAGCGCCGACCGCAAAGCGACGCCCGGGACCGGCCTGGGACTCAGTCTGGCCGCCGCTTGCATGCAGGCGCACGGGGGCCGCGTAGAAATCTCCGAGAATTCCGGTGCAGGTTCGGTCGTCTCGCTCGTCTTAGTGTTGGAGGGAGTGCGGTGAGTCGGATCCTCGTGGTGGAAGACGATGAGGGCATGGCGCGGGGCCTTGCCTATAACCTCGAGGCGGAGGGGTATCGCGTCACGGTAGCCGCCGACGGCGAGGAGGGCCTCAAGGAGGTCCGCGCGGGCGGCTATGACCTGATCCTGCTGGACGTGATGCTGCCCAAGCGCAGCGGCTTCGAGGTGCTCAAGCGCATCCGGGCCGACGGCGTCGACACCCCCGTCCTGATGCTGACCGCGCGGGCGGAGGAGGTGGACCGCATCGCCGGCCTCAAGCTGGGCGCCGACGACTACATCACCAAGCCCTTCAGCCTGGGGGAGCTTCTGGCCCGCATCGAGGCGCGGCTGCGCAACCGCCCCCCCGGCGTGGTGTTCGACGCGCAGTCGCTGCGCATCCGCAACGGCTCGCGCTCCGCACGGCTGACGCCGACGGAGGCGGACCTGCTCAAGTACCTGCTCGCGCGGGAGGGGGACGTAGTCCCGCGCAGCGACCTGCTGCGCGACCTGTGGGGCGTGGAGAGCAGTACCGAGACGCGCACGCTCGACAACCACGTCGCCCGGCTCCGGCGCAAGCTCGAGACCGACCCCGAGGCGCCCCGCATCCTGCAGACGGTCCACAGCGTGGGCTATCGCATCGAGCCGGGGACCATAGCGTTACAGGATCGGGACGGACACAAGCCGGCCTAGGGCGTCTCATGGGCGACATGCAAGTCGTCCTCGAACGAACCCTCATCTCCCTGATCCTTCTGTTTGGCGCCGGCGCTGCATCTGCCTCCGGCGCTGAAGAGACCGCCGCCGACCTCTACCAGCGCGCCGCCTGGGCGGAACAAGCGCTCAACAAGCCTGCCGACGCGGAGAAGCTCTACCAGCGCATCCTGCAAGAGCATGCGGACGCGCCCGAGGCGCCGCGCGCGTTGCTCGGTCTGATCCGCATTCGTTCCGCGCGCGGAGAGGACGTTTCAGAGCTGTCCAAGTTGATCGAGACGCGCTATCCGAAGGCGAAGGCGCCGGGCGCGGAGGCCAAACGCATCGCCGGCGCTGCCGGCGAAGACTTCAACCCCACCATCCTCGAGACCGACTCGCCGCTCGAGGCGCGCATCAAGGAGCTCTACATCGAGATTGCGACCACGAAGCCGGACCCGGCCCTGCTGGACGCGCTGGCCGACCTCGGCCCCGTCGCGCACCCGATGCTGACGTACGCGCTGCGCTCCACTTCGCCGGGCGCGGTCAAGGCCGCCGCAAAGGCGCTGCTCCTGCAGCGCACGGACAAGGCGCGTTCGATCGTGGAGACCGCGCTGCGCGACCCGCAAGTGCCCTTCCGCGCTCAGGTCCTCGCCGGCATCTCCGACGAGGAGATGCACTACCCGCCGTCCATGGTGGTGACGCTGACCGAAATCTACGGCAGCGCGGCGCCCCGCCTGCGCGAGGTGATCGTCTGGGAGCTGTGGGAGGCACTCGGGGCGGGGCAGAAGCAGCCCGAGCGCGAGCGCATCTTCACCGTCCTGGCGCAGGCGCTTCAAGACGAAGATCCCGAGGTGCAGGAAGCAGCCAGCGACTGCGGCAAGTGGAAGGAGTACACGAAGTTTTCCGATGTCTATGCCGCGGCCCTCGTAAAGCACGCCGAGGCCACCGTGAAGGGCGAGCCCGGCGGGATCGACGACAACGCCTGGTACGCGCTGCCGACGCTGGCGATGCGTCCGGCGCTCAAGACGCGCATCGAGAAGCTGCTGCTCCAAAAGCCCGATGGGTGGAACGCCCTCAGGGGCAAGACCCCAGGCAAGGACGCAGCTAGCGCCTACGCGGGCATTGCGCTCAAGATCGCGGAGAACGAAGGCCGCAAGCAAGCCGTCGGCAGCACGCTGCGCCTCTGCGCTGGCGTGTCCGCCACGGCGGCGGCCCAGATCGCCCATTGGGCGCTGGACCACAACGACGCCTATGTGGCGCGCCAGCTGCAGCTCGGCGTGAATCACAAGCCCGAGGGGAAGAGGTTCGGCTCCAACGAAGCCGTCCTGCGCAGGCAGGCGCTGGAGCTGTTGGCGCAGGGGGACTCGGACGCCGGGGTCATGATCCTCACTCTGACCGCGTTCGGCCCTTCGTCCTTCGACGAGATTGCGCGCATTCTCAGCGAGAAGAAGGGCGCCGGGGTGCAGGCGTTCGCCACTGCCTTCTACCTCAGGAGAATCGGGCCCAAGCACGCGACCGGCTTGGCCGAGTATGCGCGCAACTCGGACGACCACAACGCGTTGCTCACTGCCGCCTGGCAGGCACAGGGACGGGCCAAAGGTCCTGCTTGGGATGCGTTTTTCGCGCTGGTCATCCCCAAGACCGACCACCGAGTCGCCAAACTGCTGCAAGCCGTGGCCTCCCGCAGCGACGCCACCGCGGCGATCGTGGCGGAACACATGCTCGGCGCGCGCGGCGAGGGATGGAAGTGGCAAGAGAAGGAGAACGAGCGGCCGAAGAGCAGCCCGGTGCGCACAGTGATGGGAAGCCGGCCGGTCACGAACGCGCTGAAGGAGGAGCCGCTGCTGTCCAAGCTGTACGCGCTCTCCAATGACGACCGCTGGGAGATCGCCCAACTCGCAGTCCACCTGGCCAGCGCCTACGAGGAAGCGCCGGGAACCACCAGTGCGCTGATCAAGGCACTCGGCGGTCCTCACCAGAACGTTCGCGAGCGCGCCATCAAGGCGCTGGCCAAGCGCGGCAAGGCAGGCGCGGATGCGCTCGTGAAACACCTGGGCCGCGAGCCGCTGCACGCGACCGAGCGCAGCTACGTTTTCGGGGCGCTGCGCGAGTGCGGAACGCGGGAACATGCCCCGACGATGGCCGCCTATTTGATCAAGCGCGACCTGCTAGGCGCCGGCGCCTGGTACACGTACCGCGTCCTCGATCCCAAGGCGGCCACCGATCTCGCGCTGCAGGAGTTGGCCGCACCGGGCTCGCCCGAAACCGCGCGCTACCGCGGAACCGCCCTGAGCATCCTCAGCCAGGTCTCCGACAAGCGCCGCACCGAGGTTTTTCGCAAGGTGCTAGAGGGGGAGCTTCCGAACATCGGCTGGCACAGCTCAGGCTCGGTCGAGGCCTGGGTGCTCGGCGTCGTCGCCGACCAGTACATCACCGAGCTTGGCATGGAGGCGCTCAAGCATCTGCAGAGCCCGGACCCGAACACGCGCGCCGCGGCCAAGAGCGCGGTCGAGAAGCTGAAGTTCTACATGGAGGCGAAGGCCTCGTTCGAGCGGCGGGAGAAAGACCGCAAGCTCGAAGAGGCGGGCCTCAAACCGCGATAGGAACGAGCAGACGCGCTAGGGCGGGGAGGACGCTTCCAGCATGCGCGGCAAGCCCGCCAGGTCCGTGTGGATCGTGACGGAGCCGAACGACGCGCGTGCGCGACCCTCGACGAACCCCGCCTGGTCCTCGCCGATCTCCATCAGCAGCGTGCCGCCCGGCGCGAGGTGCTCCGGCGCCGCGTCCAGGAGGCGCTCGAGGATCTCGGTGCCCTGCGGACCCGCGAACAAGGCCACGTCCGGCTCCTTCCCCGCCGTCTCTACGGTCTCTCCGGTCGCCACGTACGGCGGGTTGCTCAGGATCAGGTCGAAGCGCGCGCTGGTATCCATGGCGTCCACGGGCGCGAACAGGTCTCCTTGGCGGAAGTCGATGCGTTCCGCCACCCCGTGCCGCTCCGCATTGCGCTGCGCAACCTCCAAAGCGGCTTGGCTGACATCCGTGGCGGTCACCCGCGCCTCGGGCAGGCGCACGGCGCAGGCGATGGCGACGCAACCGCTGCCCGTGCCCACGTCCAGCAGGCGGGCGCCGCCGAGCGCGCGGGCGCGGTCCACGAGCAGCTCCGTCTCCGGGCGCGGGACCAGGACATCCGTCGTGACCTCGAACTCGAGACCGTAGAACTCCTTCTTGCCGGTCAGGTGCGCCACGGGCTCGCCCGCCCCGCGCCGGCGCACGAGCGCGCGGTACGCGTCGACCTCGGCCGCCGCGGGCTTGCGCGCGGGATCGAGATACAGCTGCAGGCGCTCCGTCCCGAGCACGTGCGCCAGCAGCAGCTCGGCGTCCAGCCGGGGCGAATCGCTCCCCCGCTCGCCCAGCCAGCCCGTGGAGCGCCGGATCAGCTCCAGGACGCTCAGGTCGCGGGCCGCCTCAGCGGCGCCGCCGGCCGCCGCGTGCGGGGGCAGGAGCGGGCTCCTTCTTCTTGCCGCTCGGGACGATGAACGGCTTCAGGAAGACCCAGGTCAGGACCAGCCCGCCGAACAAGGCGAGCCACACGCCCGGCCCGTACTGCCCGAGATAGTCGTAGAACCTCTGCTGGTACGAAGTCCCATCCGCCGCCGCCTCTTGGATCTGCGCCAGCGTGCGGAACTCGGACCGGTTGCCGGTGCGCATGAAGGTTCCGATGCCGACGTACAGCGCGAGGAATCCGGTCATGAAGGTGGCCATCAGCTTGAGGCGCCCCTGGATCAGGCCGAGGATCTGAACGATCACGCTGTGCAAGGCGAAGGCGAGCAGGAAGCAGCCGGAGATCATGTCGGAGCCGCGAATGTCCCGGCCGAAGACGGCCTCGCGCTCCCAGACGGAAAGCGACGCGACCAGGACGACCACGCACCCGAACAGCAACGTGTACTGCTGCGGGAACGTGCGCGGCCCTGCGGACGGTTCCGGCGGCGGCGGGGGCGCATCCTCCTGGCTCTCCGCCACCGAGTCGGCGGACACCGCAGGCTCGAAGTCCATGTCGGTGTCGGTCTTCTCTTCGCTCATTCTCCGTCCTCCAACTCGACGAGGTCGAGCTCCGCGAGGCGCTCCTCCCGCTCCTGGGCCCGCAGCTGCTCGATCAGCGGGTCGAGCTTTCCTAGCATAACGTCCGGCAGGCCGTGAAGGTTTGTTCCGAGCCGGTGGTCCGTCAGGCGGTCCTGGGGGAAGTTGTAGGTCCGGATCCGCTCGCTGCGGTCACCGGACCCGATCTGGCTCTTGCGCTCTCGGGCGCGCTCCCGGTCGCGCTCCTGCCGGAGCTGGTCGTACAGCCGCGTCTTGAGGATGCGCATGGCCCGGGCGAGGTTCTTGTGCTGCGACTTCTCGTCCTGGCACTTGACCACCACGCCGGTCGGGATGTGCGTGACGCGGATGGCCGACTCGGTCTTGTTTACCTTCTGCCCGCCGGGACCTCCGGCACGCATCTTGTCGATGCGCAGGTCCTCCTGCTTGATGTCGATCTCGACCTCCTCGATCTCGGGGAGCACCGCGACGGTGGCGGACGACGTGTGCACGCGCCCCTGGCTCTCCGTGGCCGGCACGCGCTGTACGCGATGGCCGCCGGACTCGAACTTGAGCAGGCGGTACACGTCCTTGCCGGAGATGGAGAAGATCGCCTCGCGCGTGCCGCCGAGCTCCGTTGCCTGCAGCTCCAGCATCTCGAGCTTGAAGCGGTGCGACTCGGCGAAGCGGCGGTACATCTCTACGAGGTCGCTGGCAAACAACGCGGCTTCGTCACCGCCCACACCAGGACGCACCTCCACGATGACGCTCTTGCTGCGGTCCGCCTCGTCGGTGCCCATCTCGTCCGCGAGCTGCCGCACGAGCCCATCCCGTCTGACCTCGAGCTCCGCAAGCTCTTCCGTGGCCAGCTCTGCGACCTCAGGATCCTCTTGCAGCTGCCGCGCTTCCCCGATCTGCGTGCGCACCTTCAGGAACTCTTCGTACAACCGCGCGCTACGTTCGAGCGTGCCGCGCTCCTTGAGCAACTCCTTGAGCCGCGCCGGGTTCTGCGTGGTCTCGGGATCGGCGAGCGAGGCCTCGATGGACCGGTAGCGCTCCAGGGTCTCGCGCAAGCTTCGGCCCATCGGAACGACCTAGGAGGCCGGTGTCTCTTGGGCCGCCGCTCCCTTGGACTTGACGGCCTTCTTGGCCTGGAAGGCTTCGTAGCGCTTGCGGAACTTCTCCACGCGCCCCGCGGCGTCCACGAACTTCTGCTTGCCGGTAAAGAACGGGTGGCAGACGCTGCAGATATCGATCTTGAGCTCCGGAACCGTGGCGCGGGTCTGGAACGAGTTCCCGCAGGCGCAGCTCACTGTGCATTCGATGTACTTGGGATGGATGCCTTGCTTCATCGCTGGCTCGCTATTTGAGAACCCATCAGGATAGCCGATCCGGCAACCCCTGGCCTCCCGCGGCGGGTTGCCGGGTCCGAGCGCTCCGCGCCGGCTCAGCCAGCGCTACTGGGCGGGGGCGGCCTTGGGCACCGGAAAGGTCTTCGAGCGGGGGTATCTGCCGACGTGGCTGACGCTCACGAAGTCGAGCACATCGACCCAGTCGGGGTGCTCGTAGACGGTGACCGCGATGTTCTCCAGGTACCGGAGGGCCACCCGTTCGTCCTTGGCCAGGTCCGGCCTCAGGGCGAAGCTGACGGCTAAGCCCAGCTGCTCATCGCCGGTCCGGCTCAGGCGCAGCGTCAAGGCGTGCGTCGGCGACAGGTACATGCTGTGCATGGTCTCCAGCTCGGTGCGCAGCTGGTTCACCTCAGCCTGCCCCGGGACGTTGCCCAGGTAGACCGCGGACATGACGGCCATGAAGACCATGGCTACGATCCCCATGCCCACGATCGCTGTCGTGGTGTCACGCACGCTGACCTATCGGCCCCTGCGGCACCCCGGCTGAACCCGGGACCTCTCACCATGCGGACCCCATTGCCGCACCTATCCACCGGAACTGCTTGTCTGAAGCGAGGTTGCGACACCCTGAAGCCAACGTCGTTGGCCTAGAGGGGGCGGACGAGCTTCAGGCCCTCGGAGCTGACGCGATAGCGGCCCCGCTTGGATCCCTCCTCGAACCAGCCGTGCTTGCGCTTGAGCGTGCCCACGGCGTGGTGGAGGTTCTTGGGCAAGTCCAGGCCCACGACCCCGAAACAGCCCCCGACCTGCTCGATCGAGAACTCGACGTTGCCCTCCACGGCCTGCATGTAGAAGCCGAACAGCAGCAGCGCCTCCTGGATGGCCCCGCGGCCACGGCGCGTGCGCCGGCTCTTGTAGAAGTCCGCCAGGCTGGGGGTGCCCTCCGCGCCAGAGGGCAGCGCGGTGGCGGTCTCGGCCCCGGCGACACGTGCCTCCTGGAGGTGGCGGCGGAAGAACTGGATCTGCCGCTCCACGAAGTCCTCCGATCCCTGAAGCTCGATCGTGACCTCGTTGGAGGTGAATTTGAGGATGGTCTCTTCCATCGGCACGCCCCCCACCTGGTTCTCGTGCGCATTATGGCAACCTGACCGGATCTGTCCAAGCGCGCAAACGACAAAGAAAGAGCACAGCGGGAACTCGTGCTGCCCGAGCTACTTAGGCAGGCCCCGGACGACCGTCCCGGCCGTCCAGCCGTGCTTCTCAAACCATCCGCCGGGCATCTCCAACGCGTACTTCGAGGTGCCCCGGCTCTTGTAGTGGGTGAAGGGTCCGTGGTGGCCCGCCTGCGGCGCCATCGTGCGCACCTCATCGATCACATGGCGCCGGCCTTGCTTGCGCACGTAGGCAACGTCGATCGGGATGTGACAGTTGCGCATGAAGAACTTCAGATAGCGCGCGTGCGGGTACACGAACAGCATGCCGCGGTTCTCGCCGTCGAAGCCGCGACGCAGCATCATGCCGGTCTGAAGGCCCGGGTTCGTATCGCGCAGCTCGACGTCGACGCGCACCGACTTGCCGTTCCGCTCGAGCTCGAGCGTGAGGTCGGTCTGCGGTATGGGCACATCCAGCCGCGCACGCTCGGCCAGCTCCTGCTCGGCGGCGGCGCGCTGCCACTCGCGCGCGTAAGGCACCTCCCCCATGCCCATCACGCAGTCAGGGTGCAGCGGCGCCTCGGAGGCCAACGCCTTGCAAAACGCGGCGATGGCGTCGCCCACTGCCGGCGGATAGGGCGTAGGTGCCCCTTTCTCGACCGCGATGCTGATGCCCTGGGTCTGCGCCTCCATGTTGTCGCCGTCGATCTCTCCGGAACGCGCCCAGTTGCGCTGGACGGCCAGCGTGCCGGGCGGGTACTTCACACCGCCGCCGACGACCACGTGGTAGAGCGCCTCGCGGTACGCGGGACCGTGCCGGTCCCCCGCGCGGATGATCACGAAGCGGGTCACGTCGGGACCCTTTTCGACAACGCTCAAGCCCTCGCGCACGATCTCGACCAGCTGCTCGGCCTGCGTCCCCGGCGGGAAGAAGGCGCGGTCCGCATTGGACGCCGGGATGCGCGGCGCTCCCCCCGTCCCACTCGCGCCATCCTCGGCTTGCGAACCGTTGCAGGCGGTCACACCCCAGAGCAAGGCGCCGGCCGCGAGCACCAACGTTAGCGCGCGCATCGTGCATCTACTCTATCCGCGGCGGCCAACCCGGGCTGATCGAGCGCAGCGGGGCGCCGGTGCCCACCCGCCGCGCCCGTCCCGTCCTGAGCGCGGGACGGCTCAGGATCGCAGGCGCTCGATCCACGGCGCGCTGCAGTACGGCTCGCGATCGAAGATCTCGAGAAAGCGCGGCGGCGTGGCCCCCACGACCCTGCGCAGCAGCTCGTGGTGCCCGTCCGTGACCCTGGTGGGGAAGAACGGGATCACATTCTTGCTCCCCTCGATCACGACCCGCCCCCCGGCGGGCTCGAGACCGAGGAAGGCGAACAGCGCGCCCACCCGCTCCGGGTCGTTCAGGTCCTCGGGGCAGTGCAGCGTGAAGCAGTCGCCGTGCTTGTCGAAGCGGTCCAGGAAGTCCATGGCCCGGTTCTCGATCTCGATCCACTGGACCACGTAGCGCTGAAAGAGGCCCAGGTCGAGGTTCCGGTAGGCGGCGAAGATCGGCTCGCGGCCGGTCAAGGCCCAGCGGAAGTACCGGCGGCCGTCCGACCCGCGGTAATTGCGCAGGGGCAGCAGCACGCGGTGGATGAGGCGCTCGCGCTGCGCCTCGCTGGCGGCCGTGCGCAGCGGGTCGCGGATCAAGTGGACCAGCTTGAGGTCCGGGAAGAACTCGGGCGCCAGGTCGTACCAGGACTTCAGGAAGGCGTGGCTGGTCTCTACGTACGTGCGCGGGGCGTGCCGCTGTATGGCCCGCTTCTTCTTGCGCAGCAGGCGGCGGATGGCTTCGTGGTCGCCGCGCACGTGGTCCTCGATCGGACGGCCGAACAGGGTCGGGTTGCCCGGGTCCAGGTAGGGCTCGTGGCGCACGAGGCAGTCCCGCGAGACGTTGCGCCGGAAGAGTCCGGCCAAGAACCTCGTTCCGGAGCGGCCGCTGGCCAGGGCGAAGACCGTCCTCATGCGCCCTGCGCCCGAGCCCTCGCCAGCATCTCGCGCACCGTGTCGATCGGCAGCCCGACCACGTTGTCGTAGGGACCCTCCATCGCGGTCACGAAGCGGTCGGCCGTCTCCTGGACGGCGTACGAGCCGGCCTTTCCGCCGGACTCGCCGGAGGCCACGTAGGCCTCGATCTCCTGCTCGCTCAACGAGCGCATCGTGACCTGCGTCTCGACGCTGCGCACCTCGCAGCTGCGCGGCGTGCGCAGGGCGACCCCGGTGACCACGCGGTGCGTGGTGCCGCCCAGCGAGCGCAGCATGGCCTGCGCCTGCTCCGGGCCTTCAGGCTTGCCCAGCAACCGGTCTCCAAGCGCGACGACGGTGTCGGCGGCCAGAACCAGATCCCCGGCGTCGCAGGCCACGGACATGGCCTTGAGCCGCGCGTTGTGCGCGGCCACTCGATGCGGGTCGCCTCGTGCGGGCAGGCTCTCCTCCACTTCGGGACTCACCGCCACGAACTCGATTCCGGCCTCGCGGAGCAGGTGGTGCCTACGCGGAGAGGTGGACGCCAGGCGGAGCAAGGCTATCTGCGCGAGGACTTCTTGGTGCCGGAGCGCGTCGTGCTCGAGCGCGTCGTGCGCGTACGGGCGGTGCGCGGGACCGCCCGCGCGGCGCGGGACTTCCCCGCGAGCTTCTTCTTCGCGCCCCTGGTGTACATGGAGGCAAGGGGGTCGTCCTCCTGACCGGCGACGCGGGTGTGCGCCGCCAGCAGCAGGAACGCGCGCACGCGGTCGGAGTGCTCCTCGAAGTTGTCCTCGATCGTCTTGCGAAAGCGCACGGCCGTCGTGGTCTTGGGCACGATGCCCAGCTGGATCGCCATGTTGGTCGCAGGGCGGTCGGCTACCAGCACCTCGTCCTTGTCCTGCGAAAGGAGCAGGACGGCCAGCGCGGCATCCGCGCCCATGCCGGGCAGCTCGCTGAGCGCGCGCCGCTTCTCTTCGAGGCCCAGGTCGTCGAGGAACTTGAAGCCGACCAGGTTGTGCCTCTCGCGGATCTTGCGCAGAAACCCGCGCAGCTCGTCGGCCACCGCGACACCGTCGCCGCGCACGTAGCCGCCGATCACTTCGGCGATGTCCGTCTGCGGCGCCACGCGCAGCTCGTTGTAGTCGAGGTAGTGGCGCTGCAGAGTGCGCAGGGCACGCAAGGCGCGGTCCTGGGAGCTGTGCCGCAGGAGGATCATCCACAGCACCTGCTCCACGCGATCCGCAAAGCGCACCTCCAGCGGGCCGTGGTACTCCTCGAGCTTGGCGAGGATGCGCTTGAAACGCTCGCGCTGGGCCGACGTCACTAGACGACACCGCGCAGCTTGAGCATGGAGCGGACCGTCTCGGACGGCTTGGCGCCGACCGAAAGCCAATAACGCGCGCGCTCCTCGTTGAGCTCGAAGGACTTCGCGCGGTCCTTGACGATCGGGTCGTACCAACCCAGGTCCTCGATCGGTGCACCGTCGCGGCGCCGCGTCTGGTGGAAGGCGCCGATGCGGTAGAAGGGGCGGTTGCGCCGCCCGGTTCGCTTGAGTCGAAGTCTGACTGCCATCTTTACGGGGCTCCCATCATCCCCGGCAACGGGGGCATGCCGCCCCCCTTCTTCATCTGTTTCAAGAGCTTGGACTTGCGCTTTTCGATCTGGCGCAGGCCCATGCGTCCCATGAACGAGCTCTTGAGCTGCTTCATCTGCTTACGCATCATCTTGAACGACTTCAACAGCTCGTTCACGTCCTTCAGCGACGCTCCGCTGCCGCGGGCAATGCGCTGGCGCCGCTGGCCGTGGATCTCGTCCGGGTTGTGCCGTTCCACGGGCGTCATGGACTGGAGGATCGCCATCTGGCGCGCCAGCGCGCCGTCGTCGAGCTCGGCATCGCCAAGCTGCTCGGTCAGCTGGCCCGGCATCTTCTTCATCAGGTCCTTGATCGAGCCCATGCCCTGGACCATCTCGAGCTGCGCCATCAGGTCGTCCAGGTTGAACGACTTCAGGAACATCTTCTGGGCGGTCTGTTGGGCCTTGTCCTGGTCGACCTTCTCCTGGAGGTCCTCGACCAGGCTGACGACGTCGCCCATGCCCAGGATGCGGCCCGCCATGCGCTCGGGGTGGAACACCTCGAGCGCATCCATCGCCTCGCCCACGCCGACCATCACGACCGGCCGACCGGTGACGTGGCGGATGCTGAGCGCGGCGCCGCCGCGGGCGTCGCCGTCCAGCTTGGTGAGGATCACGCCGCTGAGACCCAAGCGGTCGTTGAAGGCCGCGCTGCTGCGTACGGCATCCTGGCCGGTCATGGCGTCCGCCACCAGGTACGTGACCTGCGCGCCCGCTTCCCTCTTCACGGTTTCCAGCTCGTCCATGAGCTGCTCGTCGATGTGCAGGCGGCCCGCCGTGTCCAGGATGACCACGTCGTTGCCCTGCTTGCGCGCATGCTCTACGGCGCGGCGGCAGATCTTGGGGGGGCGGCCGCCTTCCTCCGCGTACACCGGCACGTCCATGCTCTTGCCCAACACCTTGAGCTGCTCGATAGCCGCGGGACGCTGCACGTCGGCCGCCACGAGCAGGGGGCTCTTCTTGTGCTTGCGCCTCAGCCAGAGCGCCAGCTTGCCGCAGCTGGTGGTCTTGCCGGAGCCTTGCAGCCCCACCATCATGACGACCGTGATGCCCGACGCATCGAACGGGAAGCCCGGGTTCTGGCCCCCCATCAGCTCCGTCAGCTCGTCGTGGACCAGCTTGATGAACTGCTGGGCGTGCGTCACTCCCTTGAGCCCCTCCGCGCCCAGCGCCTTTTCCTTCACGCCGCGGGTGAAGGCCCGCGCCACCTCGAGGCTCACGTCCGCCTCGAGCAGCGCCCGCTTGACCTCGCGCACCGCGTCCTTGACGGAGCTCTCCGTGAGGCGGCCCGAGCCGCCGCTGAGGGCCGAAAACAGGCCGGTAAGACGCTGGCTGAGGGACTCGAACATGGGAAAACGAGCCAGTGTAAGAGCGCTTCAGGGGCCGGTCAATGCGAGCCGCCGGCCCCGGCACAGGTGGCCGGGGGGGTTTGCAGCTCCTCGGAGGGCACCCGGGAGATACCCAGGTAGTTCTCGGGGCCCTTCGGCCCCAGCACCTCCTGCCGATACCAGCCGATCGGGATCTGGGGGTGGGCCGGATCGAAGAAGTAACGCTTCTGCCGGCCGTCGCTGCTCCTGAACTCGGCGATGACCACCGGCACTTTGGTCTTCCCGCGCAGCTCCCAGCCGTTCCGGATCTCGGTCAGCCACTCGCTCGTCGTCGGCGCTCCCAGGCGGTCGAAGACCAGCGGCCCTGGGGGGGGTTGCATGCTGAAGCCCGGCTGGTGGGGGTGCTTGACGCCGCGGACGGCAACCACGTGCGGCAGCGGATAGAGCGGCTCGTCGTCGGGAATGGGGTTGAGCTCCAGGTGGTCGACCACGAACCGCAGCTGGGGCACATCCCGGTGCAGCGCATGGATCTCCCAGACCTGGCCGGAGGCGGCCGCCAGGGTGTAGTTGATGAAGCACAGGTGCTCGGACTCGCCGCGGCCGATCCAGCCCAATTGCCGCGCCCCCACGTAGCCCACGACCAGCAGCAGCAGCATGAGCGTCAGCGCGACGATCCCCAGCCCGCGCACGCTCATCACGGCGCCTCCCAGTCGAAGTCGTTCAGCTCCCAGATCAGGCTGCGCCCGCCCACCCACTCCGGATACGGCTGGCGGCTTTCCCAGCGCACCAGCCCGAAGACGGGGACCTTGTCGCTGAGGATGTAGACGTCGCGTACCTGGTCGAGCCCCCACAAGGGGCGCACGGCCTCGACCCGGAAGCCGACGTACTCGCGTTTCTTCACGCGCACCGGCGTGGATTCGATCAGGCGGATCACGGGACGGTCGCCGGCCTGCAGCGCATCCTCGCGCATGATCGGCGGCAGGAAGCCCTGGCTGCGCGGGTCGACGTTGATGAACTCGGAGCGCAGCCGGTTGCCCTGGGCGTCCTCGAGCACGATCTGGACGCTGAAGCGCGTCCCCACGACGCCGCTCAGGGTCTCCGCAACGATCACGCGGTAAGTGAGCAACGCGACCAGCTCTCCGGTCTCGGCGTCGAGGCCGCGGTAGCGCACGCGCTCCCCGCCGAGCGCATCCAGGATGGGCGGGACGAACACCAGCGACCCGCCGGCGGGACGGCGCAAGCCGTCCGCAGCGAACACATAGACGCCGGTGCCGCCGAGCAGCAACAGTGACTGCAGGGTGACCACGATCAGCAGGAAACGCTTCATAGTCAGCTTCGGAATCAGTTTCGGGATCAGCTTCTCGGGGCCTGGCGAACGGTGCTATTCGGACACGCGCTTGACGCGCGCGCCCAGCGCGCACAGCTTCTCTTCGATTCGCTCGTACCCCCGGTCGATATGGTAAACGCGATCGACCGTAGAGGTGCCGCGGGCAGCCAGGGCGGCCACCACCAGGGCCGCCCCCCCACGGATGTCCGAGGCCATCACCGGGGCCCCGCTCAGGGCGGGCACACCGTGGATGATGGCGCAATCGCCCTGCTTGCGCACGTCCGCTCCCATGCGGTTCAGCTCCGCCAGGTAAACGAAACGCTCCGGGTAGACGCGCTCCGTGATCAGGCTCATGCCGTCCGCCAGCGCGAGCGTGGCCGCGAGCGGCGGGTGCAGGTCGGTCGGAAAGCCCGGATAGGGCAGCGTCGTGATCTCGGCTGCAGCCGGCCGCTCGGGCGCCTTGACGCGCAGCGCGCACTGCCAGTCGCCCCCTTCGCCGCCCGCGCGGCGCTCGACGGTCGCGCCCATGCGCCGGAAGCTCTCGACTACCGCGCCCATGTGGCTCGGCGACACGCCGTCGATGGTCACGTCCCCCCCGGTAGCCACGCCGGCGGCAAGGAAGGTCCCGGCCTCCATGCGGTCGGGAATGATGCGCCAGTCCGTGGCGTGCAGGCGCTCGACTCCCTCGATCACCAGGCGCGGGCTGCCGATGCCCTCGATCTGGGCGCCGCAGGCGACGAGGAAGTTCGCCAGGTCCGCAATCTCCGGCTCGCAGGCGGCCGCCTCGATCACGGTCCGCCCCTCGGCCAGGCAGGCCGCCATGAGCACGTTGGCGGTGCCCAGCACGGTCGACCCGTAGGCGCCGGCCAGGAACAGCTCCTCGCCGCGCAGGCGCCCCGAGGCGTGGATGTAGCCGCCCTCGATCCTGATCTCGGCCCCCAGGGCGTGCAGGCCCTTCAGGTGCAGGTCGATCGGCCGTACGCCCAGGTTGCAGCCTCCGGGCAGCGAGATCTTGGCCCGGCCCCTGCGGGCCAGCATGGGCCCCAACAGGCAAACGCCGGCGCGCATCTGGCGCACGATCTCGTACGGCGCCTCGCAGGCCTCGGGGTCCACCACTGCGCAGCTGAGCGAGCCGTCCGCGTTGCGCTCGACCTGGCAGCCCACCTCCTCCAGCAGGCGGATGAGCGTGTTGACGTCGCGCAGGTTGGGGACGCCGTAGATGCGGCTCTCGCCCTCCAACAGGAGCGTCGCCGCGAGGATCGGGAGCGCGGCGTTCTTGGAGCCGGAGACCTCGATGCTGCCTACGAGGGGGATGCCGCCCTCCACGACCAACTGATCCATGACGGGAGAATAAGCCTGACTGGTGACGGCCGCCGGCGGGCCCTCCGTCGTTTGACGGAGCCTTGGTGCACGCCTATTGTATAGGGCTTCCCTCAGCTGACCGGCAGGAGCCCTGCATGTCCATCACGGAATTCGAACCGGACCTCCAACGCATCCTCGAGAGCGCCGCCGCGGATGTCGGAGACGCCGTCGCCCTGCGCCGCCGGGCGGCGAGCGACGCCAATCTGCGCCATAGCCTGAGCCAGCTCGTGGAAGCCGGGGACGGCGGCGTGGAGCCCAGTCCGGAGCAGGCCGAACGGCGCGCGACGGCGCTGTTCCTGCTCGGCAAGGACGACAGCATGGCGCCGTTCGCGCAGCGTGCCGACGCGTACCGCGTGAAGCACCTGTGGGCACTCGCGGAGAGCTATCAGGACCGTCCCGCGCTCGCGGCGGAGATCCTCACCACCTGTCTCGAGGCGGAGCCGCGCGACGAGCGCGTGCGCCTGCAGCTCGTGGCCGCGCTGGCGCGCGTGGGCCGGGGCGACGAGGCGCACGAGGCGCTCGGCGACCTGGCCGGCCAGGAGGACCGCGCCGACGTCCTGTTCGCGCTCGGCGCGATAGCCGAGGCGCAGGGCAACTACGACGAGGCCACCGACCGCTACCAGGCCGCCGTGGGTCACGATCCAGAGAACGTCGACGCCCTGTTCCGGCTGGCCTACTACTATGACCTGCACGGCGACGACGAAGCAGCCACGGCCCTGTACGAGCGTGCACGACGGCTCAAGCCGACGCGGACCAACGTGCTGCTCAACCTCGGCATCCTCTACGAGGACCGCGAGGAGTTCGAGCAGGCGGCGGCGTGCTACCGGCAGATCCTGACCGCGTTCCCGAACCACACGCGCGCGAAAGCGTTCCTGGCCGACGCCGAGTCCAGCAAGTCGATGGTGCTGGACGAGGACATGGAGCGCAACGAGGACCGGCGCAACCAGCTGCTGCGTACGCCCATCTCCGACTTCGAGTTGTCCGTTCGGTCGCGCAACTGCCTGGCCAAGATGAACATCATCACGCTGGGCGATCTGATCCAGCGCAGCGAGGCCGAGCTTCTGGCCTACAAGAACTTCGGCGAGACGAGCCTGCAGGAGATCAAGGACATCCTGACCACCAAGGCCCTGCGCCTCGGCATGCGCCGCGAGGAGGTGCAGGTCGCTGGCGTTAACGAGGCGCTCCTGCCGGAGGTGCCGCAGGGGGCCGATCCCGGGCTGCTGGCTCTGCCCGTGGCCGACCTGGGCATGAGCATCCGCTCGCGCAAGTGCATGGAGGCGCTCGGCATCCAGACCGTCAGCGATCTCGTGTCCCACTCGGAGCAGGACCTGTTGCGGTCGCGCAACTTCGGCCAGACCAGCATGCTGGAAATCAAGCAGAAGCTCGCCGAGATGGGCCTCGGCCTCAAGAAGTAGGGCCTCCGTGTACGACTTCGTCCGCGGCGCCGTGGTCTCGCGCGCAGCGGGACACGTAGTGCTCGACGCCGGAGGCGTCGGCTACTCCTTCAGCGTTTCGACGTCTACGCTGCAACGCACACCCGCGGACGGCGAGGCGACGCTCTACGCGCATCTTCTGTTCCGCGACGACCGCGCCGAGCTGTACGGCTTCAGCGACCAGAGCGAACGCCACTTGTTCCGGCAGCTGCTGCGCGTGGCCGGCGTCGGACCCGCGGCGGGACTGGCGCTCTTGAGCGAGCACTCGCCGGAGAGCCTGGCCACGTACATCGCCTGCGGTGAGGTCGCGCAGCTGACGCGCGCCAAAGGCATCGGCAAGCGCACGGCGGAGCGCATCCTGGTCGAGCTCCGCGACCGCCTGGCCGCAGCGGCACAGACGCGTCCGGCCGGCGACGTGCCGCGCGGCCGCGAGGACGCCGTGCTGGCGCTTTGCTCGCTAGGGCTGCAGCGCTCGGAGGCGGTGCGCCGTGTGGCCGCGGTCAGCGAGGGAGAGCTGGCCACGGAGGAGATCGTACGCCTCGCCCTCCGGCCGGGATAGCGGCCCGACCGCTTGCAGGGCGGCCCCCTGCCGTCCGGAGTTCGGTTGGGACCGCAAGCAGGCGGACCGTTGCTGCGTGCGGTACAAAGACACGATGCCGGATCCCCCCGTAGTCGCCGTCCGCGATCTCAAGCAGCACGCCGGGGAGACCGTCACCGTGCGGGGCTGGCTGTACAACCGCCGCTCCTCGAAGAAGCTGCACTTCCTGCAGGTGCGAGACGGCACGGGCATCGTGCAGGCCGTGGCCGGCATCGACGACGTAGGCCCGGAGCTGTTCGAAGTGGCCAGCCGCCTCGACCGGGAGGCGGCCATCGTCGTGCAGGGCAGCGTGAGCACGGACGAGCGCGCCCCCGGCGGCGTCGAGCTGCACGTCCAGAGCGTCGAGTGCGTAGCGCCGGCCCAGGACTACCCGCTCGGCAAGAAGGACCACGGCCCGGACTTCCTGCTTGGCCACCGCCACCTGTGGCTGCGTTCGCGCCGCCCCACCGCAGTGCTGCGCGTGCGCGACACCGTGATCCGCGCCATCCGCGACTTCTTCCATCGGCGCGGCTTCGTCAACGTCGACGCCCCGATCCTCACTCCGGCCGCCTGTGAGGGGACCACCACGCTGTTCGAGGTGGACTACTTCGACCTGGGCAAGGCCTACCTGACCCAGTCCGGCCAGCTCTACATGGAGGCGGCCGCCATGGCGCTCGGGAAGGTGTACTGCTTCGGACCCACCTTTCGTGCGGAGAAGAGCAAGACGCGCCGGCACCTGACGGAGTTCTGGATGGTGGAGCCCGAGGAGGCCTGGGCGACGCTCGACGACGTCATGGATCTCGCGGAGGCGTTCTTGTGCGCCATCGTGGAACGCGTGCTGGAGGAGAACCGCGCGGACCTCGAGACGCTCGAGCGCGACCCGGCGCCCCTGGAGAAGATCCAGGCGCCCTTCCCGCGCATCACCTACGACGAGGCGGCTGCGATCCTCAAGGAGAAGGCGGGCTTCGAATACGGCAGCGATCTGGGCGCGCCCGACGAGACGGCACTCTCGGCGAAGTACGAGCGTCCGCTGATGATCCACCGCTGGCCGCACGAGGTGAAGGCCTTCTACATGAAGCGCGACCCCAAAAACGACAAGCTGGCGCTCGGCGTGGACGTGATCGCGCCCGAGGGCTTCGGCGAGATCATCGGGGGCGGCGAGCGCGCCAGCAGCCTCGAGTTCCTGGAGAGGCAGCTGCGGGAGCAAGAGCTGCCTGAGGAGGCTTTCGGCTGGTACCTGGACCTGCGCCGCTACGGTTCGGTCCCGCACGGCGGCTTCGGTCTGGGGTTGGAGCGCACGGTGGCCTGGATCTGCGGGCTCAAGCACCTGCGCGAGGCGATCCCCTTCCCGCGCATGCTGACGCGCATCTACCCCTAAGACGCAAAGGCGCAAAGACGCCAAGGGGGCGCGAGAGGCTCTGCGCTCCTTTGGAGCCGCTTGGCCGCCTCTTGGCTTCCTTGGCTTCCTTGGCGACTTAAAGAAAACCGGGGACGGCTTGGCCGCCCCCGGTAGGGATGCTGGTTCTGTCAGAGTCCTAGCGGGACCAGATGGACGCAACCCTCTGAATCCCGGGCACCTCGATCGTGGTTGCGGCCGAGGGACCGGAGTAGCCGTTCTGCAGCACGTTGCCCGAGCCCGTGTTCGCCACGTAGTAGCGGAACGAACGGGGCCCGCACCAGCCGAAGCCGGCCGCGTTGGGATCCAGCGTGATCTGCGTCGGACCCAGGCCGGCGACGTGGTTGGCGTTCGACACGGTGAACAGGTTGGGGAAGACGGACGCGACCGCGACCTGCTGGATGCGGTTCTCACTCGTCTCGGCTACCAGCGCCGCCAGCGAGTAGAAGTTGATGCCGTTCGACGCGAGGCCGTTCGTCACCCACTGCACACCGCTGGGCTGCTTGAAGCCGCTGATGTTGTTGATGATCTTGTTCGGGTTGAAGTTCGAGCTCGAGCTGGTGAGCACCGACGGCCGGTTGGCGAAGAACCCGGTCTGGAACAGCTCGACCGTGCCGCCGATGGCCGTGATGAACGCGTAGTAGGAACCGATGCCGTGGACCGGCGTCCAGTCGAAGTCGACCGGCGTGGACGAGACCGTCACACCGTCCAGGTCGGGGTTGAGCGACTGGTTCTGCGCGAGGTTCGTGAGCTCGCTGAAGTCGACCGTGCTCTCACCGGCGTTCAGGACGCCCATGATCACAACGTTCAAGTAGAAGGGCCCGAAGCACGGGAAGGTCGGGATGCCGTACGAGGACGGGAAACCACTCACGGCGACGGCCGTCGGGCTGATGCCCGCGTTGACCGTGCCCAGGATCGGGGGCCCAGGAGGCGAGTCGAGGTCCGCGCGCTGGTGCGGGAACACCCGAGCGAAGTCCTCCTCGCTCAGGATCAGCTGCGCCGTACCGTTGATCACCTGGCCCTGGAGCCCCCCGCCCTGTCCGATTCCGATGAAGTTATTGCCGGAGTCCCAGTGCACGTTGTTGATGTCGAACACGGTGACCGTGTTGGCGCTGAAGTTGGAGACCGCAGCGAAGGCTTGGAAGCCCACCGACGTGATGCCGATACCACCCGGCGAGGGAGTCGCAAACCTCCCGAGCGGCGTCATCTGGAACGAGTCGATGACCACGACCTCGCCGCCGTTCTCCGTGCGGCTCGCCGCGTAGACCGTCGTCCAGAACATCGTCGGCGAATTGAGCACGCAGATGAACGTGTGGAACGCCGTCCACGAGCGCTGGTCCGTGGTGATGTCGACCAGGTCGGTGACCACGACCTTGACGACGTTGCCGGAGGGCGTGGTCACCACCGTGTTGAGCGGACGCGACGGGTTCGTGCCGACCGGGAAGTACGGCGTGCGGGCCGAGTCGACGTCGATCACGCCGACACCCTGCGTGTCGCCGAAGAAGATGGCGCCGTCCGTGGCCGGGGCGAAGATCTCGT
>JAPUHK010000289.1 GCA_027297745.1 Planctomycetota bacterium | reverse complement strand
GAAGAAGCACACCGGCTGTTGATGGACGCCCGCGAGCACGCGCCTCAAGAGTACCGCGACACGATGCTCCAAAACGTCCCGCTGCACCGCGACATCATGAAGGCGTGGGAGGAGCACGGGGAGAAGCGGTAGCAGGGCTGCCTCGCGTCTCTGGCACAAGGCGCCCTCGGGGCCGGGGAGTAGGGTCAAGTCTCTACGGACCTGCCCTCTCTAGACCGAGCCGCCAGCGCGTCGCGGCGCAGGGGGTTCCTTTACAGGGGTAGGGGTCCCGCTAGGATCGAGGCCTCTACGCCGAGGTACCAAAGTGGTCAACTGGGGCGGACTGTAAATCCGCTGGCTTACGCCTACGGGGGTTCGAGGCCCACCCTCGGCACCAGCCTTCGCTCGCTGCTCGACCGAGCAGCGGGCGAAGGCTGTCCGCCAAGCACTCGGCTAGTGCTTGCGGCCCACGAGACGGAGCCAGGGTCCGCGGGTCGGGCTGACGATCAGCTCGGCGCGGCGTTTCCCCGTCTGGTCGCGGAGGTAAACCCGTGTGCAGCCATGGGTTCGGCTGTCTACGCCGAAGCGGGTCGCGCCCGTGACGTCCCTGCCCTGCAGCTGCGGGTTGCCGTCGGCCGTCAGCCGCAGGACTACGGCGGCCTTCGTGCCGGGATGGCGTAGCCGCAGCACCGCCGCTCCGTCGTCATCGACACCCAGAAAGCAGCGCTCGGCCCCGGCCGCGTCCTTCAGGATCAACGCCTGCGGCGGCGAGTCGGGGGCGGCTTGCCCCATGAGCAGGGCTGCCCCAGGCAGGGCGAGGAGGAGGAAAAACGCCCGCTTCATGAGCCGATTGCTCGTTTCGAGCCGGGAAAGGCGTACTTCGATCTCCGACATGGCGGCCTCCCGGGGGCATTTCGCCCAACGATGCGGACGTCCAGAAGCGGCGCGCGGTCAGGGCCGGGTCGCCGAAGGGCTCGGCCTCAGGGAGCGTTTCGCGGCCCTCGAGAGGGCCCCGCGGCTTGTTGACAGTGTCCAGAGGCCCCCTAGAATGCGGGTTTCTTGTCCGGGAGCCCCAGAATTCGTCCAGATATCGGGGCACGCATGCGGGCGTAGCTCAATGGTAGAGCTCCAGCCTTCCAAGCTGGCTGTGTGGGTTCGATTCCCATCGCCCGCTCCAGACGAACGTCGAGTAGCGGCAGTGCGCGGCGCGCTGAAAAGTAGAAGACGATGCTGGTGTAGCTCAGCGGTAGAGCACCTCCTTGGTAAGGAGGAGGTCACGGGTTCAAGTCCCGTCACCAGCTCCAACGCAGATGATCCGGACCGCCGGCGGGGGAGGGACCTCCGCGGGGGGATGCCGGACGGAAGGGAAACAAGAGGACCACGAGATGGCCAAGGAAGTCTTTGAGCGGACGAAGCCCCACGTCAACATCGGAACGATCGGGCATATCGACCACGGCAAGACCACGCTGACTGCGGCGATCATGCGTACGCTTCCGGTCAGCAAGGACGCGAAGGTCAAGACGTACCACGAGATCGCCAAGGGCGGCACCGTGCGCGACGAGACCAAGGTCGTGACGATCGCGGTCGCCCACGTGGAGTATCAGACGGAGAACCGTCACTACGCCCACGTCGACTGCCCCGGCCACGCCGACTACGTGAAGAACATGATCACGGGCGCCGCGCAGATGGACGGCGCCATCCTGGTGGTCGACGCGTCGGA
Source organism: Planctomycetota bacterium (assembly GCA_027297745.1). Classification (GTDB taxonomy): domain Bacteria; phylum Planctomycetota; class PLA2; order PLA2; family PLA2; genus JAPUHK01. Next base: position 33,920 of record JAPUHK010000289.1, on the reverse strand, counting down.
CGGCCCGATGCCCCAGACGCGCGAGCACATCCTGCTGGCGCGCCAGGTCGGCGTCCCGTCCATGGTGGTCTTCCTCAACAAGATCGACCTGGTCGACGACCCCGAGCTGCTCGAGCTGGTCGAGCTGGAAGTACGCGAGCTGCTGAGCGAGTACGAGTTCCCGGGCGACGAGATTCCCGTCATCAAGGGCGCTGCGTTCCCCGCGATGACCACCGAGAACCCCGGTCCCGACAACCCGGAGAGCGCGTGCATCTTCGAGCTCATGTCTTTGGCCGACAGCTACATCCCGCTGCCCCCGCGCGAGACCGACAAGCCGCTGCTGATGTCGATCGAGGACGTCTTCTCGATCAAGGGCCGCGGTACGGTCGGCACGGGCCGCATCGAGCGCGGCGTCGTCAAGGTCGGCGACAACGTCGAGGTCGTGGGCCTCATGGAGGAGTCGCGCAAGACGGTCGTGACCGGCGTCGAGATGTTCAACAAGACGCTGGACGAGGGGCAGGCCGGCGACAACGTCGGCGTGCTGCTGCGCGGCGTGGAGAAAGACGACCTGGAGCGCGGCATGGTGGTCGCTGCCCCCGGATCGATCACTCCGCACACCAAGTTCGAGGCCGAGGTGTACGTGCTGACCAAGGAAGAGGGCGGGCGTCACACCCCGTTCTTCAACGGCTATCGTCCGCAGTTCTACTTCCGGACGACGGACGTCACCGGTGCCATCAGCCTGCACGACGCCGAGATGTGCATGCCGGGCGACAACATCCGCATGAACATCGAGATCGGCAAGCCGATCGCGATGGAGGAGCAACTCCGCTTCGCGATCCGCGAAGGCGGGCGCACGGTGGGTGCGGGCATCGTCACCAAGGTGATCGAGTAAGGAGGGCGGAAGCCGCAACATACGGGCGTAGCTCAACTGGCAGAGCACCTGATTCCAAATCAGGCGGTTGGGGGTTCGACTCCTCCCGCCCGTGCCAAGATTCGAAAGGGCGGTAGGCCACGGTCCACGGAATGGGAGCCTATAAAGCAGGCCAGGGCAGTCTGGCGCGTCTCAGCGCGACGCTGGGGCTCATCATCACACTCCTTCTGGGGTGCGTGGAGCTGTACGCCTGGATCCAGTCGCCCAAGGACACGGCGCTGATCCCGCTGGCTGTGTTCGACAGCTTGCCGCTGCTGAGGGTTCCGTTCTCGCTCCAATTCGTCTTCTGCGCGGCGCTCTTCATCGTCGGCGCCTGGGGCATCCGCCGCTGGTTGTCCCGGCCGGCTACGGTGAACGCGCTGATCGAGACCGAATCCGAGATGAAGAAGGTCTCGTGGCCGACGCCCGAAGAATCCCGCAACGCCACGGTGATCGTCATTCTGGTCGCCCTCGTGCTGACCGCCGCCCTGTTCATGTTCGACCAGGCCATCTCCAGGCTGTTGCAACTGTTCATCTGATCATGGGTATGCAGTGGTATGTCCTTCGGGTGGCGAGCGGTCAGGAAGACCGTGTGCGCCGAGGTCTGGAGACCCGGGTCAAGTCGAAGGCGCTGCAGGAACGCATCCCGCGCATCCTGGTCCCCACCGAGACCGTCAGCGAGATCCGCAGCGGCAAGAAGCGCACCGTCAAGCGCAAGATCTACCCGGGGTACGTGCTCGTGGAGATGGATCTGGACGAGCCGAGCTGGTTCCTGATCCGGGAGACGCCGGGCGTCGGCGACTTCATCGGCGCGCACGGCAAGCCCCAGCCCATGTCCGAGGACGAGGTGCAGAAGATCCTCGGGCAGGCGGAGAAGGGCGAGGACAAGCCCAAGCTGGACATCCAATTCAAGACCGGCGATGCGGTAAAGATCAAGGAGGGGCCCTTCGAGAACTACGACGGCGTAGTCGACGAAGTGGACGCGAAGAAGGGCGTCGTCAAGGTCATGATCACGGTATTCAACCGGCCTACTTCGGTGGAGCTCGGTTACTGGCAGGTGGAGTCCATCTAGATGGCCAAAGAGATCACCGCGAAGATCAAGCTGCAGGGCCCCGGCGGCTCCGCCACTCCGGCCCCGCCGGTGGGACCCGCGCTGGGCCAACACGGCGTGAACATCGGACAGTTCGTCCAGCAGTTCAACGCCGCCACGGCCGACAAGGGCGGTATCACGATCCCCGTCGTGATCACGGTCTACCGGGACCGCAGCTTCAGCTTCATCACCAAGTCGCCGCCGGCCGCCGTACTGCTCAAGAAGGCGGCGGGGCTGGACAAGGCCTCGAAGGAACCCGGCCGCGAGGCCGTGGCGCAGGTCACGCGTGCCCAGGTGCGCGAGATCGCGCAAACGAAGATGGAAGACCTGAACGCGGCCTCTCCGGAGGCCGCGGAGCGGATCATCGAAGGGACGGCCCGCTCCTGCGGCATCGAGGTGGTCGGTTAATGGGTTTGTGGGAGTCGCAAGACGCTAGGACCACGAAACATGGCAAAGCGAAGTAAACGCTACCGGGAAGCGGAAACGCGGGTCGAGAAGAACCGCCGCTACAGCATCGCGGACGCCGCGGAGTTGATCGGCAAGTTCAGCAAGACCAAATTCGACGAGACGGTGACGCTCGCGGTGCGACTCGGCATCGACGCCACGAAGTCGGACCAGCTCGTGCGCGGCTCCTTCTCGCTCCCCAACGGGACCGGGAAGAAGGTGATCGTGCTCGTGTTCGCCGAAGGGCCGGACGCGGAAGCCGCCACGGAGGCCGGCGCCGACCACGTGGGCGGCCAGGACCTGGCGGACAAGATCCAGGGCGGCTGGAGCGACTTCGACCTGGCCATCGCCCATCCTTCGATGATGAAGGTGGTAGGCAAGCTGGGCCGTGTGCTCGGTCCGCAGGGCAAGATGCCCTCCCCGAAGTCGGGGACGGTCGTGCAGGCGGTAGGCCAGGCCGTGAAGGAGTTCAAGGCGGGCAAGATCGAGTTCCGCACCGACTCCGGCGGCAACGTCCACGCCGTGATGGGGAAGCGCAGCTTCGAGTCCAAGCAGCTGGCGGAAAACGTGGACGCCTTCCTCGACCACGTGCGGGGCCTGCGCCCCGCAGCGGCGAAGGGCAACTTCATCGTGAGTGCGTCTCTGGCCCCCACCATGGGCCCGGGGATCAACCTGGCGGTGGCTTGAGGAGGATGGGGCGTGCCTAGAGACGTAAAGCTATGGATGGCCGCGGAGGTCGAGGGGCTCCTGGAGTCCGGCGACGTTCTCGTGGTTGGCCTGAAGCCGATGGACGCGCAGCAGACCCACGGCCTGCGCGCGCGGCTGCGTGAAGGCGGCGCACGCCTGCGCATGGTCCACAACCGCACTTCGCGCTTCGCGCTCGGCGAGAAGCACCGGGCTCTGGCCGACCACTTCCGGGGGCAGACCGCGCTCGCGCTCGGCGGCGAGGTGATCGCGCTGGCCAAGGTGCTGGTCGAAGCGGCCCAGAAGAACCTCGTCGAGCTGCGCGGGGGCTTCGTCGAGGGCGACATCGTGGACGCCGCGGACCTGCTCGATCTGGCGGCCATTCCGGACAAGCCCACGCTGCTGGGCATGCTCTTGTCCGCGGTGCTGGGATCAGCGCGCGGCCTGGCCGTCTCCGTGAACGGAGCGGGGGCCGGCCTCGCCCGCTGCCTGCAGGCCCGGGTGGACCAGGCTGGCGGTGCTCCCGAAGAGGCCCCGGCGGCACCGGCTCCGGCTGAGGAAGCGCCCGCCGAGGAAGCGCCTGCCGCGGAAGCGCCTGCCGCGGAAGCGCCCGCCGCGGAAGCGCCCGCTGCGGAAGCGCCCGCCAAGGAAGCGGCCGCGGACGCGGCGCCTGCGGAGGAGCCCGAAAGGAACGAGGAATCTAGCGCTTAGCGCAATGACATAGACCGGGGGAACGCGTTCCCCCACGGAGGAATCGATGTCCGACGAGAACGTGCAGACGGTAGAGCTCGACAGCGCTCTGGAGGAGATCTTCCAGAAGCTGGACGCGCTGCCCATCGGGCAGGCGGCGAAGCTCGTCAAGGCCCTCGAGGAGCGTTGGGGCGTGAGCGCCGCGGCTCCCGTGGCCGTAGCGGCGGCGCCTGCGGCCGCCGAGGAGGCCGCAGAGGAGAAGACCTCCTTCGACGTGGTCCTCAAGGAAGTGGGCGACAAGAAGATCCAGGTGATCAAGGTCGTACGCGCCCTGACGGGGCTCGGTCTCAAGGAGGCCAAGGCGGTCGTCGACAAGGCGCCCGGCAACGTCAAGGAAGGCGTCACGAAGGACGAAGCCGAGAAGATGAAGAAGGATCTGGAGGACGCCGGCGCCACGATCGAGTTGGCCTAGGCCTCCAGTGCAAGCTTTTTTGTTGCTAGCGAACCCCCGCCGGACTGAGCTCCGGAGGGGTTTTCGTGCGAATCACGCCGCCGCGAAGAGGGTCCCCTTGGACCGAGAAACGCGGCGGAACGGTGCGCTCCGCATCCCGTACTCCAACCTCCCGGCCCGGGACGTTCCCCTCTAGGGCCGGAACCAGACGGTCTCCGCAGCGGAGGCTCCCGCAAACATGGAAATCCTCAAATTCGGACGCACGCACGCCGAGGTCGAGATCCCCAACCTCGTCGAGCTGCAAACACGATCGTATGCAGAGTACCTGCAGGCAGACGTTCCCTTCACGGAGCGCGCGCAGAAGGGGCTCCAATCCATCATCGGCGAGGTATTCCCCATCGAGTCGTACGACGGCACGATGTCTCTGGACTACCTCGGCTATGAGCTCGGCGCGCCGCGCTACTCGCCCGGCGAGTGCCGCCGGCTGCGGCTCACCTACGGCTATCCGTTCAAGATCCGGGTACGCCTCAACAAGGAGGAGCCGGTCGAGGAGGAGGTCTACCTGGGCGAGCTGCCCATCATGGTGGGCGGCGGCGAGTTCATCATCAACGGGACGGAGCGGGTGATCGTGACCCAGCTGCACCGTTCGCCGGGCGTGGACTTCAACGTCGAGACGCACACCTCGGACAAGAGGCTGCACAGCTGCTGGATCATCCCGGAGCGCGGCTCCTGGATCGAGCTCAACGTGTCCAAGAAGGACGCGCTGCAGGTGCGCATCGACCAGTCGGGGAAGTTCCCCGCCACGAGTCTGGTGCGCGCGCTGGACGAGGGGTTCGGGACCGACGCGGAGATCATCCGCCTGTTCCACGAGACCGCGACCTACAAGCGTGGGACGCGGGGTTTCCTGCAAAAGATCACCGGCCGCTACGCGGTCGAGGACGTCGTGGACGAGGCCACCGGCGAGATCCTGGTCGCCGCCGGCGAGCCGATCAGCGAGCAGCACGCCGAGCTGATCCGCAAGACCAAGATCACGAAGGTCGAGGTGATCACCTCGCTCGAGGATCCCTTGATGCTGAACACGCTGGCCGAGGACGCCACGACCAGCAACGAGGACGCGCTGCTGCGCATCTACGGCCGCCTGCGCCCGGGCAACCCGCCCCAGGTGGAGAAGGCTCGCGACCTGTTCCGCGAGAAGTTCTTCGACGCGAACCGCTACCGCCTCGGCAAGGTCGGGCGCTTCCGCCTGAACCGCAAGTTCACGGGCGATCAGAGCGAGACCTCGCAGGTCCTGATGAAGGAGGACCTGGTCAACGCCATTCGCTACATCCTGACGCTCCGCGCGGGCAAGGGTGAGATCGATGACATCGACCACTTGGGCAACCGCCGCATCCGCTCCATCGCCGAGCTGGCGGGGGACGAGATGCGCAAGGGCTTTCTGAAGCTGCGCCGCACGGCCCAGGAGCGCATGAACATCGAGAACCGCGAGACGATCACGCCGCGCTCGATCATCAACTCGAAGACCATCTCCAGCGCGATCGACTACTTCTTCGGCCGCGGCGAGTTGAGCCAGGTCGTCGACCAGACGAACCCGCTCAGCCAGCTGACCCACGAACGGCGTCTGTCGGCGCTGGGCCCGGGCGGCCTGAACCGCAAGCGCGCCGGCTTCGAGGTGCGCGACGTGCACATCAGCCACTACGGGCGCATCTGTCCCATCGAGACGCCCGAAGGCACCAACATCGGCCTGATCGCCTCGCTGGCGATCTACGCCAAGGCGGACCAATACGGTTTCCTGGTGACGCCCTACCGCGAGATCAAGGACGGCAGGGCCACGGGCAAGGTGCACTACCTGCGGGCCGACGAGGAGCGCGACCGCATCATGGCGCCCGCCGACACGAAGCTCGACGCGGACGGCCGTCTCGAGGAAGAGGCCGTGCTCATCCGCCGCAACGACGACTTCCTGCTCGTGCCTCCGCAGGACGTGCACTACCTGGACGTCAGCCCGATGCAGATGGTCGGCGTGTCGGCCTCGCTGATTCCGTTCCTGGAGCACGACGACGCCAACCGCGCGCTCATGGGCAGCAACATGCAGCGGCAGGCGGTCCCGTTGGTCAAGACCGAGCCGCCGTACGTGGCGACGGGCATGGAGCGGGCGGTGGCCCAGAACTCCGGCATGCTGCCCATCGCCGAGGAGGCCGGCACCGTCGTGAAGGCCAGCTCGGTGGGCATCACGATCCTGGGCGCAAGCGGCGAGCGGACCTATCCGCTGCGCAAGTTCGTCGGCCTGAACGAGCGCACCTGCCTCAACCAGCGCCCGATCGTGCACGCCGGCGACAAGATCACCGCGGGCACCGTGCTGGCGGACGGCGCGGCCACGTTTCACGGGGAGCTGGCGCTCGGCAAGAACGTGCTCGTCGCCTTCATGCCCTGGGAGGGCTACAACTTCGAGGACGCGGTGCTCATCTCCGAGGAGATGCTGCGCAACGACGCGTACACCTCGATCCACATCGACGAGTTCGAGATCGAGATCCGCGAGACGAAGCTTGGCCGCGAGGAGTTCACGAACGACATCCCGAACGTCTCGGACCGCGCTCTGCGCAACCTGGACGAGGCGGGCATCGTGCGCGTCGGCACCTACGTGCGGCCCGGCGATATCCTGGTGGGCAAGGTCTCGCCCAAGTCCAAGAGCGAGCTGAGCCCCGAGGAGAAGCTGCTGCACGCGATCTTCGGCCGCGCCGGCGAGGACGTGAAGAACGACTCGTTGGAGGTGCCCTCCGGCGTCGAGGGCATCGTCATCGACACGGAGAAGTTCAGCCGCAAGGTGAACCTCACCGAGGAGGAGCGGCAGCACAACCTGGCCGAGATCAAGGCGCACGAGCGCAAGTTCCTCACCGAATACCAGGAGATCCTGGAGGCGGCCATCGCGCACATAGGCGAGCGCAAGAAGCGCCTCGTGGACCCGGAGACGAGCAAGTCGTTCACGGTCGGCGCGGTGCTCAGCGCCCCCGAGTTCAAGAAGATCCGCGACCGCCTGCGCTCGCAGGTGCTCAAGGAGAAGGAGGAGGATGGCCCGGACCGCGAGGCCCGCCTGCGCTACCTCAAGGATGCGTACGACCGCATCGACGCCATGGAGGCGGCCAAGAACAAGGACGTCAACCGCCTGAGCCGCGGCGATGAGCTGCCCACGGGCGTGCTCGAGCTGGTCAAGGTCTACATCGCCACCAAGCGGAAGATCTCGGTGGGCGACAAGGTCGCCGGCCGCCACGGCAACAAGGGCGTGATCTCACGCATCCTGCCGATCGAGGACATGCCGTTCCTCGAGGACGGGACGCCGGTGCAGATGGCGCTGAACCCGCTCGGCGTGCCGAGCCGCATGAACGTCGGGCAGATCCTGGAGACCCACCTCGGGCTGGCGGCCCGCGCGCTGGGCTACCAGATCGTGACGCCCGTCTTCGACGGCGCCGACGAAAAAGACATCGAATCGCTCCTGGAGCGCGCCGGCCTGCCCCCCGACGGCAAGATGAGACTCTACGACGGCCGCACCGGCGACCCCTTCGAGCAGAAGGTCACGGTCGGCTATCTGTACATGATGAAACTGCACCACCTCGTGGACGACAAGGTCCACGCCCGCGCCACGGGTCCCTACTCCCTCATCACCCAGCAGCCGCTGGGCGGCAAAGCCCGCTTCGGCGGCCAACGCTTCGGTGAGATGGAGGTCTGGGCGCTCGAGGCGTACGGCGCGGCCTACATCCTGCAGGAGCTGTTGACGGTCAAGTCGGACGACGTCGACGGCCGCATGAAGATCTACGAGGCAATGGTCAAGGGGGAGAACGTCCTGGAGGCGGGCACCCCGGTTTCCTTCGAGGTCCTGACCAACGAGATCAAGGGTCTGGCCTTGAACCTCGAGTTGGTCAAGCAGGTGTTCTAGGAGGGGAGAGGAACCATGGTCGAAGGACTTTACAACCGCATCAACGACTACAGCGCCGTGAAGATCCGGCTGGCGTCCCCCGAGGACATCCGCTCCTGGTCGTACGGCGAAGTGACCAAGCCCGAGACGATCAACTACCGCACCTACCGCTCCGAGAAGGACGGACTCTTTTGCGAGCGCATCTTCGGCCCGGAACGGGACTGGGAGTGCAGCTGCGGCAAGTACAAGGGCATCAAGCACAAGGGCATCATTTGCGACCGCTGCGGCGTCAAGGTCACGCACTCGCGCGTGCGCCGCAAGCGCATGGGGCATATCAGCCTCGCGGCGCCGGTCGTGCACATCTGGTTCCTGAAGGCCATGCCCTCGCGTATCGGGACGCTGCTGGGCATGAAGACCAGCGCGCTGGAGCGCGTGGTCTACTTCCAGGACTACGTGGTGATCGACCCCGGCGACACGCCGCTCGTGGCCCTGCAGCTGCTGACGGAGAAGCAGTACCAGGAGTGCCGCCTCAAGTACGGTGACGCCTTCGAGGCGGCCATGGGCGGCGAAGCGCTGCGCGAGCTGCTCAAGCGGCTCGACCTCGACGAGCTGAGCGGCGAGCTGCGCGCGGAGCTGTTGACCACGCGCAGCAAGCAGCGCCAGAAGGACATCATCAAGCGCCTCAAGCTGGTGGATGCGCTGCGGGAGTCGGACAACCGGCCCGAGTGGCTCGTGCTGGACGGCATCCCGGTCATCCCGCCGGACCTGCGACCGCTCGTGCTGCTGGAGAGCGGCAACTTCGCCACGAGCGACCTGAACGACCTGTACCGGCGCCTGATCAACCGCAACAACCGCTTGAAGAAGCTGCTGGACCTCAACGCGCCGGAGGTCATCATCCGCAACGAGAAGCGCATGCTACAGCAGTCGGTGGACGCGCTGTTCGACAACAACCGCTGCCGCCGCCCGGTGCTGGGCTCCTCGAACCGGCCTTTGAAGTCGCTGACCGACATGATCAAGGGCAAGCAGGGGCGCTTCCGCGAGAACCTGCTCGGCAAGCGCGTCGACTACAGCGCCCGTTCGGTGATCGTGGTCGGCCCGGACCTCAAGCTCAACCAGTGCGGCCTGCCCAAGAAGATCGCGCTGGAGCTCTACCAGCCCTTCATCATCCGGCGCCTCAAGGAGATGGGGCTGGCGGACACGATCAAGAGCGCCAAGAAGATGCTCGAGCGCCGCGAGGAGCACGTCTGGGACATCCTCGAGGAGGTCATCCAGCACCATCCCGTGCTGCTCAACCGCGCCCCCACGCTGCACCGCATGGGCATCCAGGCCTTCCAGCCGGTGCTCGTGGAAGGCAACGCGATCCGCGTGCACCCGCTGGTCTGCACGGGCTTCAACGCGGACTTCGACGGCGACCAGATGGCGGTGCACCTGCCGCTGAGCTACGAGGCGCAGATCGAGGCCTCGACGCTCATGCTGGCTTCGCACAACATCTTCTCGCCCGCCGACGGCAACCCGATTATCGCGCCCAGCCAGGACATCGTGCTGGGCATCGGCTATCTGACGACGGATCACAAGACGGGCGAGCCGGGGATGCCGGCGTTCGGCCGCGTCGAAGAGACGTTCCTGGCCTACGGCACGGGCAAGCTCCACCTGCTTTCCCGCATCCGCCTGCGCCTGCCGAAAGGCAAGCTCGTGCAGACGGCGCTGGACAACGAGGCCGAACAGCCTGGGAGTCGGATCGAGACCACCATGGGGCGCGTCGTGTTCAACGACATCCTGCCGCTGGAGATGCCCTTCTACAACTTCTCCCTGGGCAAGAAGGGCCTGCAGGCGGTCATCAGCGACTGTCACCGCATCCTCGGACGGAACGCGACGCTCGAGCTGCTCGACAACGTGAAGGACCTCGGCTTCAAGGCGGCCACCCGCGCCGGTCTCAGCTTCGCCAAGGACGACATGCGCACGCCGCGCCGCAAAGAGGAGATCATCGACAAGGCCCAGGAGGAGGTCGACACGATCGAGAAGAACTTCCGCTTGGGCGTGATCACCGAGGGCGAGCGCTACAACCAGATCGTCGACTGCTGGACGTCCGCCCGCGAGAACATCGGTAAGGAGATGATGGTCGAGCTCAAGGCCGACACGCGCGACGGCAAGCCCTACCTGAACCCCATCTACCTGATGGCGGACACGGGCGCGCGCGGATCGGTGGAGCAGATCCGGCAGCTGGCCGGCATGCGCGGCCTGATGGCCAAGCCGTCGGGCAAGATCATCGAGACGCCGATCAAGTCGAACTTCCGCGAGGGGCTGAAGGTGCTCGAGTACTTCTCCTCGACGCACGGCGCCCGCAAGGGACTGGCCGACACGGCGCTCAAGACGGCCGACTCCGGCTACCTGACGCGCAAGCTGGCCGACGTGGCCCAGAACGTCGTCATCACCTTGGCGGACTGCGGCACGCTCAACGGCATCAGCAAGGGCGTCGTCTACAAGGGCGACAAAATCGAGGTGACGCTGGCCCAGAACATCACGGGCCGCGTCGCGCGCGACACGATCGTCGACGTGGTCACGGACGAGGTCATCGTCCAGGAGAACGAGCTGATCACGGAGGCGATCGCGCGGCGCACGGAGTCCATGGGCTACGAGAAGATCCGCGTGCGCAGCCCTTTGATCTGCGAGGCCCCGCTGGGCATTTGCCAGCGCTGCTACGGCATGGATCTGAGCCGCGGCAAGATGGTCGAGATGGGGCTCGCGGTGGGCATCATCGCGGCGCAGTCCATCGGCGAGCCGGGCACGCAGCTCACGATGCGTACGTTCCACATCGGCGGAACCGCGCACAAGCTGGTCGAGGAGGCCGAGATCCGCACGCGCTTCCAGGGCGTCGTGCGCTTCGACAAGCTCAAGGTGGTCAAGAACGACAAGGGCCAGAGAGTCTGCCTCAACCGTAACGGCGAGATCCTCATCGAGGACGAGCAGGGCCGCGAAGTGGACCGCCACCTCGTGCCGGCCGGCGCGGTGATGTTCGTCCAGCCCGGGGACGTGGTGGAGCAGAAGCAGATCCTCGTCCGCTGGGACCCGCACCATATCCCGATCATCTGCGAGATGGAAGGCACCGTGCGCTACGACGAGATCGTCGAAGGCAAGACGGTGAAGGAGGAGATCGACGAGGCCTCCGGCGTTCGCCGCATGATGATCGTCGAGCACAAGGGCGACCTCCATCCGCAGGTCTTGATCGTGGACGCGGACGACCACCCGCTGGCGCTGTACCCGATTCCCGAGCGCGCCTACCTGGAGGTCGACGACGGCCAGCACATCAAGGCCGGAACGCTGATCGCCAAGACGCCGCGCGAGATCACCGGCACGCAGGACATCACGGGCGGCCTGCCGCGCGTGACCGAGCTGTTCGAGGCGCGCAAGCCCAAGGACCCCGCGGTCATGTCCGAGATCGAGGGCGTGGTCGAGCTCGGCGAGAAGCGCCGCGGCAAGCGCATCCTGCGCGTGATCTCGGACACCGGGATCGAGAAGGAGCACCTGATCCCGCAGGGCAAGCACCTGCTCGTGCATAACGGTGACCGCGTGCGTTCGGGCGAGCCCCTGACCGAGGGGCCGCACGTGCCGCACGACATCCTGCGCATCACGGGCGAGGAGGCGGTCCAGCAGTACCTGAACCGCGAGGTGAAGAACGTCTACCGCTCCCAGAACGTGACCATCAACGACAAGCACATCGAGATCATCGTGGCCCAGATGATGCGCAAGGTGAACATCGAGGACCCGGGCGACACCGAGTTCCTGCCGGGCTCGGTGGCGGACAAGTTCACGTTCCGCAGGGCCAACAAGGCGGTCATCGAGGAGAACGGAAGGCCTGCGCGCGCCACGCCGATGCTGCTCGGCATCACGAAGGCGTCGCTGCAGTCCGACTCCTTCATCTCGGCGGCCTCCTTTCAGGAGACCACCAAAGTGCTGACCGAGGCGGCCCTGGCGGGCCGCACGGACCCGTTGCGGGGCCTCAAGGAGAACGTCATCCTAGGGCACCAGATCCCCGCGGGGACCGGCTTCCGCCACTACAGCCTGGCGCGCCTCAAGCGCAACATTTCCCTGGAAGAAGCGGGTTTCGCCGACCTGCCCGAGCCCTTCGGCGCGGAGCCGCCGCCGGAGCTACCGGGAGGGGAGGCCGTAGCCTAGGGGGGCGACCCAGAAGTGACAGCCATGGGCTGTCGGCTGGTGTTGATGAGAGCTAACAGCCGATCGCCCTGACTTGTATACTCCCGGATTCTCGATATGCCGACGATCAACCAACTCATCCGACATGGCCGGAAGGACAAGATCTACCGCAGCAAGTCCCCGGCGCTGGACCGCTGCCCGCAGAAGCGCGGGGTCTGCCTGCAGGTCAAGACCATGACCCCCAAGAAGCCCAACTCGGCCCTGCGCAAGATCGCCAGGGTGCGGCTGAGCAACGGGAAAGAGATCACCGCCTACATTCCGGGTGAAGGGCACAACCTGCAGGAGCACAGCATCGTGCTCGTGCGTGGCGGCCGCGTGCGCGACCTTCCGGGCGTGCGCTACCATGTGATCCGCGGCACGCTGGACACGAGCGGCGTCGACGACCGCCGCCGGGGCCGCTCGAAGTACGGCACCAAGAGGCCCAAGTAATGCCGCGCAAGTACGACTCGACCGCCAAGTATCTGCGTCCCGATCCGCGCCACGAGAACGTGCTTCTGTCGAAGTTCACCAACTCCGTCATGCTCGGCGGCAAGAAGACGACCGCGCAGGCGATCGTCTACGGTGCCCTCGACCTCGTCGCTCAGCGTATGAAGGACAAGGATCCGGTCGAGGTCTTTACGCAGGCGCTCAACAACGTGCGCCCGCTGATCCAGGTGCGCAGCAAGCGTGTCGGCGGCGCCACCTACCAGGTGCCGACCGAGGTCAGCTACCGCCGCGCCCAGATGCTCGCCATCCGTTGGGTCCTGAGCGCCGCGCGCGGCAAGAAGGGGCGCCCCCTGGCGCGCGCCCTGGCGGACGAGCTGATCGCCGCCTACAACGGCGAGGGTTCGGCGATGCACACCCGCGAGAACGTCCACAAGATGGCTGAGGCGAACAAGGCCTTCGCCCACTTCGCCTGGTAGCAGGCCCCAGCTCCGGCCCGATCCGATGGACTCGGATTCCGACCCTCCTCATCCGCTGCCCCGGCTCTCGGAGGGCGTGCGATGAGCGAGCTCGGCCGCACGCGCAACATCGGCATCATCGCGCACATCGACGCGGGCAAGACCACCGTCACGGAGCGTATCCTGTACTACTCCGGCAAGGAGCACCGCATCGGCGAGGTGCACGAGGGCGCCGCCAAGATGGACTGGATGGCGGAGGAGCAGGAGCGCGGTATCACGATCACCGCCGCCGCGACGACCTTCCACTGGAAGGACCACACGGTCAACCTGATCGACACGCCGGGCCATGTGGATTTCACGGCGGAGGTGGAGCGCAGCCTACGGGTGCTGGACGGCGCCGTGGTGATCTTCGACGGCGTGCACGGCGTGGAGGCGCAGAGCGAGACGGTGTGGCGGCAAGCCGAGCGCTACAAGGTTCCACGCATCTGCTTCGTGAACAAGCTGGACCGCCCGGGCGCGTCGTTCGAGCGCTCGGTGGCGTCCATCGTGCAACGCCTGGGCGCCTTCGCGCTGCCCTGCCAGATCCCGATCGGGACCGAGAAGGAGTTCCGCGGCGTGGTCGACCTCGTCACGGAGCGTGCGTTCGTGTGGGAGGCGGAGGGCCTCGGCGAGACCTTCACGGAGGGGGCGGTGCCCGCTGACCTCGAGGCCGAAGTGTCCATCCGCCGCATAGACTTGGTGGCGGCCGTGGGGGAGTCGGACGAGGCCGTCGCCGAACGCTACCTGGCCGACGAGGAGGTCGATGCGGAGCTGCTCGCGGCCGGCATCCGCCGGGCCACGCTCTCGGGCGCTTTCTTCCCCGTTTTCGCCGGCTCGGCGCTGCGCAACAAGGGCATCCAACCCCTGCTGGACGCCGTGCTGGCCTATCTGCCCGCGCCCGACGAGGTAGCGCCGCCGACCGGCGTACACCCCGAGACGGGGGAGCCCGAAACGCGGCCGATCGACCCGGCGGGTCCTCTAAGCGCGCTGGTCTTCAAGAGCTTCAGCAGCCGCCACGGGGATCTCACATACATGCGCATTTACAGCGGCACGCTGCATGAGAACGGCCACGTGTACAACCCCCGCGTCAAGCGGGGGGAGCGCGTCCAGCAGCTGTACCGCATGCACGCCGGGCAGCGGGAGCGCATCGCGGAGGCGCGCGCCGGCGACATCGCGGCGACCGTCGGGCTCAAGTTCGCCGTGACCGGCGACACCTTGTGCCTGAAGTCGAACCCGATCCTGTTCGAGCGGATGCGCTTCCCGGAGACGGTGATCTCGATGGCCATCGAGCCCAAAAGCTCGGCCGACCGTGACCGGCTCGCGGAGGTGCTGCGCCGCCTCGCCAAGGACGACCCGACCTTCGAAGTACACGAGGATCCCGAGACGGGCCAGACGATCATGTCCGGCATGGGGGAACTGCACCTGGAGGTGCTCAAGAACCGCATGCGGCGCGACTTCCAGATGGACGCGAACATCGGCAGCCCGCGCGTCTCGTACCGGCAAACGGTCTCCGGGCCCGGCCGCGGAGTCGGTGTCTTCGACCAGGAGACCAGTACGCGCAGCCACTACGCGCGGGTGGTGCTCGAGGTCGAGCCGCTCCCGGCACGGGAGGGCATGGGAGTGCATGTGGGGTGGGAGCCGTCGGCGCAGCTGGCGGTGCCGCAGGCCTTCCACGGGATGCTGGAAAGGTCGCTGACCGACGCTGCCCGGGCCGGTGCCGGCGTCGGCTGGCCCCTGATCGGTCTGCGCATCCGGGTGGTCCAGGCCGCGACCCGCGAGGGGCAGGCCACGGAGCTGGCCTTCGAGGCGGCGGCCGCGCGCGGCTTCGAGCAGGCGGTCGACAAGGGCGGGCGGGTGCTGCTGGAGCCGATCATGCGGGTCGAGGTGCACACCCCCGGCGAGTTCACCGGGGAGATCCTGGGTGACCTGAACCGCCGCCGGGCCCAGATCCGTGGCACCGAAATGGGGGAGGGGGATTTGCGAACGCTGACGGCCACGGCGCCCATGTCCGAGCTCTTCGGTTACACCACGCAGCTACGCAGCCTGAGCCAGGGGAGGGCCAGCCACGCCCTCGAGCCGACCGGGTACCAGCCGGTACCTCCGGAGCTCAGCGAGAAGCTGCTCTTCTGACCCTGAAAACCCGCCCATAAACCGGCTTTCGGGGCGGCGGCCTTCGTTGACAGCCCCCATGGGCTCCGGTAGTTTGGTCTGCTTCGCCCTAGGGCGGGCTCGGAACGCGCAAACGGCCGCAACCCACGTCCCGAACCCCCGTTGGGGCCCCGTTTTTCCGCCGTATCTCGAAGAATCCATGGACGAAATGATCAAGATCCGCATGGAGGCCTACGACCACGAGTCGTTGGACACCTCCGCGATCGAAATCGTCGAAACGGCGAAGCGCACCGGTGCAAGCGTTGCAGGTCCCGTCCCGCTGCCGACGCGGATCGAGCGCTACACCGTCTTGCGCTCTCCGCACATCGACAAGAAATCGCGCGAGCAGTTCGAGATCCGCACGCACAAGCGGCTGATCTACATCTCCGATCCCACCGCGAAGACGGTTGACGCTTTGAGCAAGCTCAACATGCCCGCGGGCGTGGACATTCGGATCAAGGTCTGACGTGGCCGTTTCCGTTCCGTTCCTCACCGCTTCGGGCGCGCTCAAGGACCGCGACGTCGATCCCGACGTGTTCGCCAAGCGCACGCGCCGCGTGCTCTTGAAGGAGATCGTGCTCATGACCGAGGCGCGCCGGCGCACCGGCACGCACGCCACGCGCAACCGCGCGAAGATCAAGGGCACGACCGCCAAGATCTACCGCCAGAAGGGCACGGGCGGCGCACGCCACGGCTCGCGCAAGGCGAATATCTTCCGCGGCGGGGGCGTCGCGCACGGCCCTAGCCCGCGCGACTACAGCTACCACCTGCCCGCGCGTGCGCGGCGCGTCGCGCTGCGCTCTGCCCTGCGCGCCAAGCTCGACGACGCCGAGTTCCGCGTAGTCGAGAAGTTCGACTTCCAAAGACCCAGCACGCGCAACTTCGTGGGCCTGCTGCAGCAGCTCGAGGTGAGCGGTTCCTTCCTCGTGATCCCCGCGGAGCACGCCGAGAGCGTGCGGCGTTCGTGCCGCAACATCCCGCGGTCGGCCTACTGTGTCGTGGACGATCTCAACGCGTACGATGTGCTGCGCCAGCAGATACTGATCTTCGACGAGGCGGCGTTGCGCAAGCTGGAGGAGCGCTACGGCGATGCCTAACCTGGACGCACCGCGCCACATCCTGCGGCGCCCGCGCGTGACGGAGAAGGGCCTGCGGATGGTCGAGCGCCACCGCGCCTACCCGTTCGAGGTCGACATCCGGGCGAACAAGGTGCAGATCCGCAGGGCCGTCGAGACCATGTTCAAGGTCAAGGTGAAGACAGTACGCACGCAGATGGTGATCGGCAAGCGCAAGCGCACCGGGCGCCATATCGGTGTGCGGCCCAACTGGAAGAAGGCGATCGTGGTGCTGCGCGAAGGGAACACGATCGAGGACTACTACTAGTCGGGCCCTGCCCCCACGGGAAACTGGCGCAATGGCGATCAAGTCCTTCAAACCCACGAGCCCCGGCCGCCGCGGCGGAAGCGTCGCGGACTTCAGCGACCTCACCAAGAAGAAGCCGGAGAAGTCGTTGCTGCGGCCGCTGAAGCGCACAGGCGGACGCAACAACCTCGGCCGCATGACGCAGCGTCGGCGCGGCGGGGGCCACAAGCGCCGCTACCGGGTGATCGACTTCAAGCGGCGCAAGGACGGCATCCCCGCCCGCGTGGCCGCGATCGAGTACGACCCGAACCGCACGTGCCGCATCGCGCTGCTGCACTACGCGGACGGGGAGAAGCGCTACATCCTGGCGCCGCTGGGGCTGACGGTCGGCACCGTGGTGTCCAACGGATCCGACGCGGAGCCCAAGCCGGGCAACTGCATGGAGCTGAAGGACATCCCGGTCGGGCTGCAGATCCACAACGTGGAGATGGTGCCCGGGCGCGGCGGCCAGTTGGTACGCGCCGCCGGCGGCGCGGCGCAGCTGCAGGCGCGCGACGGCAAGTGGGCCACCGTGCTCCTGCCGTCCGGCACCGTGATGAAGCTCAACACCCGTTGCCGGGCGACGATCGGGCAGATCGGGAACGTCGAGAACAACCTGATCAAGATCGGCAAGGCCGGCCGCAATCGCTGGTTGGGCCGGCGGCCGAAGGTGCGCGGCAGCGCGATGAATCCGGTTGCTCACCCGATGGGCGGTGGTGAAGGACGCCGGGCCGGCGGCCGTCACCCGGTCTCGTTCAGCGGTGTGCTGGCCAAGGGCGGGAAGACCCGTTCCCCGCGGAAGAACTCCACGAAGCGGATCTTGAAGGGGCGCAAGAAGGGAGCGCATCAGAAGTAGCCATGGGTCGAAGTCTGAAGAAGGGTCCCTACATCGACGAGAAGCTCGTCCGCAAGGTCGAGGCTCAGGGCCCGGCCAAGGAGCCGATCCAGACCTGGGCGCGCGCTTGCACGATCACTCCGGAGTTCGTGGGCATCACGTTCCTCGTGCACAACGGCAACAAGTTCCTCAAGGTGTTCGTGACCGAGGACATGGTCGGGCACAAGCTCGGCGAGTTCGCGCCCACGCGCACCTTCCGGGGCCACACGTCCACGAGGGACGCAGGGAGGCGCTGATGGCCGGCGAGAAGGTCTTCCGCGCGCTGCATCGCTACGCGCCCGTCCAGCCGCGCAAGGCGCGGCTCGTCGCGACGCTCGTGCGCGGTCTCCCCGTGAACGACGCGCTGGCCACGCTGCAGCACACCCCGCGCCGTGCCGCCTACCTGTTCCGGAAAGTAGTGCGCTCCGCGATGGCCAACGCCAGCAACGATCCCGAGGTCGACCTGAACGCCCTGGTCGTGCAGGACGCGCGCGCCGACATGGGGCCGCTGCTCGGCGGGCGCCCGCGCTGGAGGCCCCGCGCCATGGGCCGCGCGACGCCCATCCTGAAGCGCACGAGCCACCTTTTCATCGTGCTCGGGGAGTCCGAGGCGCGCCGCACCCGGCGTGCCCCCGCCGCCCCCGCGCAGGGGCAAGAACAAGAGGAAGTGGCCCCCGAGGCCGTGGAGTAGTCGATGGGTCAGAAAGTCCATCCGACCGGCTTTCGTGTCGGCATCACCCGCCGCCACGAGTCCCGCTGGTACGCCAACAAGAAGGACTTCCCGGCCCTGCTCAAGCAGGACCAGGAGATCCGCAAGTTCATCAAGGACCAGTTCTATCACGCGCAGATTCCGCGCATCGAGATCGATCGCACGCGGGAACAGGTGCGCATCCTGGTCCACTGCGCGCGCCCCGGCGTGCTCATCGGGCGCAAGGGCGTCAAGGTCGAGCAGCTGCGCCAGGATCTCAGCAACATGGTGGGATCCAAGATCCAACTCGACATCTTCGAGATCACGAAGCCCGAGCTCGAGGGGCAGATCGTGGCCGAGCAGGTCGCGGACCAGCTCGAGCGCCGGGCGGCCTTCCGCCGTACGATCAAGAAGACGATCGAGATCAGCCGCGAGCGCGGTGCACGCGGCATCAAAGTGCAGGTCTCCGGCCGCCTGGGTGGCAGCGAGATCGCGCGCACCGAGAAGCAGATGTGGGGACAGGTGCCCCTGCAGACGCTGGTGGCGGACATCCGCTACGGCGAGGCCACGGCCCGCACGAAGGCCGGTGCGGTCGGCGTGAAGGTCTGGATCTACCGCGGCGAGATCGGCAGCTTCGAGGACGAGGGCATCATGAAGAAGGAGCGACGCCATGGCCCTGATGCCTAAGCGCGTCCGCTGGCGCAAGCAGCAGCGTGGCAGCATCCGCGGCATCGCAACCCGCGGCAACACCGTGGCCTTCGGCGACTGGGGCATCCAGTCTCTCGAGGCGGCCTGGCTCACGGCGGCGCAAATCGAGGCCGCCCGCGTAGCCGGCACCCGGCGCCTCGGAACCGTAGGCAAGCTGTTCATCCGCATCTTCCCGCACAAGCCGGTCACGGCAACTCCGGCGGAGACGCGCATGGGCACGGGCAAGGGCGAGCCGAGCTATTGGGCCGCCGTGGTCCGCCCCGGAACGGTGCTGTTCGAGGTGGGGGGCGTGCCGGCGGACGTGGCCAAGCTCGCCTTGAACCGTATCTCCCACAAGCTCCCCATCCGCTGCAAGCTGCTCGCCAGGAGGCATGAGCTGTGAGGATCGACACGCTGCGGCAGAAGGCCGATGTGGAGCTGCGCGAGGAGCTCGAGAACCTGCGGGAGGACTGCTTCAAGCGGCAGTACCGCAGCGGTTCGGACGAGACCGAGGAGCGCGGCAAGGTGATCAAGCTGCGCCGCGAGATCGCGCGCATCCTGACGCTGCTGCGCGAGCGCGAGCTCGGCCTGCAGCGCGGGCGCAAGAACGCCCCGCCGGGGGCGGGCGAAGGCGGGAAGGAGTAACCGTGCCGAGCACGAACCGCAAGACCATGGTTGGCGTCGTCCGCAGCGACAAGATGCAAAAGACCATCACCGTCGAGGTCGCGACGCGCAAGAAGCACCCCGTGTACGGCAAGTACGTGATCCAGCGCAACAGCTTCGCGGCGCACGACGAGAAGGAAGAGGCGTCCGTCGGCGACCGCGTCGAGATCGTCTCCACGCGGCCGCTGAGCAAGCGCAAGCACTGGCGGCTCGGACGCATCCTGGCGCGGGGCCATGGTCCGGAGGAGCGCCGCGCATGATTCAGATGCAGAGCGTGCTCGACGTGGCCGACAACACCGGTGCCAAGAGAGTGATGTGCATCAAGGTGTTGGGCGGCACGCGGCGCCGCTACGCGGGCATCGGCGACATCATCGTGGTGTCGGTGAAGAAGGCGTTGCCCTCGAGCGAGATCAAGACCGGGACCGTGGTGCGCGGCGTGATCGTGCGGCAGAAGGCCAACCTGCGCCGCGCCGACGGTTCGTACGTGCGTTTCGACGACAACGCTCTGGTTATCCTGGACAGCGACAACAACCCCAAGGGGACGCGCATCTTCGGAGCGGTCGCCCGCGAGTTGCGGGCGAAGAACTTCATGAAGATCATCTCCCTCGCGGCGGAGGTTGTGTGATGCGGATCCGCAAGGGCGACCTCGTCGAGGTGATCAGCGGCAACGACAAGGGCACGCGCGGCAAAGTGCTGCGCGTGATCCCCAAGCGCAACCGCTTGGTCGTGCAGGGCGTGAACCTGCGCTGGAAGCACATGCGCAAATCGCAGCAAGCGCCCCAGGGGGGCCGTTTGCGGCGCGAGGCGGCGGTCCACTTCAGCAACGTGATGCTCTACGACGAGGGCGCGGGACGGCGCACGCGTCTCGGCTCGGAGCTGGTGGACGGCAAGAAGACGCGCATCGCGCGCGTCACGGGCAAGGAGGCCGGCACCGGTGCCGCGGCCGAGGAGAGCGCGAAAGTCGCCAAGAAGGCCGCCAAGAAGACCCCCGCGAAGGCCAAGGCGGCGGCGAAGAAGACCACCAAGAAGGCGGACCCCAAGCACGCCAAGACGTCGAAGAAGGCAACGAAGAAGACGGGTAAGGAGTAGCTATGGCCCGCCTGAGAGAGAAGTACCTGAAGGAGATCCGGCCCAAGCTCCAGGAGGAGCTGAAGTACGGGAACATCCTGGAGGTGCCGCGCCTGAAGAAGATCTCGGTCAACATGGGCATCGGCAAGGCGCGCGAAGAGTCCAAGCACATGGAGCAGGCGCTCAACGACCTGGCCACGATCACCGGGCAGAAGGCGGTCGTGACCAAGGCGCGCAAGTCGATCGCGAACTTCCACCTGCGCGAGGGCTACCCGGTGGGTTGCCGGGTCACTCTGCGCGGAAAGCGCATGTACGAGTTCTTGGACCGCCTCATCTCCGTGGCCATCCCGCGCATCCGGGACTTCCGCGGCCTGCGTTCGCGCCTCGACGGGCGCGGCAGTTACTCCATGGGGCTACAGGATCAACTTGTCTTCCCGGAGATCGACCTCGACAAGCTCGAGTTCAACCAGGGGATGAACATCACGCTCACGATCGCGGGCGGTGACGACGCGGCGTCGAAGCGGCTCCTGGAGGAGCTCGGGATGCCCTTCCGCAGGGATTAGGAGTCAAAGCGTGGCGAAGAAGTGTTGGGTCATCAAGGCGGCCAAGCCCCCCAAGTACATGTCGCGGCGCCAGACGCGTTGCAACATGTGCGGGCGTTCCCGGGCGGTTTACCGCCGGTTCGGGATCTGTCGCATCTGTTTCCGGACGTTGGCGCTCAAGGGCATGATTCCGGGCGTGACAAAGGCGAGTTGGTAGGAGCGGGCTATGACGATGACCGATCCCATCGCCGATCTTTTCACCCGCATCCGGAACGCTTCCGAAGTGGGGCACCGGAAGACGGACTCCCCGCACAGCAACTTCCGTGAGCACGTGGTGGAGCTGCTCGTACGCGAGGGCTTCATCAAGGAACACCGCGTGACGGAGGTGGAGGGCCGCAAATGGTTGCGCCTCTACCTGCGTTACGACGAGGACGGCCAGCCCTTGATCCAGCACTTGAAGCGGGTCAGCAAGCCCGGCCGGCGCGTGTATCACGACGCACGCTCCCTGCCGCGCGTGCGCCGGGGCCTGGGCGTGGGCATTTACACCACCAACATGGGCATCTTGAGCGACCGCGAGTGCCGCGACAAGCGGGTCGGCGGCGAGTGCTTAGGGCAGGTCTGGTAGCCATGTCGCGCATCGGAAACAGCCCCGTCAAGGTGCCGCCCGGCGTGCGTGTGTCGATCGAGACCGACCGCGTGCTCATCGAGGGCCCGCAGGGCAAGCTCGAGTACGCCGTTCCCGAAGGCATCTCCGTAACGCAGGAAGGCGATACGTTGCGCGTGACCCGCACGGGCAACGAGCGCCGCGTGCGCTCGTTCCACGGCCTGGTGCGAGCGCTCCTGCAAGGGGGCGTGATCGGCGCCGCCGAGGGATACGTCAAGCAGCTGGACATCGTCGGCGTGTCCTACCAGGCGCGCCTCGAGGGTCAGAACCTCATGCTCCAGGTGGGCTTCGCCAACCCGGTCAAGAAGACCATTCCTGCCGGCCTTACCGTGGAGGTGCCGTCGTCGACGGTCGTGGTCGTGCGCGGCGCGGATAAGCAGAAGGTCGGCCAGTTCGCCGCGGAGGTCCGTGCGGTCCGTCCGCCGGAGCCCTACAAGGGCAAGGGCATCCGCTATCAGGGTGAGCGCGTGACCCGTAAGCAGGGCAAGTCGTTCGTTTCGAGTGAGTAGCCG
This sequence comes from Planctomycetota bacterium, assembly GCA_027297745.1. Classification (GTDB taxonomy): domain Bacteria; phylum Planctomycetota; class PLA2; order PLA2; family PLA2; genus JAPUHK01. Next base: position 11,389 of record JAPUHK010000289.1, on the reverse strand, counting down.
CGATGAAACGTGAAATCAGCATCGCCCGCCGGCGCCTGCGCCGCTCGCGGCGCGTGCGCAAGCGGGTCCGGGGCGACGCGGCGCGGCCGCGCCTGACCGTGTTCCGTAGCCACAAGCACATCTACGCCCAGCTGATCAACGACGACGCCGGGCGGACGCTATGCGCGTCCGACTCGCGGCGCGTGTGCGGCAGCTACGGCGGGCGTGTCGAGCACGCCAAGCAGGTGGGGGAGGATCTGGCCCAAAAGGCCGCCGCCCTCGACATCAAGCGGGTGCGCTTCGACCGCGGCCACTGCCGCTACCACGGGCGGCTGCGCGCGCTGGCCGACGCCGCCCGCGAGAAGGGTCTGGTGTTCTAGATGCCGAAGGCAGAGTTCAGGGACTACGTGAGCCCCGAGGGGCTCACGCTCACCGACACGGTGGTGAAGATCAACCGCTGCGCCGCCGTCGTGAAGGGCGGACGCCGCTTCAGCTTCAGCGCGCTGGTGGCCGTCGGCGACCAGGCGGGCGTCGCCGGCTGCGGCTTCGGCAAGGCCAAGGACGTACCCGGCTGCGTGGAGAAAGGCGTCAAGGACGCCCGCAAGCATCTCGTGCGCATCGCCATGACCGGGACCACGATCCCGCACGAGGTCATCGGCCGCCACACCGCCTCGAAGGTCGTGTTGGTGCCGGCCGCGCCCGGCACGGGCGTCATCGCGGGCAGCGCCGTGCGCGCCGTCATGGAGGCGGCCGGCATTCGCGACGTCCTGACCAAGGTGTACGGCTCCACCAATCCGATCAACGTCGTCAAGGCGACCTTCAACGGGCTGGCGCAGTTGCGCCGCAAGCGCGACGTGGAGCGCCTGCGCGGGGTCAAGCTCTCATGAACCTGAGCGACGTGCGCACCGCCTACATCCCGCGCCGCCGCAAGCGGCGCAAGGGGCGCGGTATCGGTTCCGGGCTCGGCAAGACCTGTGGGCGCGGGCACAAAGGGCAGCAGTCCCGCTCGGGCGGCGGCGTGCGCCCCGGGTTCGAGGGCGGCCAGACCGTGCTCTACCGGCGCTTGCCCAAGCGCGGCTTCAACAACGCGCGCTTCCGCAAGCAGTTCGCGATCGTGAACGTGAGCCAGCTCGAAGCGGCCTTCGAGGACGGGGCCGTCGTGGACGTAGCGGCGATCCGCGAGGCGCGCCTGGTCAACGCCAAGCGCGGGCCCGTCAAGGTGCTCGGCAGCGGCGAGCTGAAAACCAAGCTGACCGTCACGGCGCAGGCCTTCAGTGGTTCGGCCAGGGCCAAGATCGAGGCGGCCGGGGGCACCACCGAGATCGCCTGATGTTCGCGAGCGTCGCCAATCTGTTCCGCATCCCGGAGCTCCGCAACCGGATCTTTTTCACGATCATGATGCTGTGCCTCTACCGCGTCGGGTGGAACATCCCGATCCCGGGGATCGACCCGGGCAGGATCCGTGAGCTCGCGGACAAGGCGAGCGGCGACGCCGGCGGCCTGGGCCAGTTCCTCGATATCATCAGCGGCGGCGGCATGCAGCAGGCGGCGCTGTTCAGCCTCGGCATCATGCCGTACATCAGCGCCAGCATAATCTTCTCGCTGCTCGTGAAGGTCGTTCCGGCGCTGGAGAAGCTGAGCAAGGAAGGCTCCGCCGGGCAGCGCAAGATCAGCCAGTGGACGCGGCTCTCGACCGTGCCCATCTGCCTCGTGCAGGGCTTGTTCACCGTGCGCGGCTACGCCAACCGGACCTTCGCCTTCGACAGCCTGGGCGGGGCGCAGCTGCCGATCACCTTCGACCCGGACCCAGGCATCGGGTTCGTGTTGACCGCCGTGCTGACGGTCACGGCGGGCACGATTCTGTTGATGTGGATCGGTGAGCTGATCACCGAGAACGGCGTTGGCAACGGCATCTCGATGCTGATCATGGCGGGCATCGTGGCCCGCCTCCCGCAGGCTGTGGCCGGGGCGAACCTGCCCGTGGCCAAGTCTTTCCTTTTGAGTGCGCTGTTCGTGCTCGTGGTCCTGGGGGTGGTCTTCATCACCAAGGGCCAGCGCAAGATCCCAGTCCAATACGCCAAGCTGACGCGCGGGCGCAAGGTCTATGGGGGCCAGCGCCACTACCTGCCCATCCGCGTCAACCAGGCGGGGGTGATGCCGGTCATCTTCGCCTCGGCGCTGCTGGCCTTCCCTCCGATGGTGCTCACCGCGGTCGGCTTGACCTCGCTGGCCAGCGCGATGGCGTACGGGCAATACCTGTGGAGCCTGTGCTACGTGCTGTTGACGTACTTCTTCGCCTTCTTCTGGGTGGCGCTCATGTTCAACCCGGTCGAGATGAGCAAGAACATGAAGGAGGCGGGCGGCTTCATCCCTGGCATCCGTCCCGGCCGTCCAACCGCCGAGCACCTGGAGAAGATCATGAACCGGGTCACCCTGGCCGGCGCCACCTTCCTGGCGCTGATCGCGGTGCTGCCGGTGGCCTTCGCCAGCACGCTGAACCTGCCGGGCACCCTCACGATCTACTTGGGCGGCACGACGATCCTGATCGTGGTCTCGGTCGCTCTCGACCTGGTCGACAAGCTCAACTCGTACCTGCTGATGCGCAACTACGAAGGCTTCATGCGCGGCGGCGGCGGGAAGGGGCGCTAGGGATGCGCATCGTGTTCCTGGGACCTCCGGGCGCCGGCAAGGGCACGCAGGCCGCGCGCGTGGCCGCGTCGCTGGGCGTGCCGCACCTGTCCACGGGGGACATGCTGCGCGTCGCCAAGCAAGAAGGCACGGAAGTGGGTCTCAAAGCCAAGGCCTTCATGGAGACCGGGCAGCTGGTCCCGGACAAGGTGGTCGACGAGTTGGTGCGCGAGCGCCTGGGCGCCCCCGACTGCGCCCAAGGTTTCCTGCTTGACGGCTACCCGCGCAACCAGGCCCAGGCCCGCGCGCTGGAGACGCACCTCCAGACCGGGGCCCTGGACTACGTGATCAGCCTGCAGGTAGACGACGAGAAGCTCGTGGCCCGCATCGCCGGCCGCCGCACCTGCCCTAAGGACAACTCCGTGTACCATATGGCCACGCGGCCTCCCCGGCGGCCGGGTCTGTGCGACCTGTGCGGGACCGAGCTGGTCCAGCGAGCCGATGACCGCGAGGAGGTGGTGCGGGACCGCCTCTGCGTTTACCACGAGGCTACCGCCGGTCTTGTGGGGTACTACGAAAGGGCGGGCCTCGTGCACACCGTCGACGGGGATCGCTCGATCGAGCAGGTCGCGGCGGCCGTGCGGGCCGCGCTGAGCATCGACGATGATCGTTCTGAAAACGCCGCGTGAGATCGGCTACCTCCACGAAGCAGGCCAGATTGCCGCCGAGGCGCTGGCCTGGGCGGGCCGTCACGCCACGCCGGGGCGGATCACCGCGGAGCTCGATGCGGGCGCGGAGAAGATCATTCGCGATCGCGGCGCGACGCCCGAGTTCAAGGGCTACCACGGGTTCCCGGCGTCGATCTGTGCCTCGATCAACGAGGAGATCGTGCACGGCATCCCGGGGGAGCGCGTACTGCGCGAGGGGGACATCATCTCCATCGACGTAGGGGCGCGCTTCAAGAACTTCGTGGGCGACACCGCGTGCACCTTCGCCGTTGGCGAGGTGAGCGCGGAGGCGCTGCGGCTCATGCAGGGCTGCCGCGAGGCGCTCGAGGCGGGCATCGCCGCCGCGCATCCCGGCGGACGCCTGTCGGACATCTCCGGGGCCATTCAGAAGGTGGCCGAGGGCTACGGATACGGCATCATCCGGGACTACGCCGGACATGGCGTCGGGACCCGCATGCACGAGGAGCCCCAGGTCCCCAACTACGTGGACCAGAGCCTGCTGCGCAGCGACGTGCGGCTCGAGCCCGGCATGGTGCTGGCCATCGAGCCCATGCTGAGCGCCGCCTCGCCCCAGACGCGCGTGCTGGCGGACCGCTGGACCGTCGCGACCGCGGACGGGGCGCTGGCTGCGCATTTCGAGCACTCGATCGCGTTCACAGAGAGCAGCGTCGAGGTGCTCACGTTCTGGGAGAAAGGCGAAGGATGAGCCGCAAGCCGGGGCGCATCCTGGAGGTCCTGCCCAACTCGCGCTTCGTGTGCGAGGTCGAGGAGGCCGGCGCCGTTCACTGCCATGTATCCGGCGAGATGCGCCTGCAGGTCGTGCGCCTGTTGCCCGGCGCTACCGTTTCGGTCGAGATTTCCCCGCTCGATCCTTCGAAGGGCCGCATCGTAGCGGCCACGGAGGCCCGGGGGAGGGTGGAGTCATGAAGGTTCGTACGTCCGTCCGGCGTCTTTGTGAGCACTGCAAGATCATCCGCCGCAAGGGTGTGGTCCGGGTGATCTGCACGAACAAGCGTCACAAGCAGAGGCAGGGGTAAGCACATGCCGCGTGTGGTTGGAGTCGACATTCCCGCCGACAAGCGTGTCGGCATCGCGCTGAGGTACATCTTCGGCGTGGGGCCGGTGCAGGCCTACAAGATCTTGGACGCCTGCGGCATCGATCCGACGCTGCGCGCCCGCGACCTGAGCGAGGAGAACGTGGCGCGGATCGCCGCCGAGATCGAGAAGAACCACGTGGTGGAGGGCCAGTTGCGCCGCCAGGTGGCCACCAACATCCAGCGGCTCAAGGACATCGGCAGCTACCGCGGCCTGCGGCACCGCCGGGGCCTTCCGGCCCGGGGGCAGCGCACGCGCACGAACGCGCGCACGCGCAAGGGCCCGCGCAAGACGGTCGCCGGGAGGAAGAGCGTTAAAGGAAAGTAGGCCATGGCAACGGGCAAGAAGAAGAAGATCAAGCGCAACGTTCCGAAGGCCACCGCCTTCATCAAGGCAACGTTCAACAACACGATCATCACCATCGCAGACCCGGCGGGGCAGACGCTGTGCTGGGCCTCGGCGGGCAGCATCGGCTTCAAGGGCTCACGCAAGTCCACCCCCTTCGCCGCCCAGCGGGCGGCCGAGCGGTGCGCGGACGCGGCCATGAAGATGGGGGTGCGGGAGATCGAGGTGCGGGTCAAGGGCCCCGGCGCCGGCCGCGAATCGGCCGTCCGGTCCCTGCAGGCCCGGGGCCTCAAGGTCCGCAGCATCTCTGACGTGACGCCCCTGCCCCATAACGGCTGCCGGCCCAAGAAGAGGAGGCGGGTCTAGGACCCGTGACGGTTGTTGACCGGGGAGCTAAATTGAGGGATTCGGTTTCACCACTACCACCATGGCGCGTACTTTCCAATCCGTTTGCAAGCTCTGCCGCCGCGAAGGCGTGCAACTCTACCTGAAGGGCTCCCGCTGTTTCACGGTCAAGTGCGCCGTGAAGAAGCGCGAGTATCCGCCGGGATCGCACGTCTGGCGGCGCCAGAAGATCTCCGATTTCGGGCTGAAGCTGCGCGAGACCCAGAAGGTCAAGCGCGTGTACGGCCTGAGTGACACGCAGTTCCGCAAGGTCTTCGCCGAGGCTTCGCGCATGCGCGGCAACACCGGAGAGAACCTGTTGCAGTTGCTGGAGCGTCGGCTCATGAACGTGGTGGCGGTGCTCGGTTTCGCGCCCTCGCGTCCCGCGGCCCGGCAGATGATCGCCCACGGTCATGTGCGGGTGAACGGGCGCCGCATGGACATCCCCTCGTACGTCGTGCGGGTCGGAGATGCCATCACGGTGCATCCGCGGGAGCGCAGCCAGAAGCTGGCCAAAGAAAGCCTGGACATCGGGCTGCAGGCCCGTGTCCCGTCGTGGCTGCAGAGGACGGATGACCCGCCCTCGGGCAAGGTGGTCGCCGTGCCGGGCCGCGAAGACGTGATGTTGCCTATCAACGAGAACCTGGTTGTCGAGTACTGCTCGCGCTGACGCGGAGGAGAAGGCCTAGATGCGCATTCGCTGGAGGAACCTCGAGCTACCGACCCGTGTGGTCACGGAAGAGGCTACGGCGGTTTACGGCCGCTTCAACGCGGAGCCGTTCGAGCGGGGCTTCGGGACTACGGTCGGCAACGGCCTGAGGCGGGTCCTGCTCTCGTCCATCGAGGGCTCGGCCATCACCACGGTCAAGATCAAGGGCGTGCTGCACGAGTTCACGGCCCTGCCCCACATGGTCGAGGACATGACGGACGTCATCCTCAACCTGAAGCAGGTGCTCGTGAGGCTGCACCGGGACGGGGACGTCACGTTGCGGATCGAGCGCAACACGAAGGGTGCCGTGACCGGCGCCGACGTGATCTGCGACCCGGGCGCGGAGATCGTCAACCCCGAGCTGCACATAGCCACGCTGGCGGAGGACGGGGAGTTCTATTGCGAGCTGACCGCCCGCCGCGGGCGCGGCTACGCTACGGCGGAGGAGAACACCGGCGAGGAGCAGGAGATCGGCGTGATTCCGATCGACGCGATCTTCAGCCCGGTGCTGCGCGTCCGCTACCGCACCGAAAACACCCGCGTGGGCAAGGTCACCACGTACGACAAGCTCATCCTGGAAATCTGGACCGACGGTACGATCAGCCCCGCGGACGCGCTGGTCGAGGCCAGCAAGATCTACCGCAAGCACCTGAACCCCTTCGTCCAGCACGGCATGCCTGGCGCCGAAGTCGTGGCCGCGGCCGTGCCGCAGGAGCCGGAGTTCGAGCTGCCGGAGCCCGTGCCGCAGGAGCAGCTCGAGCTGCGCGACCGGATGGCCCTGCCGATCTCGGACCTGGACCTCTCTGTGCGCGCCAGCAACTGCCTCGAGGTGGAGAACGTGCGCACGATCGGCGACCTGGTGCGCCTCAGCGAGGCTGACCTGCTGAACTTCAAGAACTTCGGCCAGACCTCTTTGCGCGAGGTGCAGCAAAAGCTCATCGGCACCGGGCTCGCCCTGGAGATGGACGTGGAAGCGCTCGTCGCACAGGGTGGCGCGGAGAGCGAGGAGTAGATGCGTCACCGGTGGCGCAAGGGCAGGCTCCACGTAAGCGGTCCGCATCAGCGGGCGATGGGGCGCAACCTGATCGCGTCGCTGTTCGAGCACGGACGTGTGACCACGACGATGCCCAAGGCCAAGGCCTTCCGTCCGATCGCGGAGCGGTTGATCACGCTGGCGCGCAAGGGCAACGTCGCGCGCGGCGAGGGCGACGCCGAAGGCAAGGCGGCCTATCTGCACGCGGTGCGCCTGGCGGCCCGCTCGCTGCCGACCAAGGGCGCCGTGAAGCGGCTGTTCGACGTCGTGGCGCCAGCGGTCCGCGAGCGGCCCGGCGGCTACACGCGCATCCTCAGGCTGAGCGGCAACCGCCTCGGCGACAACGCCTCGCGCGCCCTTTTCGAGCTGGTCGATCCGCCCCTCGTGGAGGAGACGCCCGAGCCCGAAGAGGGCAAGAAGAAGCGGAAAAAGGCAGCTTCCGCCAAGTAGCCGGCCCCATGTCGATCTGGCGGTCTAACGGCCGGCAGCCGATGGCAGCCGGGGATAACCCTAAGGGTCTGTCTGAAAACCCATGTAGGTTCGGCCGGCTGCGGCGGCGCCTGGCTGTATCGCGCGCGCCTAGACGTATCTCTCCGTCGATACGGCGTCGGGGACGCGCCGCCGCCAGGCTTGTCTCTCGGGCGGCCATGGCTCCGACGGCGCCTCGAGCCCGGCCCCGGTCTTGAGATGGATTTCCGGACAAACCCTTAGAATTCAGAGCATGTCCACGCTCGTAGGGTCCGTCCTCTATCTGGTGCTGTTCCTGCTGGTGCTGTATTTCGTAGACCGCCTGGCCGCCCGTGTTCCCGAGGACAGCGCCGGCGAGACTGGCGGGGAGGGCTCGGCATGACCGGCCGGCGTAGGTATCACGTGCCGGGCCAGGCCTGGCAGCTCCTGGAGCGGCACTACGCGAGCCGCAACGCCTTCGCAAGGATCTACAAGCACTACGAGGCCAAGATCGCCGGGCTTGTCAAGAAGCACAACACGCCCCGCCAGGATCTCAAGCTCAACCCCGAGCAGACCGCCAAGCTGTTCGAGACCCCGCAGCTCGAGGCGCTTCTGGAGACGCGGGTGGAGGAGCTGCGCCGCATCGCGAACGCCCTGTTCCGCGACAACAACGTCTCCGAGCCCTACGACATGGAGGTCTCGAAGATCTACCACGAACTGAGCATCCTGAAGGAAGAGCACTTGAGCGTGCGCGACTTCCCGCGCGATGCGGGCGGGCGCGAGTTCAACCGGCTGTTCCGCGAGGTCAGCGAGTACTACCCGCAGCGGCTGCGGCGCGTGCGCGATCTGTTTACGCGCGCGCAAAAGCGTCTGGACGTGCTCCTCCCAGGCTTCAAGGAGGACGACATCGTGGTGCGTTCGGCTTTCCTGTACCGCAAGGACCTGTGGCCCGACTCCTCCGATGCGGGCTTGACCCGCTTCTTCAGCAAGATGTTCCCGGCCGAGGGGGCGGCGGGCGGCTTCCTGGTCACAGCGCGCACGTTCCTGCGCGCCGGGTTCCTGGAGCACGCCCTGAACACGGCCCGCATGGGCATCGCCGCGGCCAGCAAACCGGCCCGCTCCGGCGAGTCGCGGCCCTCGAACGTGCGCGATACCGTGCGCGAGCTGGACAAGCTCGTGGACCGCGCCGGCAAGGAGCTGCGCGCGCTCGAGGCGCTGCAGGAGCAGGACGCGTGAAGCGCTTGCTGGTGCAGAGCTTCGGCTGCCAGATGAACGTCTACGACGGCGAGTTGATGGCCTCGGCCTTCCGCAAGGCGGGGTACACGCTTGCGAGCGAGCCCGAGGCGGCCGACGTGATCCTGATCAACACCTGCGCCGTGCGCGAGCGCGCGGAGGAAAAGGTCTTCAGCCATCTCGGCCGCCTGCGCCGGCTGAAGGAGCGCAACCCGGGCCTCGTTCTGGCTGTCACCGGCTGCATGGCGGAGCGCATGGGGAAGGAGATCTCCCGCCGCGCGCCGTACGTGGACGTGATCGCCGGAGCCCGCTCCTTCGGCGGCATCGTGGGGCTGGCGGAGGCGGTGCGCGAGGGGGCGGGAGCGCAGATCTCGATCGGCTTCGACAGCCCGCCGCCGGACCGCGACGTCACGGTGCGCAGCGACCCGCACCGGGCCTTCATCGCCGTCTCCCGCGGTTGCGACCACCGCTGTACGTTCTGTATCGTGCCCGCCACGCGCGGGCGCGAGAAGGGCCGGCCGCTATCCGAGCTCGAGGCCGAGGTGCGCCGGCTCGTGGCGGACGGCGTGGTCGAGGTCACGCTGCTCGGCCAGAACATCGACTCCTACGGCAAGGACCGGCCCGAAGGGGAGGATCTGCACTACCTGCTGCGCGCCTGCCATGAGGTGGAGGGGCTCAAGCGTCTGCGCTTCGTGACCTCGCACCCCGAAGACATGCAGCTGGAGGTGCTGGACGACCTGGCGCAGCTGCCCAAGATGTGCGGCGCGCTGCACATCCCGCCCCAGTCCGGGTCCAACGGCGTGCTCAAGCGCATGGCGCGCGGCTACACGCGGGAGCGCTACCTCGAGGTGGTGCACGAGTTCCGCAAGCGGGACCCGCAGGGCGAGGTGGCCGCCGACTTCATCGTGGGCTTCCCCGGCGAGACCGACGAGGACTTCGAGCAGAGCGTGACCCTGCTCGAGGAGGTGCGCTTCCAGCAGAGCTTCATCTTCCGCTACTCGCCGCGTCCCGGGACGCCGAGCGAAAAGCACTTCGAGGACGATGTGCCGCTGGCGGTCAAGGCTGCGCGCAACCTGCGCCTGCTGAAGGCGCAGGAGCGCGTCTCGAAAGAGAAGCACGAGGCGATGATCGGGCGCACCTTCGAGGTGCTCGTGGAAGGGCCGTCCAAGAAGGACCCCGCCGTCCTGACGGGCCGCACGCGCGGCAACCACATCCTGCATTTCCCGGGCGCGGAGGATCTGCACGGCGAGCTCGTGGAGGTGACCGTGGAGTCCTGCAGCCCGGTGAGCCTCCGAGGCCGGGTTGCCGGATAGCTGGCTCCTGCGCGCCGCCGAGCTGGCGGAGCGCGGCCGCCTGCGCGTCGAGCCGAACCCTCCCGTGGGCTGCGTGGTCGTGCGCGGCCGCAGGCTGGTGGGCGAGGGGTGGCACCGCGGCTGGGGGGCACCGCACGCCGAGGTGGAGGCGCTGCGTAGCGCCGGCAAGCACGCCCGCGGCGCGACGGTCTACGTGACGCTCGAGCCTTGCGACCACGACGGGAAGACGCCGCCGTGCTCCCAGGCCTTGATGCGCGCGTTCGTGAAGGAGGTCGTGTATGCCTGCATAGACCCCAACCCCCAGACCACCGGCAAGGGGCCCGCGCGCCTCAGGGAAGCGGGCATCGGCGTGCGGAAGGCGCGTGCGCCGGCGGCCGTGCGTGCGTTGCTCGAGCCGTACGCCACGCACCTCGAGCGCAAGCGCCCCTGGGTGATCGCCAAGTGGGCCATGACGCTCGACGGCCGCATCGCCAGCCGCACCGGCGACTCGCGCTGGGTCTCCTCGCAAGAGTCGCGCGATTGGGCACACGCCACCTTCCGCGCCGGGGTGGATGCCATCGTGTGCGGCGCGCGCACCGTGCGGGTCGACGACCCCCGCCTGACGAACCGTTCCGGCGCGGGCAAACAGCCGCTACGCGTGATCGTGTGCGGGCGGCGCGGCTTGCCGCCGAAGGCCAGGGTCCTGCGCGGCGGCAACACTCTCGTGTTCGCGCCCGAGGAGTGCCGGGCGCCGCGCACCGTCGAGGTCGTGCGGGCGGGAGCGGGTGGGCGCGTCGATCCGCGCCGCATGTTGAAGGAGCTGTACCGCCGCGGCCTCGAGCGCGTGCTGATCGAGGGGGGCGGCGAGCTGATCGGCTCGCTGCTGGACAGAGACCTGGTGGACCAGTTGGTGGTCTTCGTGGCGCCGCGCGTGATCGGCGGCCTGGGTGCCCTGCCCGCGGTCGCCGGGCGCGGGCGCGCGCTCATGACCGAAGCGCTGGAGCTCGACCACCGGTACGTACACACGCTTGATCCGGACCAGGTCGTCGAAGGGTACGTGCGCCGCCCGTAGGGCGCTAGCCGCCCGAGACGCGCGGCTTGGCGTTCGAGATGTCCGACACGCGGAAGTGGATCCGGTTTCGGGCGATCTCCGCCTTCATCTCGAGCGCGCGCTCGTTGATGGGGTCGTACAAGAGCACCTTGTAGACGTAGAGCACGGCGCGCTTGTAGTTGCGCTGATCCAGGTAGACCTCCGCGGCCGCCAGGTAGCAGGCCACGATGTCCTTCTCGATCCGGTCGTATTCTTTGCGCAGCTTCTCCCGGTCCAGCACCGTGAACTGCGGGTCCATGCGGCGCATGCGGCGCAGGTACTTGCGCGCCCGCTTGTAGTGCGCGACGGCGCTCTGCCGTTCCTCGACCAGCCGCTTGCGCACGCGCGAGACGACGCCCTTGCCGGCGGCCTCCAGGCCCGCCGCCTTGAGCTCGTCGGCCTTGCGCAGCTCCTTGTCCTTCTTCT
>JAPUHK010000288.1 GCA_027297745.1 Planctomycetota bacterium | reverse complement strand
CAGACGCTGCTCGGCGCGGCCATCGCGGTCATCGCCTCGCAGTCGCCGGTCACGATCCAGCTGCCCGAGATCGACCTGCAGCAGGCGGAGACGACGGTTCGCATCCCGGACGGCGGCTCGGTGCTGCTGGGCGGCTTGAAGGATCTCAAGTTCACGGACAAGAAGTCGAGCACGCCCATCCTGGGCGACATTCCGATCCTCAGCTTCCTGTTCAGCCGGCAGGGCAAGTCGGACGAGGTCGAGCACCTCATGATCATCGTGACCGCGACGATCACCGACCTGCAGGAGCAGGCGGAGCGGATGCGGAGGTAGAGGGCAGTTAGCCCTTCGCGACCAACCATGAAGAGCGGCGGTCCCCCGCGGGGCCGCCGCTTTCGTATGCAGGGCGTGCGCGGAGGGGCCGGCGGATGGCTTAGAATGCGCGCGCCTTCCACAGATGCCTGAGAAAGCCAAACTGCGCGCCGTCCTGTTCGACCTGGACGACACGCTGTACTCCACCTCCAGCTTCGCGGCGCTGGCCCGGCACCGCGCCGTGGAGGCGATGGTCGAGGCCGGCCTGGAGGTGTCCGTCGAGGAGGCGCGCGCCGAGCTCGAGGAGGTGGTGCACGAGTTCAGCAGCAACTACTCGCATCACTACGAGAAGCTGCTGCTCCGTTTCCCCGGCCGGCTGCGGGCCGGGGTGCATTGGGCCGTGGTCGTGGCCGCCGGCGTGGTCGCCTATCACGACACCAAGTCCAGCGAGCTGAAGCCCTTCCCCGATGCCGGGCGCGCCATCAAGGGACTGAAGGCCATGAACCTGCTGCTGGGCGTGGTCAGCGACGGCATTACCGTGAAGCAGGCCGAGAAGCTGGTGCGCCTCGGCTTGAGCGATGCCTTCAGCCCGGACGCCATCTTCATCAGCGAGGACATGGGGGTCTCCAAGCCGAATCCCAAGCTGTTCAAGATGGCCAGCAAGCGCATCGGCGTGGAGCCCAAGGAGGTCTTGTACGTCGGCGACAACCCGCAAAACGACATCGACCCGGCGCACGAGGCGGGCATGTGGACCTGCCTGCGGCGGGGGAGCGGCAAGTACGCCAGCCATACGGGCCGGCACAGTCCCGACATTGAGACGCGCGATCTTGGCAGCCTGCCGGACGTCGTGCGGGACCTCTTCGACGTCGGAGGCGCCCAGTAAGCCAAGAACGGATCAACGGCGGTGCGCTCCCGTGAAACTGACGGTGGTCTTTCCCCTCTACAACGAGGAGGTCCTGCTTCCGGGTTTGCCGGGAGTCATGGAACGCATCCGGGCCGCGCTCGCAGAGCACGAGCTGTCGTTCCTGGCGGTGGATGACGGATCCGTCGACGGCACGGCCGCCGGACTCGAGCGCATCGACGGTCTGCGCGTCGTCGCCCACGGGCGCAACCGGGGCGTGGGCGCGGCGCAAGAGACCGGCCTGCTTCAAGCCCAAGGCGAAGCCGCGGTCGTCTACGACCCCGACGAAGCCTACCGCCCTGAAGAGCTGGCTCCGCTGGTGCGCGCGCTGGAGGACCCCGGCGCCGATCTGGTCACGTTGAGCCCGTACCATCCCGAAGGCGGCGTGGAAGGCGTGGGCCCGCTGCGCCTGTGGCTCAGCAAGACCGCCTCGGCGCTCTACCGGCGGAGGTTGCACAGCCGGCTGCACACGTTCACGTGCGCCGTGCGTGCCTACCGCCTCGAGGCCGTCCGCCCGTTGCTGCCGCTGCCCGCAGACTTCACGGCGGCGGCCTTCTTGATCGCGGGGGCCTTGCGCGCGGGCCTGCGCGTGATCGAGGTGCCGGCGCGGCTGCACGCCCGCCGGGCCGGAGGCAGCAAGATGCGGGTGCTGCGCACGATCCGCGCGCACCTGCGGCTCCTGCGTGACCTGTCCGTGACCGGTCCCGACTCAAACCGGGAGACGGATCGCTCATGACCACCGTCACGGTTCCCGAAACGGGAGAACGCTTCGACCTGGACCGCCCCGGGGCGCTGGCGGCGTGGAACCGCGCGCTGAACCGGCGCTACGGCATGGAGAACCTGAGCGGCCATCCGAGCGCGATCGTGCGCCGCATCGAAGCGCGTCGGCGCGCGCACGTCGCGGCGCTGGCCGCGGCGCGACCCTTCGAGGTGGCCGTCGATCTCGGCGCCGAGGACGGATCTCTGGCGGCAACGTGGGCGGGGGCCGGCAAGCGCACGCTGCTTCTGGACATCGATCCGCGCGGGCTGCGCGGCGCCGGGCACGAAGGTGTGGTCGGCGACGCCTGCCGCATCCCGCTGCGCTCGGGCAGCGTCGACCTCGTCGTGTTGAGCGCGATCCTCGAGCACCTGCCCGATCCGGGGGCGGCCGTCGCTGAGAGCGCGCGCGTCCTGCGTGCGGGCGGCCGGCTCGTCGCTTACGTGCCCTGGGACCGGGCCGTCGTGCGTCTCAAGCGCTGGGCGCGGCGCGTCGGCTTCGGCCTCGGCAAGCTGCACGCCGGGCGCGCGCCCGGACACTTGCAGGAGTTCGACCGCCGGGGGTTGCAGCGCTTGCTGCGGCCCTGGTTCGCGCGCTCGCGCGTGCGGCTGCATCTGCGCAGCCTTGGGTACTACGCCGAGGCCTACAAGTAGTGTGCGGCATCGCGGGTCTGGTCGGAGGCGATCCCCGCGACGCGCGCGCGCGCCTCGGCGGCATGCTGGAGCGCATGGTTCAGCGCGGCCCGGACGGCCGCGGCGAAGCGGCGGGCGGCTCCGCCTACCTGGGTTGCGTCCGGCTGACGATTCGCGGCGGCGACGCCGGCCACCAGCCGCTGCGCACGCGCACAGGCCTGCTGGTCTTCAACGGCGAGATCTACAACGTCCCGGAGCTGGTCAAGGAGCTGGACTACCACGGTGTGAAGGTGGACGGCGCGAGCGACACGCAGGTGGTCGGTGCTCTGATCGACCTGCATGGGCCGGGCGCCGTGCACCGGCTCAACGGCATGTACGCGCTGGCCTTCGACGACGGACGGCGCGTCTGGATGGCGCGCGACCCCGTGGGGCAAAAGCCGCTCTACTACACGTGCCGCGACGGCGAGGGCGCGTTCGCGTCGACCATCGGCGGCCTGCTCGGTGGGCGGCGCAGCGTGCACGGCCCCGCGCTGGCCCGTTGGCTGCTCATGCACTATGCATGGGGAACCGAGACGCTGTTCACCGGCGTTCTGCGCGTGCCGCCGGGGGGGATCGTCGAGCTTCCGTCCGGCCGCGTCGTGCAGGCGGCGGACGCCGCGCTTCGTTTCGGAGCGCCGAACCCGGCGCACACCGAGGAGCGCCTGCGCAAGGTGTTGGAGCGCGCCGTGCGCGATGCGCTCCCCGCCGGCGAGCGCTGTGCCGTCACGCTGTCGGGCGGCGTGGACTCGACGCTCGTGGCGGCATTGGCCGCGGCCGCGGGTGCACGCCCCACGGCCTTTCACGGCCACGTCGCGGCCGAAGGCTGCGACGAGTCCGGCTACGCGCGCGCGGCGGCCAAGGAGCTTGGTCTCCCGTTGACCGAAGTGCCGGTTACCGAGCGGGCCTGCCGCGAAGCGCTCCCAGCCGTCGTGCGTGCGTTGGAGGAACCGGTCGCGGGTCCGGGAAGTCTAGCGCAGTGGGTGGTGGCGCGGTCCATCGCAGAGCACGGCACGCGCATCGTGCTGAGCGGCTGCGGCGGCGACGAGCTGTTCGGCGGCTATGCTCGCGCGGCTGCGCTCACGCGCGACGAACCGCCGCCGGGCCTCGAGGCGTACGCACCTTTGTTCGAGCGGGTGCGCGGCCTGGCACCGGGCCGGCGCGCGCTGGCGCTGCTCGACCGGCGCAACGCGGAGCTTTACACGCAGGACTTCCTTGAGGCGCATCCGGCGCCGCTCGACGCCGTGCTTCAGGAGTTCGAGCTGGGTGGCCCGGACCCTCTGGCGGGCGCCGCGCGTCTGGAGCTGGCGATCACGCTCCCCGCGCTGCTACAGGTGGAGGACCGCGTCACGATGGCGTTCAGCCTCGAGGGGCGCTTGCCGCTCCTGGACCGCCGGTTGCTGCGCGTCGCCGCCCGGCTAGGGCCCGAAGCCCGCGTGGCGCCGGATGGGACGCTGAAGGCGCTGCTGCGCCGCGCGGCGGCGCCGTATCTGCCGGCCTCGGTCGCCGCCCGCCGTGACAAGCTCGGTTTCACGCTCCCGCTGGGGGAGTGGCTGCGCGGACCCTGGCGCGAGCTGGTCCGCGACGTCTTGCTGGATCCGCGCACGCGCCAACGCGGCATACTCGACGCGGCCGCCGTGGAAGCCACGCTGGCCGCTCCCTCCTGCCCCTACAATCGCGGGCTCTGGTCAGCTCTGTTCCTGGAGCTCTGGCACCGCACCTTCATCGATTCCACCGATTAAAGATCTGTGCAGTCCAGTCTCGGGCAACGTCCCTTCCGCCTCGGCACCGCCCTCCTGCTGTTGGGGGCGGCGCTGGCCATGGCCGCGCCGGCACTGCAGGGCGAGCCGCTCAACTACGACGACCAGGCCCTGCTCCATGACACGGGGAGCTACGAGACCGGGGGCTTCGGCGGCGGCGCGCTCGACCGCAGTGTCCGGTCCCTGTTCACCGGGACCTATTACTACGCCTACTTGCCCTTCTATGGTCTGAGCTACAAGCTCGACGATCTGCTCTTCGGCGGCGCCGCGGTCGGCTTCCACCTCGGGAACGTGGTGTGGCACGCCGCGGCGGGCTTCGTCCTCTTCTGCGTGCTGGGTCTGCTGCTGCGCAATCGCGTGGCGGCGCTGATCGGCGCCCTGCTGTTCGTGCTGCATCCGCTGCACGTCGAGTCCGTGGCCTGGATCGCCGGCCGCAAGGAGGTACTCAGCGCGTTCTTCTTCTTCCTGGCCTGGCTCCTGTTCCTGAAGGCCGAGGACGGATCGCGCGCGGCCACGGTGGGCGCGCTGTTGGCTCTGCTCGTGGCCTGCTTTACGAAGGCCACCGCGGTCGTGTTGCCGGGCTTCCTGTTGATGGCCGCCTGGCTGTTGCCGCGCTACGACGGCGCCCGGCGCCGGGCTGCGCTGCGTACCGTGCCGTTTTGCGTCGTAGCACTGGCGGCTACGGTCGTGCACCTGCTGGTGGCGGCCGACCAGGGGGTCGTCAGCGAGGGCATGGCGCTGGACGTGCGCGTCGCCGCGGGCTTCGCTGCGTGGGGTCGCTACCTGGTCCTCACCGCGTTGCCGTTCGACCTTTCGGTCGACTACCCGGAGGCGCGTCCGGACTCGCTGGGCTCAGCCTGGATCGGCATCGTGCTGGTGGGCACGGCGCTTTTCTCGGTGTTCCTCTTCCGGCGCCGTGCCCCGCTGCTCTCCTTCGCCGTGGCCCTCTTCCTCGTCGCGTTGGCGCCGTTCAACAACGTCTTTCCGGCGAGCACGTTGTTGCAGGCGGACCGCTACACGTACCTCGCGCTGAGCGGGGCGGCAGTGCTGGCGGGCTGGGCGGTCTTGCGTTGGCGCGTGGCCGCCCCGTTGCTCGGGCTTCTGGCCGCGGTGTACTTGTTGCTGTCGATGCAGTCGGCCGGCCGCTTCGAGTCGGATAAGACGCTGTGGACGCGCACGATCGAGGTGCGCCCCGGCTCCGCGATAGCGCACATCAACCTCGGCTTCTTGAAGCGGGACCGCGGGTTGCGCGGAGCGACCTACGACGAGCAGAGCCTGCGGGACGCCGTCGGGGAGTTCGAGAAGGGTCTGGAGCTGGCCTTCTTCGCCGAGAACCGCGTGCACGCGCTGTCGGGACTGATCGAGTGCCGCTATTTCCTGAGACAGCATCAGGACGTGCTGCGGCATGCGGACGAGGCGCTCGAGATCCTCGCGGCGAGCGACAATGCCGGTGCGCGCCGCATCCGCGGACCCACGCTGCGCTGGCGGGGGTTGAGCTACGCGGCGCTGGGACGCTTGGACCGTGCGGTCGAGGACCTGCAAGCGTCGGTAGAGATCTCCCCGCGGTCGTTCACCTACCTGGATCTCGGAAAGATCGCGAGAGTGGGAGGCTGGCCGCGCCTTGCCGTCGACGCGCTGCAGAAGGCCTCTGGTGCGGACCCCAGTGACCCGGAGCCGGAGATCCTCCTCGGGCAGATGCACCGGCAGGACAAGGACCTCTATCGCAGGCACCTGGAGGAGGCGCGGCGGCGCGCTCCGCAGGACGCGCGTGTCGTCACGGCGTGGGCCGATTTCTGGCTCGACGGGGACAGGCCGGACCCCGACCGCGCGCTGGACGAGGCCGCCCGCCTGCCTGCGGGCTCGGCTGAGCGCTCCCTGCTCGAGGCGCGCATCGGGGCGCAGCGCGCGCTGGTCCTGTTCCGGCACGGACGTCTCGAGGAGGCGCTCGAATCGGCACGCGCCGTACGCCGCGAGTTGCTGCGCGGGCTGCCCGTGCTCCAGGAACTGGGCAGCGTCTTCCTCGAGGGCAAGCACTACGACGACGCGATCGCGTGCTACCGTGGCGCCCCGGACACGCTGGTGCGCTCGGAGACCGTGCGCGGCGCCATCGCCCGCGCCTATGCGCTGAAGGCCGCGGCGCGCTGGACCGGGGACGACATCGAGGGCGCGCTCAGCTCGATGCAAGCGGCCTTGGACGAGCGGCCGGCGCTGCTCGAGGCCGGCGCGGCGCCGCTCAGGCGCGAG
>JAPUHK010000287.1 GCA_027297745.1 Planctomycetota bacterium | reverse complement strand
CGCTAACACGTGAGGAGCAGATCCAGGGGGAGCTGCTGCGCACCATGGTCCAGCTCGCACGGCGCGACCTGCAGGGCTCTTTCCAGCCCGCGGCCGGCGCCGAGCGATAACCATAAGAGGGCCGGCCCAGGCCGGCCCTCTGGCGCGTGCTGGGCGGCAACCCCACGATCACCGACGGCCAGGCCCACGTGATCCTAGGCCATCCGCTGCTGGCCGAGGTGCCCCTGCTCGAGACGATCGCGCTGCTCCCGCCGTCGCACCCGGTCGGCGCGCTCGACGAGCTGCCCGACAACTGGTGCGGCTGCCCCGGCTGCATCACGAACGGCCGTTAGCGCCGAACGAATAGCCGGCCCGTTCAAAGACGTCGCCGGCCAGCTCGCGGAACAGCCGGCGGTCCTCGTCCGTGAAGTACCGCTTCCATGTGCCGGCGGTGCCCCGCCACCTGTGCTCGCCGGGACCGGTCTGCGCGATGTTCGCGAAGGCGGCGGCCTCCACGGCCGCACGCAAGAACTCGGCGTCCGCTCGCAGCCCGGCGAAGCCGCACAGGCGTCGTAGCTCGCCGTGCGGGTCCTGAAGCAGCTGCTCATAGCGCACTTCCAGGATGCGTCCCTCGAACTCCGGAGTCGACAGCAGGCGCAGGCCGGCCTCCGCATGTCGCACCCACAGCTCGATCTGCTCTCGCCTTTCCTTCGGCGGCCAGAGCCTCGTGAGGCTGCGCATCTGCAGCGAGACGCAGACGTCCCTACCGTCGCGTAGGACGATGGCCAGCTTGGCCTCCGGATAGAAGCGCAGGATGCGTTCTGCGCACAACACATGGCCGGGCGTCTTCTCCAGCAGCAGATCGTCCGGCCCGCCCGCGTGGCGCCGATGAAAGTCGTCGAAGACGCCGCGGATCAGCTCCTCTGCCTGAAGGTCGAGTTGCTCCTGCGTCGATGCGGGCTCGAGGAGAGCGCGCTCGACCAGCCGGTGCAAGGTCTTGCGTGCTATGTAGTGCCGGATGCCGCCCTTGCCCTCGGTGCCCCCTGTGCGATGGACGTGGAAGATGCGCTTCCAGACGCGCGCTCCCCGGTGCAAGCGCCCCCGAACGCCCTCGAAGATCTGCCGGTACGCATGCGACTCGGGTCCGCACACCACGCGCGGGTGTGCTTGCAGCAGACGCTTCACCCAGGTGGTCCCGGAGCGGGGGCTACCGACGATGAAGAGCTTGGGATAGGGCGCGGCTACCGGCCCCTCGGCGCGCCCCCTGCCCCGGCTCCGCTTCAGGGCGACGCGCAAACGCGTGCGCGCCAGACATAGGGTGTCGGCCAAGTCCCCCCAGTCCTGTGAAAGCCAGCTCATACGGCTCCTAAGTTAGGGGATTCGGGGGCCGGCGTCTTGTAGCACGCGCCACGGAGTTGCAGGCGGGCCGACGGGTACCCGATACACCCGTTGGAGGAACCGACTCTGCGCTTCGCTCTGCTCTGCCTGGCGGTCACGCTCTCCGGGGCCGCCGCGCTCACATACGAACTCATCTGGATCCGCCGGCTGGGCGAGATCTTCGGGCAGACCGTCTACGCCATCAACATCGTGTTGGCCGTCATCTTCGGCGGCCTCGGCCTCGGCGCCTACCTCTTCGGACGCGTGGCCGACCGCATGGCCGGCCGCATCTCGCTCTTCTGCGTGCTCGAGCTCTGCATCGGTCTGTGTGGCCTCCTCTTTCTCCCCCTCAGTGGCCTGGTCGAACGTCTCTACCTGTCTCTTGGTCCTGCGGAGTGGTCCGTCGGACCGGCCCTCTGGGTCAAGGGCGCCTTCACCGCTCTTCTGCTCGCGTTGCCCGCGGTAGCGATGGGCGGCACGCTGAGCGCCCTCACGCGCCACGTCGTGCGCCGCGACCGTGACCTGGCACCACGCCTCGGCTGGCTGTACGGGCTCAATACCCTGGGCGCCGCTGCAGGCGTCGCAGGGACGAGCTTCTTGTGGCTTCCACGGCTGGGCCTGCCGGGAACGATGGTCCTGGCAGCCGCCGGCAACGCCACGGCAGCGCTGCTGGGCTTCTGCTTCCGTCTGAAGGGGGACCCGGCGCCGCTGCACGCGCCGGAGCCAGCCGCGGCCTCCCCCTCCGATCCCGTCCGCACGACGTACGTCATCGTCGCGGCGGCGGCCCTGGCCGGCTTCGTGGGTGCGGGGTTCGAGATCCTCTGGACACGCGCGCTGTCCTCACGCTTCCTGAGCACGACCTACAGCTTCTCCGTCATCCTGCTCGTCTTTCTGGCGGCGATGGGCCTCGGCTCGATCGTTGTGGCACTGTTGGACCGGGTGGGGCTCGCGCGGCGCGCCATGTGCGCGCTGCTCTTCGGCGCCGCGGGGCTCGCGGGCGCATTCTCGATCCTGCAGCTGAGCGCCGTGCCCGCCGCGAACCAACAGGCGGTCGAGGGTTTCGCCGCCTATCAGTGGAGCGAGCTCAGGCACGCGCTCTGGGTAATCGGCGCGCCGGTCTTCCTGTTGGGCTGCACCTTCCCCTTGCTGGTCCGGTTGGGGCACCGCCGCGTGGACCACGTCGGCCGCGAGGTCGGGCGCGTGTACCTGGCGAACACCTGCGGCTCGGTAGTCTCGCCGCTGCTCTTCGGCTTCCTGCTGCTTCCCGCGCTCGGCCTGAAGACCCTCCTTCTGCTCACCTCCTGGAGTTGTGTGCTCTTCGCCGCCCTCTTCCTCGTGCCCTGGGCCTTTCGCCGGCGCGTATGGAGCGTCGTGACCGCGAGCCTCCTGCTTGCGAGCATGACCGCGCTCTGGACACGGGTCCCGGAAGACATTCGTTTCTGGACCGACACCGAAACGGAACGTCTGGTGGCCTACCGCGAAGGCCTGGCGGCGAGCGTATCCGTCGTGCTCGTCCCGCCGGGAAACCTCGTGCTCAAGATCAACAACTCGTACCGGCTCGGGGACACGCGCCGGGTCTTCGCGCAGGCGCGCCAGGGGCTCATTCCGCTGCTGCTCCATCCACGGCCACGCCGTATGCTCTTTTTGGGAGTCGGGACCGGTGGATCGGCGGGCGCGGCGGCGGCGCCCGGCGGCGTGGACATAGCCGCCCTGGAGATCCTCCCCGACTGGCAGGACGTCCTCCACCACTTTCTCGAGAGCAACTTCGGGTTCGTGGAGCGCGTTCACCTGGAAGAGGGGGTGCGCTTCCTGGCTGTCGATGCCCGGCACTTGGTGCAGGCCACCGAGCGG
>JAPUHK010000286.1 GCA_027297745.1 Planctomycetota bacterium | reverse complement strand
GCTGCGGATGACGGCTGGGAGCCGTTGCTGCAGCGAGGCTACCGGTACGCGCTCTCGTTGACGCACGACGAGGCGCGCGCGGAGGACCTGGTTGGCGATGCCGTGCTGGCCATGCTCGGCCGCGACGCCCCGCGCAAGATGGCTTACTTGATCACGACCATTCGCAACCGCTATATCGACGCCTACCGGCGCGAGCGGTTGGTGGGCATGGAGGCCCTGGATGACGTGGAGGAGCCGGCCGACCCGGCGCAGCCTGATCCCTACGGCTCGAACGAGGCGGTGGACCCGGAGCGTCTGGAGCAGGGACTGGCCACGCTGCATGCCAACGAGCGCGAAGCGCTCTACCTTTCCACCGTTGAAGGCTACTCGGCTCAGGAAATCGCCGACCTTGCGGGCGCTCCGCGCGGGACCGTCCTGAGCCGCATCCACCGCGCGCGCCGCAAGCTGCAGAGCTTTTGCGCGGGCGGCCGCTGTGAGGTGCCGTCATGAGTCAATCGAACCTCGACGACCAGCTGCGGGAGCACTACGCCGGCAAGCAACTCGACGCCGTCAGGCTGCGCGCCCTCGATGCGCAGCTGGCCTGCGCGCCGCGGCGCTGGGCTGCGTGGGGCTGGGCGGCCGCCGCCGCGGCGGCTTGCGTGCTGGTGTTTTGGGGCCTTTCCGCGCGAGAGGGCCTGGCCGGCGCCCTAGCCGACGAGATCGCCCGCAATCACGACGAGGACCTGACGATCGAGTGCAGGCGCTACTCCAGACTGCTCGAGCGCATGCCGCGATTGGACTTCGATCTGCGCGAGCCCCGCGATCTGCCCCAGGGACTGCAGCTCGTCGGCGCTCGCTATTGTTCTCTGCAGGGGCGCATCGCAGCGCAGATCAAGCTGGTCGACGAGCAGGGCCGCCGGCACACGCTGTACGAGGTGCGCGACGGGGAGCGCTTCAGGGGCCTCGAGGAGTGCAGCGTGCCGCGTGAGGGCCTGCGGATCCGTTTCTGGCGCGAGGACGGCCTCGTGCTCGGCCTGGCGAGCCCCGACTAGGAGCCGTCCGGCTTCGGCGTCCGCCCGCTGACAGGGTCTGCACCCGCGGACGGCAGGGAGCGGACCGCCTTACCGCGTGTCCACGTGCCGCCAGATGCGGTTTGGCTGCACGTACTCCAGCGCCATCTGCTGCAGCAACGGCGTAGTCTTCCAGCCGCGCGCCGACGGGTCCGCCCAGCGGTAGGCGCCGTTCCGGTAGATGACGAACACGCGCATCTCCACCCGGTCCGCCTGCAAGCCGACGAAGTTGTCGCCCTTGTGGAATTCGAAGCGCCGCAGGTACTTGTACGGGTTGCCGTCGTAGCTCCTGGGCGTGATGTCCCGGCCCCCCAACTGGCTCATGATGATCGTGCGGCTGCTCAGCGCGTCCCAGGGCGCGTCCTCGTTGAGCCGCATCAGGATGCGGAAGTAGACGCCTGGGGCCAGCACCTCCTGCCAATAGAGGCGCTTGAAGTACGCGCCGCGCAATTGCGTGTTGAAGGACCAGAAGCTGATCTCCGGATCGGTGCTGAACTCGGCGAAACGGTCCCAACCGCGGATGGGTTGCCAGAAGACCGGCGTGCCGGCGTCCCAGCTGCGCGCGACGGTCCCGTAGCGGGCCACGAACAGGCCCCCGCCGCGCGGGTGGATCGGCATCCGCAACGCCGCCGCGTCGCGCAGCGTGTAGATGCGCAGCTCGGCCTGGTCCACGTCCGGGTCCTCGAGCCGCACGCACCCGATGCGCGGGAAGCGGTCGAAGCCGACGCCAACCATGTTGGGACTGCTCTCCTGCGCGCCCTCCGTCAGGACGCCCACGGTGACGCCGGGCAGCGCCTCGATCGGCGCGCCGCGCGTGTAGCTGCGGGCCTCCGTGCGCAGCACGCCGCGCACGCAGCCCCCGAACTCCACCCGTCGGCCTTGCTGCGTAGCCGTGACATAGACGACCAACTCCTCGCCGATGCGCAACAGCCCAGGACCCGCCGGACCTTCGTTCCCACCGACGGTGCCTCCGGGCGTGACGGCCACGATCGTCTGGTCCTCCGCGTTCAGCTCTTCGTTCACCAGCGTGAGCGGGTAGCTGACCCCCCGCGCCCTTATGCCGATCTCGTCGATGAAGCTGTCCGTTGCGTCGCCGTCGATGCTGCGCGCGATCTGGGGCGCCGTCAGCACGTCCGCGTTGTCGGGCATCTCGCCCGTCGGGAAGCACAGCAGCCGCGTGAGGTCGCGGTTGTCCCGCTTGCTGGGATTCATGCCAGGCGTGGCGGGGTACGTGGCGCCGATCTGCTCCGACAGCGCGACGACGTCCACGCTCCACGCGAAGTCCCAGGGCCGCGGGGCGCCGCGGGCCGGGTCGCGGAAGTTGCCGTGGTTGCCGTTCATGGCGTGGAAGACGGTCAGGCCGCCCTCGCGCGCCTGGTCGTTGCCGCTCACCAGGTCCACCGTGTCGGGATAGCCGGGCCGCGGCCAGATGCTGTAGTCGATGCCGGCGCGCCCTCCCGTTCCGGGCGGTGGGCCGCGGTATGTGGCGAAGATGGGAATGATCTCCGAGCCGCTCTCGTGCACTGGGTTATCGGGATCGGCCCAGCGCCCCGTCGTTCTGCGGTAGCCGTCCTGGGCGCCGCGGAAGTGCAGGATGCTGGCCCACCTGGTCGGGGACGGCCCGCGCCCCGGCTGCTGCTGCGCGGGTGCTCACCCCGTCGCCGGAGGCGGAGGCGTCTGCAGCATGAGCATGCCACCGACTCCGCCGGGGCCGAGCGCGCCGCCGTCGGGTCCTCCTGGACCGCCGTTCGGCCCGCCGCCGGGCGGAGCGCCGCCGGTCACGTCGTCGGCCGCGGTCGGGATGTGGCCCAGCCGG